>JANQIO010000137.1 GCA_028282105.1 Halieaceae bacterium | reverse complement strand
GTGGCGATTGCGGCTCTGGGGGCTGGTACAGGTGGCGATCATATCGCCCATACCGGCCAAACCCGCGAAGGTCTCGGCGCGCCCGCCCATGGCCACCCCGAGACGGGTGACTTCGGCCAGACCGCGGGTAATCAGGGCCGAGCGGGTATTGTCACCGGCCCCCTGGCCATCGCCCATCCCCACGGCGATGGCAATAATGTTCTTGAGCACGCCCCCCAACTCACAGCCAATGACATCATCGTTGGTGTACACCCGGAACAGGCCCGACCGGAACAGGTTCTGCAACTCCTGCACGATGATTTCATCATCCATGGCAATCACGCTGGCCGCTGCCTGCCCGGACATAATCTCGCGGGCGAGGTTGGGGCCGGTGAGGACTCCGACAGGATGCCCCGGCAGCACTTCCTGGACAATCTCCGTCATGCGCTTGCGGGTGTCGAGTTCCAGGCCCTTGGTCAGGCTGATGACCGGCACCCAGGCCCGCAGATGCGGCTTCACCTGCTCCAGCACCGAGCGAAACCCCTGGGACGGGATGCCCATAATCAACACATCGGCACCGGCCACCGCCTCAGCGAGATCGGTGGTGGCGGACAGCTTGTCCGGCAGGGTGGCGCCGGGCAGGTATTTCTCATTGCGGTGCTCGCTGTTGATTTGCGCAACGGTGTCCGCATCGCGCGCCCACAGCGTCACGCGGGTATTGCGCGCCACCAGCGATGCCACGGTTGTGCCCCAGGAGCCACCCCCGAGTAAGCCCACGCTGAGCTGCATGTCTATTCTCCTGTATCTATTGTTATTTGGTATTCGGCGCGCTTTTCGGCTTGACCTTGCGCCGGGGCCTGGCTTTCGCTTTTGAGCCCGCTGCGGCCTTGCTCCCCGTCCCGGCCCTGGCTTTCGTCTTCGACCCGACCTTCCGCTTCGCCCCGGATGCCGGCTTTGCCGCCCTCTTTTCGAGCCCGGCCGCGGCGGCCAGCAGCGACTCGAAGGAGCGCAGCAGGCATTCAGTAAAGAAGCGGATATCCGGCAGCAACTCGCGACTGGAAATCACGTTGAAACTCATGCGCCCGTTGTAACTGGGCGTGCCGATAAACAGGCCCATGCCGTTGGCCAGTGGCGCCAGGCCGTAGCTGCCCACCTGCTGGGCGCCGTTCATGTAGACCGGGAACTGCGGCCCCGGCACGTTGGAGATAAACAGGTTGCAGACCCGCACCGACTGGCTGAGCTGCAGGATCAGGCGGCTGGCCAGCACCTGGGTGGCGGCCGGCACATGTTGCGTAATATCAGTGAGTAAACGTGCGGAGACACCGGACTTGGCCTCCTTGCTGCGCTGGGTTGAGGCGTGCACCGCCTTGAGCCGTTTCACCGGATCGGCCTCGTCGGTGTGCAGGGAGGTCGTCATGGCGGCGATATTATTGCCCGGCTCACTCTGGTCGCTGGCGCCACCCGGGCGCGCGTTGATAGGCACCCAGGCCACCAGTGGGTCGTCGGGTAGTTCATCGTGGTGGCCCAGGTACTCGCGCAGGCCACCGGCGCAGATCGCCAGCACCACATCGTTGATGGTCGACCCCGGCGCCAGCTGACGAATGCGTTTGAGATCCGCCAGCGCGACGTCGCAGGCGTCGAACATCTTGTGCGGTGACACCCGGGTATTGAAACGCGTCCAGGGCACGGTCTGCTTGTCGGCCTTGCGGCGCCTGAGACTGTCGCGAGCGGTCTCCGCCAGCAGCGGAGAATTGCGCAGGATGGCGTCGGCAATTCGCACCGGTGAACGCAGGTTGTTGGCCGCCGCCCGCCGCGCCATGTCACGCAAGCTGGGGCGCGGACTGTCTTCGGCGTCGGTGAGTTCCAGCGGCGCCACCGGGGTGCCCTGGTTGTCGATATCCACCAGTGACATCAGGAAGCGTATCAGGGAAGCGCCATCTACCGCCGCGTGGTGCACCTTGATCGCCACCGCGTAGCAGCCCGGCGGCAGTCCCTCGATATCGTCGAGGCCCTCGAGTACGTACAGCTCCCACAGTGGTTTGTTCATATCCAGCGGCCGCGAGTGGTAGCGCGCCATGTGGATGCAGAACTGGCGCCAGTCGCCGGGCCGCGGCAGGCGGCCGTGGCGGATGTGATACTCGAGGTCGAAGAACTCGTCGTCCGCCCAATAGGGGTAATCCAGCTCCAGCGGCACCCTCACCAGCTTGCGACGCAGCATCGGGTTGGCCGCCAGCCGCTGCTCGACGTGGGCGATAATTTCCTTGAAGCGCACCACCTTGCCGCCGGGTACGGTGGAGGGATCGAAGATATTGATGCTGGTGACGTGGGTGAGGTTGTCCTCGGATTCCATGTACAGGAACTGGGCATCCTGCGGGCTGAGCTGCTGCATGGCTTACCTCGGCAGGGCCAGTGTACGAACAATGTCGATGCGGTGGGCCAGCTCCCTCAGGTCCTGGGACACCTCCCGGCGTTTCTCGCCCACCGCGGCGTCGCCACCCTGGGCCAGGCCGCGGTTGTCCATCAGCTTCCAGGCATTCTGGAACAGCAGCTTGCCTATGGAGGCCTGGGAACTGATGCGCCGCTGCAAGTAGGCCTGGCGGCCGTAGGCCAGCGCCTGGTTAACGCACTCTTTTTCATCCAGCCCGGCATCATCCGGCTGCAGGGCCAGCACGTCGGCCACCACCCGGTAGCCATCCACAAAGTGCAGCAGCGTGGAGTGGGACACCATCGGGTAGTACTCGGCCATGACCCGCTGGGCGAAGCCGGCTTCATTGTCCAGGCGTTGCTCCCAGTCGGCGTCATAGCGGGCCAGGTCGGCGCGCAGGTCGTCGCGGAACTCCGCAGTAGGCGCATAGAAAAACTCGAACTTGAACAGGTCGCGCAGGCGTTCGGCCTCCTCCCAGAAGCCCTCCAGGCTGGAGGCGTTGAACTGGGCCAGCTTCATCATCGACAGTTCGATAATGGCCTTGTTCACAAAGTGGTGGATGGTGGTATTGCGGTAATAGCTGGCAACGCCGTCCTGCTCCGGGGTGATGGCGTAGACACGTTCCGGGCCACCGTCGTAGCGAGTAATCAGGCCATTGGCGACCAGGGTGTCCGCCAGTGAATTGAGCGCTTCGCGGTTTTCAGGCTCGAAGTCGCTGGTCATGCGGATGCCGCGCTCCCGCGCCCAATCCACCAGGGCTTCCATCTCTCGGGTGAGTTCGGCGGCAGTCAGGGCCCGCGGCGCGGCGCCCAGCAGAATCATGGTTGCCAGTGATGGCAGTGTGATGGGCGTGACCCGGTTGACCTCGACGCCCACCTGGAACGCCACCTTCTGCAGCGCCAGGGTGTCACTCGGGTCCGGCGCCTTCTCCAGCACTACCGGCGCGCCGAAATCCATGTAGATACGCCCCATTGGCTGGCGCAGTCCGCGCAGGTAGCCGATAAACCAGCGCAGGCTCTCTGGCTGCTTGGTGGCGCCGGCCTGCTCGGTGGCGTAGTCCTTGACGTCGCCAATGAGGTCGTAATTGATGGCGATAGGCACAATGTGCAGGTTGTCGGCGTCGTTGGCGTGGGCAGCCTCAATCACGTATTTCAGCAAACCGTACCGCGGCGGCATCAGCTTGCCGACTCGCGAGCGGGTGCCTTCAAAGGCCCAGGTCAACGGGAAGCGCTTTTCCAGCAGGTAGCCGATGTAGCTGCGCAGGATGTACTTGTAGAGCTGGTTGTCCTGGAAACTGCGACGGATGAATATTGCACCCGCGCGGCGCGCCAGGAAGCCCAGGCCGCCAAACGCCATATTCACGCCGCCGAGAATATGCGGCGCCGGGAAGTCGTTCTTGAAGAAGGTCCAGTGCATGGCAAAGCCATCCACGTGGGTTTTGTGGGTCCACAGCAAGGCCGTGGGGTGCTGCCGGGTGGCCTGGCGAATACGCGCCAGGCCGGCCTGGTCTACGACGATATCGGTTTCATAGCCCAGCGAAATAATCTTGCGGTTGAGCATGCCCATGACGTCCAGCCAGAAGGTGCGCGGGATGGAAATCAGCTCTTTCATGATCTCCGCGGTTTCGCGCTGGATGTCGGCTATGGGCCGGC
>JANQIO010000130.1 GCA_028282105.1 Halieaceae bacterium | reverse complement strand
GAAGTCCCTGGCCGACATGATCAAGGGCAAGCAGGGCCGTTTCCGCCAGAACCTGCTGGGCAAGCGCGTGGACTACTCCGGTCGTTCCGTGATCGTGGTGGGCCCGACCCTGAAGCTGCACCAGTGCGGCCTGCCGAAGAAGATGGCCCTGGAACTGTTCAAGCCCTTCATTTTCGGCAAGCTGGAGCTGCGCGGCCTGGCCACCACCATCAAGGCGGCCAAGAAGATGGTCGAGCGCGAGCCGCCGGAAGTGTGGGATATCCTCGCTGAGGTCATCCGCGAGCACCCGGTACTGCTGAACCGTGCGCCGACCCTGCACCGCCTCGGTATCCAGGCCTTTGAGCCGGTACTGATTGAAGGTAAGGCGATTCAGCTGCACCCGCTGGTGTGCGCGGCCTACAACGCTGACTTCGACGGCGACCAGATGGCGGTACACGTACCGCTGACCCTGGAAGCCCAGCTCGAAGCGCGTGCGCTGATGATGTCCACCAACAACATCCTCTCGCCCGCGAATGGTGAGCCGATCATCGTGCCGTCCCAGGACGTGGTCCTGGGTCTGTACTACATGACCCGCGATCGCATCAATGCGAAAGGTGAGGGCATGGTATTCGCTGACGTCAGCGAAGTGCACCGTGCCTTCAACGCCGGCCACGTGCATCTGCAGGCGCGCATCAAGGTGCGTGTGAACCAGTTCATCCTCAACGAACAGGGTGACATGGAAGAGAAGACGACCATCGAGGAAACCACGGTCGGTCGCTCACTGCTGTGGGAAATTGTGCCCAAGGGCCTCGGCTACGAGATGATCAACCAGCCGATGAACAAGAAGGCCATCTCCCGGGTGATCAACCAGTGCTACCGCATCGTGGGTCTGAAGGCGACGGTGATCTTCGCTGACCAGTTGATGTACACCGGTTACGAGTACTCCACCAAGTCGGGTTCGTCCATTGGTGTGAACGACTTCGAAATTCCGGAGCAGAAGGTCAAGATCATCGATCACGCCGAAGCCGAGGTGAAGGAAATCGAAGACCAGTACGCCTCCGGCCTGGTTACCCAGGGCGAGAAGTACAACAAGGTGATCGATATCTGGTCCCGTGCCAACGACCTCGTGTCCAAGAGCATGATGGAAGGCCTCAGCAAGGAGACCGTAGTCAACCGCGACGGCGAAGACGAGGAGCAGGATTCCTTCAATTCCGTTTACGTCTATGCCGACTCCGGTGCTCGTGGCTCGCCCGCGCAGATTCGCCAGCTGGCCGGTATGCGCGGCCTGATGGCGAAGCCGGACGGCTCCATCATCGAAACGCCGATCACCGCGAACTTCCGTGAAGGCCTGAACGTGCTGCAGTACTTCATCTCTACCCACGGTGCTCGTAAAGGTCTGGCGGATACCGCGCTGAAGACTGCTAACTCCGGTTACCTGACCCGTCGCCTGGTCGACGTGGCCCAGGACCTGGTAGTGACCGAGGAAGACTGTGGCGCCGACCGCGGCCTGCTGATGACGCCGGTGATCGAAGGCGGCGACATCATCGAGTCACTGGGTGACCGCGTACTGGGCCGTATCGTGGCCAAGGACGTGATTCGCCCGGGTACCGAAGATGAGATTGCGGTGACCGCCGGCACCATGCTGGATGAGCGCTGGGTCGAGCGTCTGGAAGAAATGGGTATCGACGAAGTGGAAGTCCGCTCGCCGATCACCTGTGAAACCCGCTATGGCATCTGCTCCATGTGCTACGGTCGTGACCTGGCCCGTGGCCACCGCGTCAACATGGGTGAGGCCATTGGTGTGGTGGCAGCCCAGTCTATCGGTGAGCCGGGTACCCAGCTGACCATGCGTACCTTCCACATCGGTGGTGCGGCATCGCGTGCCACCGCGGCGGACAGCATTCAGGTGAAAGGCGGCGGTACCGTCAAGCTGCACAATCTGAAGTTCGTTGAGCGCGCCGACGGCAACCTGGTGGCGGTCAGCCGCTCGGGTGAACTGACGGTCTCTGACGATCGTGGCCGTGAGCGCGAGCGCTACAAGCTGCCCTACGGTGCCACCATTACTGTCGCCGACAGCGCCGAAGTGGCGGCCGGTGACATCGTTGCCACCTGGGATCCGCACACCCACCCGATCATCACCGAGGTGGCGGGTACGGTGAAGTTCTCCGGTATGGAAGAGGGCATCACCGTCAAGCGCCAGACCGACGAACTGACCGGCCTGTCCAGCATCTCCGTGATGGAATCTGGTGAGCGTCCGGCGGCAGGCAAGGACATCCGTCCTGCCGTTACGCTGGTCGACAAGAAGGGCAAGGAACTCACTCTGGCCGGTACCAACGTACCGGCGCACTACTTCCTTCCGGCAGGCGCTATCGTTTCGCTGGAAGACGGTGCTGAGATCGGCGTCGGCGAATTCGTCGCCCGTATCCCGCAGGAAGGTTCAAAGACCCGTGACATCACCGGTGGTCTGCCGCGAGTGGCCGATCTGTTCGAAGCCCGTAAGCCGAAAGAGCCCGCCATCCTCGCGGAAATCTCCGGTACCGTCAGCTTCGGCAAGGAAACCAAGGGCAAGCGTCGCCTGGTGATCACTCCGACCGACGGCTCTGCACTGCCGGATGGCAGCACTCACTACGAGTCGCTGATTCCGAAGTGGCGCAACCTGTCGGTGTTCGAAGGTGAATCGGTAGAGAAGGGTGAAGTTGTCTCCGAAGGTCCGCCCAGCCCCCACGATATCCTGCGTCTGAAAGGTATCGAGGAGCTGGCCAAGTACATCGTCAACGAGATCCAGGACGTGTATCGCCTGCAGGGTGTGAAGATCAACGACAAGCACATCGAGGTGATTGTTCGCCAGATGCTGCGTAAGGTGACCATCACCGCCTCCGGCGACTCCAGCCTGATCAAGGGCGAGCAGGTGGAATACACCACCTTCCTCGAGGAGAACGAGCGCCTCATGGCCGAGGACCTGATCCCGGCCCAGGGCGAGCGCGAGCTGCTGGGTATCACCAAGGCCTCACTGGCCACCGAGAGCTTCATCTCCGCGGCCTCCTTCCAGGAGACCACCCGGGTACTGACCGAAGCAGCGGTCACCGGCAAGCGCGACAACCTGCGCGGTCTCAAGGAGAACGTGGTCGTGGGTCGCCTGATTCCCGCCGGTACCGGCCTCGCCTACCACGAGGAGCGTCGCAAGCAGCGCGACGTGGAATCGCCGGAAGGCAGCGTCAGCATGCAGGAGATCGAAGCGGCACTGACCGAGGCACTGCAGGCCGACTCTTAAGTCTGCGCCAAAAAGGGCTCTGACCCCTTTTTGACTGAATGAGAAGGGCTCACCTGAGAAGGTGGGCCCTTTTTTTTGCCCGCTTGTTGCCGACCGCCGGTGAGTTCACGCAAAGCGATCCAGCACATTGCACAGCTGTTGGCGATAGCCGCCGCCAAACAGGTTCAGATGATTCAGGAGATGGTAGAGCTGGTAGAGCGGCAGTCGCTCGCGCCAACCTTGGGCCGGGCCCCAGCTCTCTTCCCAGGCCTGGTAAAAGGTCTCTGGGAAGCCGCCGAACAGCGCGCACATAGCAATATCCGCTTCCGGCCAGCCCCAGTAGCAGGCGGGGTCTATGACTACCGCCTGCCCCGACCTGTCAAACAGGACGTTGCCGTTCCACAAGTCGCCATGCAGCAGGGATGGGCCGTGGGCGGGCACGAGCTCAGGCAGTCTCGCCGCCAGCCGTTCCAACTGGGAGATTTCTCTGCCGCCCAGCAAGCCGGCATCCAGAGCAAGCCGGCTCTGGTGACCGAGCCGGTGTTGGGCGAAAAAGCGATAGCCGTCCTCTGTGCTGGGGTTGGGTTGTGGCGTGTCTCCACAGTAGTTATCACTGGTGAAGCCGAAGCAGGGCTGCTCAATGCTGTGCAGTGCTCCCAGTTGCCACCCGAGTTGCCGCCAACCGTCATTGCTGGCCTGGCCGGCTTCGATGCGCTCGGTTAACAGCTCTCGCTCGCCGACGGCGATGACTTTTGGTGTGCGCACCGTAGCCGTGGCCGCCAATGCAGCCAGGCCCTCTGCCTCGGCGGTAAAGCGGGGGTCCGGGCGCGTGCTGTATTTGCGGAAGACAGGCCGACCGTCTGACGTAGAGGTGAATTCGTATACCGGCATCTGCTTCGAGGAAGGTGACCCTGGACGCCTGAGCATACGACTGCCGCAGCCAGACGTCATCCCCGGAGGGTACTTGCTTGACCCGGACTGTGGCAGTTTATAGCCTGCAAGGCTGCACAAAGGGGAATACGCCATGGACTACTGGTTATTCAAGTCTGAACCATCCACCTGGAGTTGGCAGCAGCAGCTGGGTCGCGGCGAGCAGGGAGAGGAGTGGGATGGCGTAAGAAACTACCAGGCCCGGAATTTTATGCGCAGCATGTCCGTGGGCGATCGCGGCTTCTTCTATCATTCACAGAAGGACAAGGCGATTGTCGGTCTGGTCGAAGTGATTGCCACGGCGCATCCGGATAGCACCACCGACGATCCGCGCTGGGAATGTGTAGATATCAAGGCGCTGGCGACAATGCCGACACCGGTGACGCTGGATGTCTGCAAGCTTGAGCCAAAGCTGGCGGACATGGTGCTGGTCAACAACGCCAGGCTGTCGGTTCAGCCGGTCACCGCGTCGGAGTGGGCGATCGTCTGCAAGCTCGGGGGCATCGACCCCCGGGTGCTGTGAAGCTGTGCGCAACCGGGATTCATGAATAAGGGAAGTTGTATGAGAAAGCTAATCCAGGCGGTTCTGGCCGCCGCGGCGGTCATAGGCGGTCTGCCATCCACAGCGGCGGCTGCCGAGTTTGATCAGGGCAGGGTGGTCTCCAGTACTCATGCTGTTTTGCCCTGGCGTGAACGCCCCGACGTGGAGAACCGCATCCTCGAGCAGCGCCTGAACGAGCTGCTGCCCACCCTGATGGAGGAAGCGGATCTCGATATGTGGCTGGTGATCGCAAGGGAGTACGCCGAGGACCCGGTGTACTTCTCGCTGGTGCCACAACCCAGCTTCGCCGCGCGCCGTACCACCATGCTGGTGTTCTTCCGCGGCCCCGACGGCCTTGAAAAGCTCTCGGTGAATCGCTATCCACTTGGCGGGCCCTACGCCACCGGATGGTCCGGTGGCAATCTCGACGAGCAGTGGACGGCCCTCGGTGAGTTGGTGGCCGACAAGAATCCGCAACGCATCGGGGTTAATGTCTCTACGCACTGGCCGGTCGCTGATGGCCTGACGCATGGCCTCTATGAGCGGCTGATGGCCGCCCTGCCGGCGTCGCTCCACGACCGCGTGGTGCCTGCCGAGGACCTGGTGATTCGTTGGCTGGAGACACGCTCCGACGAGGAACTCGCCCTCTACCCGCACATCGTCGGCATTGCACGCCAGGTCATCAGCGAAGCCTTTTCGACAGAGGTCATCACACCCGGGGCCACCACGACGGAGGACATTGCCTGGTACATTCATGAGCGTTTCCTGGAGTTGCAGCTGCCGATCTGGTTCCACCCGGATGTGAACCTGCAGCGCCAGGGGGACGACTGCGGTGAGGACTCGCCATTCTGCGGCGGCCAGGGCACGGTGATGCCGGGCGATGTGCTACATACCGATGTCGGCATCTGTTACATGAAGCTGTGTACCGATACCCAGGAAATGGCCTATGTGCCGCGACTGGGTGAAGAAGAGGTGCCGAAGGGGCTGATAACGGCTATGGCGAAGGGCAACCAGTGGCAGGACGGCCTCACGGGCGCCTACAAGACCGGCCGCAGCGGTAACGATATCCTGGCGCGCAGCCTCAAGGCCGCCAAGCGCCGGGGTTTGATCGCCAGTACCTATACCCATCCGCTGGGCGTTTTTGGTCACGCGCCCGGGCCCACTATTGGCATGTGGGACAATCAGGGGGATACCCCAATTCGCGGAGACTGGCCCCTGCACCCCAATACCGTCTACGCCATCGAGGGCAATATCAAAGCTCCCGTCCCCGAATGGGGTGGCCAGTACGTGCAAATCAAGCTGGAACAGGACGCCGTTTTTGACGGTGAGCGGGTGATCTACCTGGCCGGCCGCCAGACTGTGTGGCACCTGGTGCGCTGAGCGCGCTGCTAGCTCCCTAAGTCCCTGTCAGGGCTCGTAATCCGGGGCCTGACAGGCATTGACTCTCCCGGTACTCATCTATAGAATGCCGCCTCCCTTGAATAGGGGGGACGTCTTACGTCCTGAATTTTATTGACGGAGTTTCTTTTTAATGGCAACGATCAACCAGTTGGTTCGTAAGCCTAGAAAGCGCAAGGTTGCCAAGAGCGACGTGCCCGCACTGCAAAGCTGCCCGCAGCGCCGTGGTGTTTGCACGCGCGTCTACACGACTACGCCGAAGAAGCCGAATTCCGCACTGCGCAAGGTCTGCCGTGTGCGCCTGACCAACGGTTACGAGGTGTCCTCGTATATCGGTGGTGAAGGCCACAACCTGCAGGAGCACAGCGTAGTTCTGATTCGTGGCGGTCGTGTAAAGGACCTGCCCGGTGTGCGTTATCACACCGTGCGTGGCAGCCTCGACACCTCTGGAGTGTCCGACCGTAAGCAAGGTCGCTCCAAGTACGGTGCCAAGCGTCCCAAGTAAGCCGGACGCTGCCTTTGCCTCGGTTGAGGCAAGGGCAACAGCTTTTTAGCAGACAATGAATGGGGCTTAGCCCCAAGTAAGGCCGGATCCCTGCACCCCCGCAATGCGTTCTCGCAACAGTGGCAGGTCAGTGTCCGGGTAACCTGAAGAGAAGAGGAAGGCAAAATGCCTAGAAGACGCGTAGTCGCCAAGCGCGAAGTACTGCCGGATCCCAAGTACGGCAACGTGACCCTGGCGAAGTTCATGAACCATGTAATGATCAGCGGCAAGAAGTCCGTGGCCGAGCGTATTGTTTACGGCGCCCTGGATATTGTCGAAGATCGCCTGTCCAAGGACCCCCTCGAGGCATTCGACGAGGCCCTGGAGAACATCGCCCCGATGGTGGAAGTAAAGTCCCGCCGCGTCGGTGGTGCAACCTACCAGGTGCCGGTGGAAGTTCGCCCGTCTCGCCGCATGGCGCTGTCCATGCGCTGGCTGGTGGAATACGCCCGCGGCCGTGGTGAGAAATCCATGACCCAGCGCCTGGCCGGCGAGATTATCGACGCCTCCCAGGGTAAGGGTAATGCCGTTCGCAAGCGGGAAGACGTACACCGCATGGCGGAAGCCAACAAGGCGTTCTCCCACTACCGGTTCTAAGACACCTTTCATACAACCTTTCACGACAGGATTTTTAACGTGGCACGTAAAACTCCGATCGACCGGTATCGCAATATCGGTATCTGCGCACACGTGGACGCTGGCAAGACCACGACCACCGAGCGCGTTCTGTTCTACACGGGTCTGTCCCACAAGATTGGCGAGGTGCACGATGGCGCCGCGACCATGGACTGGATGGAACAGGAACAGGAGCGCGGTATTACGATTACGTCTGCGGCGACCACCTGCTTCTGGCAGGGTATGCAGCAGCAATTTGATCAGCACCGCATCAACATCATCGATACCCCCGGGCACGTGGACTTCACCATTGAAGTGGAGCGTTCCCTGCGTGTACTCGACGGTGCCATTGTGGTCCTGTGTGGCTCTTCCGGCGTTCAGCCCCAGACCGAAACGGTGTGGCGCCAGGCCAACAAGTACGAAGTTCCCCGCATGGTGTTCGTCAACAAGATGGATCGTGCCGGTGCCGACTTCAAGATGGTGGTCGATCAGCTGAAAGAGCGCCTCGGCGCAAACGCTGTACCACTGCAGATGACCATCGGCGCTGAAGACGAGTTCAAAGGTGTTGTTGACCTGGTGGTTAACAAGGCGATCCTCTGGAACGAAGACGACCAGGGTATGACTTTCGAATACGCTGATGTTCCCGCCGACATGGAAGGCGATGTCGCCGAGATGCGCGAGTACATGATGGAAGCAGCGGCGGAAGCCACTGATGAACTCATGGAGAAATACCTCGAAGAGGGCGAGCTGACTGTCGAAGAGATCAAGGAAGGCATTCGCCTGCGCACCCTGGCCAACGAGATCGTTCCAGTTCTGGGCGGTTCTGCGTTCAAGAACAAGGGCGTACAGGCCGTGCTGGACGCGGTC
>JANQIO010000105.1 GCA_028282105.1 Halieaceae bacterium | reverse complement strand
CGACCACTACGAGAAAATGGCCATGCAGAACTCCATCCTCAAGCAGCGCACCGTCGGCATCGGCCGCTGCACCCGGGAGGAGGCCATTGACTGGGGTATCACCGGCCCCAACCTGCGCGCCACCGGCGTCGACTTCGACCTGCGCCGTGACCGCCCCTACGGCGGCTACGAGCAGTTCGACTTCGAAGTGCCGGTGTTCCACAACGGCGACTGCTACGACCGCGCGCGCGTGCGCATCGAGGAAATTCGCCAGAGCCTGGGCATCATTCGCCAGTGCCTCGACAACATGCCGGAGGGCCCCTACAAGTCAGAGCACAAGCTCACCACCCCGCCACCGCGGGACCGGATGTTGACGGATATCGAGACCCTCATCCACCACTTCCTTAACGTGAGCTGGGGGCCGGTGGTGCCACAGGGCGAGGCCTGCGTACCCATTGAGGCCACCAAGGGGCTCAATAGCTACCACCTGGTGAGCGATGGCGGCACCACCAGCTACCGCACGCGTATTCGCACGCCCTCGTTCGCGGTGCTGCAGCAAATTCCCCTGCTGTCCCGCGGCCTGATGATTCCCGACCTGATCGCCATCATCGCCAGCATCGATTTTGTCATGGCGGACGTGGACCGATGAGCGAGACCCTGCACAGCCTGCCGGCAGACACCCTTCACCTCAGCGATGCCGAGCTTGCCGAGATCGACGCCGAGATCGCCCACGCGCCCTACCGCGCAGCCGTGGCCATCGACGCCCTGAAGATTGTCCAGGCCCACCGTCGCTGGGTGTCGGACGAATCCCTGGAAGCGCTGGCCGCCTACCTGCAGATGCCGCCGGCGGAGTTGGAAGGCATCGCCACCTTCTACAACCTGATTTTCCGCCAGCCGGTGGGTGAGAAGGTCATCCTGGTCTGCAACAGCGTGAGCTGCTGGATCAAGGGCTGCGAGGGCATTCGCGCGGCCGTCACCGACCATCTCGGTATCGAACCCGGGCAAACCACTGCTGACGGTCGCTTCACCCTGCTCCCCATCACCTGCCTCGGTGCCTGCGATCGCGCGCCGGTGATGATGGTCGGCGACAACAAGTTCGAGGATGTGACGGTGGAGCGCATCCCCGCGATTCTTGAACAGGACGAGGGGGCGACACCGGGATGAGCGATTTGCCCCTGACCCGCAACGTGCGAGCCGACCGCTCGCCCACCGACCTCGCCGCCTACGAAGCCAATGGCGGCTACGGCGGGCTGCGGCACGCGATGGCGGGCCTGGCACCTGGCGACTGCCTGGACATCGTCAAAGACTCGGGCCTGCGTGGCCGGGGCGGCGCAGGCTTTCCCACCGGCATGAAGTGGAGCTTCGTGCCGATGGAAAACGTGAGCCCCGGCCACAAGTACCTGATCTGCAACGCCGACGAGATGGAGCCCGGTACTTTCAAGGACCGCCTGCTGATGGAGTGCGACCCGCACCAGCTCATCGAGGGCATGATCCTCTCCGCCTATACCATCGGCGCCGACGTCGCCTACATCTTTATTCGCGCCGAATACCTGAAGGCGGCACAGCTACTGCGCGAGGCCATTGCCGAGGCCAAAGCCAGGAACTACCTGGGACGCGACATCCTCGGTTCGGGCTACAGCCTTGAGATGTACGTGCATGCCAGTGCCGGGCGCTATATCTGTGGCGAGGAGACGGCGCTGATCAGTTCCCTGGAGGGCAAGCGTGCCAACCCGCGCGCCAAGCCACCCTTTCCCCAGGTCTCCGGCTTGTGGGGGCGTCCCACCATCGTCAACAACGTCGAAACCCTCTGTAATATCCCCCACATCATCGAGCGCGGACCCGAGTGGTTCCAGGGCCTGGGCCTGG
>JANQIO010000062.1 GCA_028282105.1 Halieaceae bacterium | reverse complement strand
GCGCGGGTACGCATCAGCGCTTCTTTCTTGGTCAGGCGGGCGAAGGTGCCATCCTCAGCCTGGGTTTCCAGGTCGCGCAGCCGCTTGATGGAGGCGCGGATAGTCTTGTAGTTGGTCAGCATGCCGCCCAGCCAGCGATGGCTGACGTAAGGCATACCGGCGCGATCCGCCTGCTCCTTGATGATCTTGCCGGCGGCACGCTTGGTGCCCACAAACAGGACCTTGTTCTTGTTGGAAGCGAGCTGCTTCACCAGTGACAGGGCATCGTTGAATGCCGGCACGGTGTGCTCGAGGTTGATGATATGGATCTTGTTGCGAGCACCGAAAATGTACTCGCCCATCTTGGGGTTCCAGTAGCGAGTCTGGTGCCCGAAGTGTGCGCCTGCCTGCAGCAGGTCGCGCATACTTACCTGCGTCATGTGAATTACCTTTTAAACGGGTTAGTCCTCCACATGCCCCATGATCCAACCCGAACCGGCGGTAAAACCGCGTGAATTCGGGCACCCTGAACCATGTGACGGCATGTGTGCGTCGTTGTTTTGTCCAATGCTGGCGGGAGTGCCGCTATCGGACGGCGCGCTTTATACCATAGAATCTGCCCTAAGACACTGTTTTTTGGTTGAAATTTGCCCAACCCACGGGCTCTCGGGTTACAATGTCGCCCCTTTTTACAGCGGCCCAGGCCGCAGGCGGCTGCAACTCCTGCAGGCGCCACCTTGAGCGTCATGAGTGAAGCACCACAAGCCGGGCTCGCCCGCGGAGAATCAGGCACAGCGATGGAAGACCTTCCCCTACACCGAGACCCGATGGCCGTCACCCTGAAGACCGCCGACGAGCTTGAGAAAATGCGCGCTGCCGGCCGGCTGGCTGCCGAGGTGCTGGAAATGATCGAGCCCCACGTCGTGCCCGGCGTGAGCACCGGTGAACTGGACCGCATCTGCCACGACTACATCGTCGACGTGCAGGACGCGGTGCCGGCGCCGCTCAACTACAACGGCTTCCCCAAGTCGATCTGCACCTCGGTTAACGAGGTGGTCTGCCACGGCATCCCCAGCGACAAGAAGATTCTCAGGAACGGCGATATCGTCAACATCGACGTCACCGTTATCAAGGACGGCTACCACGGCGACACCAGCAAGATGTTCTTCATCGGCAGCCCCGCCAGCCACGCTGAGCGCCTGGTGAAGATTACCCAGGAGTGCCTTTACCGCGGCATCGAGGTGGTCAAGCCCGGCGCGACCCTGGGCGACATCGGCCACGTCATCCAGCAGTATGCCGAGAAGAACTATTACTCGGTGGTCCGCGAGTACTGTGGCCACGGCATCGGCCGGGTGTTCCATGAAGAACCCCAGGTGCTGCACTATGGCCGCCGCGGTTCCGGCATGACCCTCAAGGAAGGCATGACCTTCACTATCGAGCCCATGCTCAACGCCGGCCGCCGCCACGTAAAACTCAACAAGAAGGATGGCTGGACCGTGTCTACCCGCGACGGCCGCCTCTCGGCCCAGTGGGAGCACACTCTGGCCGTCACCAGCAGCGGTTGTGAGGTTCTCACCGCCAGGAGCGAAGAACACTTCTCATGAACGCCTGTCCCGGCGAATTGCTTGACCCGGCCGCCCTGGCCGAAGCGTGTGCAGTAGTCGACAGCCCGGTATCCACCCTGCGCGCCGCCTGCGAGCGCGCCAACGACTGGCTTAACCGGGAATTCCGTGACGGCCGCGATATCGGCGAGTTGCTGCAGCTACGCGCAGCCGCCATCGACGAGGTCATGCGGCTGCTGTGGGCGCGATTCGCATGGGGTGAAAGCCGCATCGCCCTGGTCGCCGTCGGTGGCTACGGCCGCGGCGAGTTGCACCCGGCATCGGACATCGACCTGCTGATCCTCGTGGACGATGACGCCGAGGACCAGCATACGGCGATCGAAGGCTTCGTCACCCAGCTCTGGGACATCAAACTGGATATCGGTCATTCGGTGCGCAGCGTCGCAGAATGCGTCGCGGCCGCCGGCAGCGACATCACCGTGTGCACGACCCTGATGGAGGCGCGGCTGATTGTCGGCTCCGAGCAGCTTTTTCAGCAGATGACGACAGCCATTGAGGCTGACCAGCGCTGGGACAGCGCCGCGTTCTTCCGCGCCAAGTGGGACGAACAGGTAGAGCGCCATGCCAAGTACGCCGACACCGAGTACAACCTGGAGCCCAATGTAAAGGGCTCACCCGGCGGCCTGCGCGATATACAGACCATCAGTTGGATTGCCCTGCGCCAGTTCGGCACCGGCGACCCGGAATCACTGAAAGATCTGGGCTTCCTCACCGAGGACGAGCTCAACATCCTGCTGCGCGGCCGCGAGTTCCTGTGGCGCGTGCGCTGGGCCCTGCACATGATTACCGGGCGCGAGGAAAACCGCCTGCTGTTCGACTACCAGCGTGAGCTGGCGGGTCTGTTCGGCTACCAGGACAGCGACATACGCCTGGCGGTAGAGCAGTTCATGCAGCGCTACTACCGGGCGGCGCTGGCGATTGCCCAGCTCAATGAAGTGCTGATGCAGCACTTTGACCAGGTCATCCTGCGCTCCGACGCCCCGGAGCAGATCATCGACCTCAATCCGCGCTTCCAGATTCGCAACGGTCTACTGGAAGTGAAGGACGACGAGGTTTTCGACCGCGAGCCCTCCGCCCTGCTGGAGCTGTTCCTGCTGTGTGCCCAGGACGAGCGCATCGAGGGGGTGTTCGCCGCCACCATTCGCCTGACCCGCGAGCGCCGCGAGTTGATCGACAGCGAGTTCCGCGCCGACCCACGCAACCGCAAGCTTTTCATGGACATCCTGCGCTCCTCCAACAAGATGGCCCTGCAGCTGCGGCGCATGCACCGCTTCGGCATACTCGGCAAGTACCTGCCGGAGTTCGGCCGCATCGTCGGCCAGATGCAGCACGACCTGTTCCACATTTACACGGTCGATGCCCACACCCTGGAAGTGGTCAAGAACATGCGCCGCCTGCTGTACCCCGAGGACCAGGAGCGCTTCCCGGTCACCAGCCGCGTGGCGGCGCGGCTTCCCAAGATCGAGCTGCTGTACATCGCCGGGATCTATCATGACATTGCCAAGGGTCGCGGCGGCGACCACTCGGAACTGGGCGCTACCGATGCACGCAGCTTTTGTGAGAACCACGGCGTCAACGAGCGCGACACCGACCTGGTGGTGTGGCTGGTGGAGAACCACCTGCTGATGTCGGGCACCGCCCAGCGCAAGGACATCACCGACCCGGAAGTGATCAACGAGTTTGCCACCGTCGTCGGCAGCCAGACCTACCTGGACTACCTGCTGGCGCTGACCGTAGCCGACATCAATGCCACCAACCCCACCCTCTGGAATGCCTGGCGCGGTTCGCTGCTCCGCCAGCTCTACACCGAGACCCGGCGCGCCCTGCAGCGCGGCCTCGACAACCAGGTGGGCAAACAGGAGGCCATCGCCAGCACCCAGCGCCAGGCGCTGGAGCGGCTGGAAGACCGCGGCTTTATCGCCGAGGAAGTCAAAGCCCTGTGGGCCGAGGCCGGTGAAGACTATTTCCTGCGCGAGCACGTGGACGATATCGTCTGGCACACCGAGGCTATTGCCCAGCACTACGACAAGTCGACCCCGCTGGTCTTGGTGAAACCCGACCTGGTGCTGCAAACCGACGCTGCCACCCAGATTTTCATCCACGCCCGCACCCAGGACTACCTGTTCTCGGTGGTGACCGCCGCCCTGGAGCAGCTGCACCTGAGCGTCCTCGACGCGCGCCTCTACAGTTCGGTGGAAGGCATGGCCATGGACAGCTTCTTCGTACTGGACGAGAGCGGCGCCTCAATCGCCAGCGACAGCCAGCGCCTGGAGCACATCGTCGAGTTCCTCAAGGCCACCCTGACCGACCGCGACCGCTTCCCTGAGGTGGTCGCCCGCCGCACGCCGCGGGCCGTGCGCTATTTCTCCATGCCCACCGAGACCAGTCTGTACGTGGACAGCATCAAGAACGTCAGCGTGCTTGAGGTCACGACGCCAGACCGGCCCGGCCTGCTGGCGCGCATCGGGCGTATCTTTTTCGAGCACGGGATTGTGCTGCAGGCGGCCAAGATCACCACCCTCGGGGAACGTGTCGAAGACGTTTTCTTTATCACCGACGCCAATCACGAGCCGCTGGAAGACCCCGACCTGGTCGTCAACATCCGCAATACCATCTGCAAGGAACTGGACGAGCAGGCGGCAGCCTGAGCGTCCCCCTGACGTCGCCCCGGCATGAACCCGGATCTGGATCTGCTGCAGCCCTATCCCTTTGAGCGACTGCGCGCCCTGTTCGCCGACCTGTCAGCACCGGCGTTACCGGCGCTGAACCTGGGGATAGGCGAACCCCAGCACGACGCCCCCGCCTTTGTGCTGGACACCCTGGCACAGGCCCTGCCCGAGCTCTCACGCTATCCCGCCACGCGCGGCAGCGCTGAGCTGCGCAACAGCATGGCGGCCTGGCTGGCGGCGCGCTTCCGCCTGCCGGGTGTCGACCCGGAACGGGAAATCCTGCCGGTCTCCGGCACCCGCGAGGGCCTGTTTGCAGTCGCCCAGGCGGTCATCGATCGCCGCCGCGAACCCCTGGTCCTGTGCCCCAACCCCTTCTACCAGATCTACGAAGGCGCGGCGCTGCTGGCCGGGGCTGAGATCGGCTTCCTGGATTGTCGCGAGGACACCGGCTTTGTGCCGGATTACGCCGCCGTGACCCAGGAAACCTGGCAGCGCTGTCAGCTCCTGTACCTGTGCAACCCGGGCAATCCCAGCGGCGCCATCACTCCGCTGGCGACGCTGAAACAGCTGGTGGCACTGGCGGTGGAGCATGACTTTGTCATTGTCAGCGACGAGTGTTACTCGGAGATCTACGCCGACGAGAACCAGCCGCCGCCCGGGCTGTTGCAGGCCTGCATCGAGGCCGGTGTGCCCGGCTACGACCGCTGCCTGGTATTCCACAGCCTGTCAAAACGCTCCAACCTGCCGGGCCTGCGCTCGGGCTTTGTCGCCGGCGATGCGGCGCTGATTGAGGCCTTCCTGCGCTACCGCACCTATCACGGCTGCGCCCTGCCAATGCACCACCAGCTGGCCAGCCAGGCGGCCTGGTCCGACGAGACCCATGTGCGTGAGAACCGGGCCCTGTACCGACAGAAGTTCGATGCGGTCGCTCAGCGCCTCGCGGGCGTGCTGGACTTCCAGCGTCCGCCGGCCGGCTTCTACCTGTGGCCGCGCACGCCGATGGCGGATACCGAGCTGGCCCGCCGGCTCTATGCACAGCACCACCTCACCGTATTACCCGGGCGCTTCCTGGGCCGTGACACAGCGGCCGGCAATCCTGGAGAGCAGCGGATACGCATGGCGCTGGTACCGCCGCTGGCGGATTGCCTGCGCGCGGCAGACTGCCTGAAACAGACGCTGGAGGCCTGGTAATGCTCAAGGCAGAGCGTGTCGCCTACATACTGAAGCGACTGCAGACCCTGTACCCGGAACCGCCGGTGCCGTTGGACCACAGCGACCCCTACACCCTGCTGGTGGCCGTGCTGCTCAGTGCCCAGTGCACGGATGAACGCGTCAACCAGGTCACACCGGCCCTGTTTGCCGCCGCCGACAACCCCCACGACATGGCCCGCCTCAGCGCCGAGCAGATTCGCGAGATCATCCGCCCCTGTGGCTTGTCGCCACAGAAATCCAAGGCCATCAGGCGGCTCAGCGAAATCCTGGTAGAGGATTACGACGGCGAGGTGCCGGCGGATATGGAGGCCCTGGAGCAACTGCCGGGCGTGGGTCACAAGACTGCCAGCGTGGTCATGGCCCAGGCCTTTGGCGTGCCGGCTTTTCCGGTGGATACCCATATCCACCGCCTCGCCCAGCGCTGGGGACTCAGCAGCGGCAAGAACGTGACCCAGACCGAAAAAGACCTCAAGCGGCTGTTCCCGGAGGCCTGCTGGAATGACCTGCACCTGCAGATCATTTTTTTCGGCCGCGAGTACTGCACCGCCCGCGGCTGCGACGGCACCGTCTGTGAGATCTGCCGAACCTGCTACCCCAACCGCAAGCGCCCCAAGAAAACCCGCAAGGCCTGACGACAACGTCGTCTGGGGCTACTGAGACCCCAGTTCGAACACCTCGGCGCGGCCACGGCCGCGGGGATCCGCTGCCGCCTGCACGCCGCCCTGGGCATCGATACTGATCAGCTGCACATCCCCCAGCGCACCCCAGCTATTGGGTTCCACCCGGTAGCCCATGGCCGCCAGTCGCGCGCTGACCCGCGCATCGATCTCGCGGCCCGGGTCGTGGCGAAGCAGGCGCGCGGCCGGCAGTTGGTGGTGAAAGCGGGTAGCCGCCACCGCCTGCTCGGCGGTCATACCGAAGTCAAGCACGTTCAACAGCACCTGCAACACCGAGGTAAAAATCGTGCTACCCCCTGGGGTGCCCAATACCGCAGCGGTCTCGCCCTCCCGCAGCAGCAGGGTCGGCGACATGGAAGACAGCATGCGTTTGCCCGGCGCAATGGCATTCATATCTCTGCCCACCACACCGAAAGCATTGGGGACACCCGGCTTGGCGCTGAAGTCATTCATCTGGTTGTTGAGCAGGAAGCCGGCATCTTCCACCACCACGCCGCTGCCAAACTCCCAGTTCTGGGTATAGGTCAGTGCGGCGGCATTGCCGTCGCCATCGAGCACAGAAAAATGGGTGGTCTGCGGGCTTTCGTAGGCTGCAGGGCGTTCCGGAGCGTCGGCCCGCCCGCCAAGCCCCGGCAACACGCCCTCGGAGATGGCTTCCAGTTCAATGCCCGCGGCCCGGCGCTGCAGGTAGTCCGGCGCCGTCAGGGCCGCCAGCGGCACCGGCGCAAAGTCCGGGTCACCGAGGTACTCGGCCCGGTCGGCAAAGGCGCGCTTCTCGAGCTCTGCCAGCAGATGGATATAGCGTGCCGAATTGTGGGCCACGCCATTGAACAGCGGGCTGGCGGCAGCGTGCATCCCCAGTAGCTGCACCAGGGCGATGCCGCCGGAGCTGGGCGGCGGCGCCGACACGACCCGGTGTCCGCGCCAGTCGGCCTGCAGGGGTTTGCGCCAGGGCGCGCTGTAGCCGGCGAGGTCCTCAGCACTGATCAGGCCGCCGCTGCGACCCATTTGCGCCACGATCTGCCGGGCCACCTCGCCCTGGTAAAAGTCGTTCGGGTCTGCCGCCAGCCGTCGCAGGGTGGCCGCCAGCCGGGGCTGACGGAAGTGCGCCCCCGCCTCCATGTCTGCGAAATGCGCGGCGAAGTTGGCGTCGTCACCGAAATGCACGACGGCCTCATCTTTCATTGCCGCCAGGTCCGGGTGCACGGTAAAGCCGTCTTCGGCCAGCGCGATGGCAGGCGCCAACAACCGTGGCCAGGGCAGCCGCGCGTAGCGCGCGTGCGCCGCCTGCATACCACGCACCGTACCGGGCACGCCGATGGCCCTGCCGCCGACCAGCGATTGCCGGTGATCCACCTCGCCGTCAGCATCCAGGTACATATCCCGATGCGCCGCCAGCGGCGCCCGCTCGCGAAAATCCAGGAAGCCGGTTTCACCGTCCATGTGCACCACCATGAAACCGCCGCCGCCGATGTTGCCCGCTTCGGGATAAGTCACCGCCAGGGAAAACGCCGCCGCTATGGCAGCATCCACCGCGTTGCCGCCCTCCTCCAGCACCTCGCGGCTGACCTGGGCCGCGTAGCTATCGGGCATGGCGACCGCGGCCTGACCGCCCAGCGCCGGGGACGCCGCCAGGCAGGCGATTAACAGCACCGCAAGGAAGCTGCGCAGAGTATTCATGATTGGCGACAAACCCCACAAAAAGACCATTCGCAAGGGGCCGTAGTATGCATGGAACAGGGAGTTTTGCTATTCTGCCGGCCCATTTCGACGGATGGATTCCCGTGATTACGCTGTACGGTATCCCCAACTGCGATACGGTGCGCAAGGCTCGCCGCTGGCTTGACCAGCACGACATCGACTACCAGTTTCACGACTTCCGTGAGCAGGGGCTCGACCCGGCCACCGTGAAACGCTGGCTCGACGAGCTGGGCTGGGAAACAGTGGTCAATCGCCGCAGCACCAGCTGGAAGCAGCTCGACCCGGCCACCCGCGAGACGATGGACCAGGCGGCGGCACAGCGCAGCATCCTGGAACACCCCACCCTGGTGAAACGGCCGGTGCTGGACACCGGCAGCGACCGCCACCTGGGCTTCTCAGAGCAGCAATACCAGGACATTTTCAAGCAACACACGCTGTAACCCGGCGCTATCCCAGGGCTATAGCCACACACGAGTTACTACTATGAGCGCATCACTTTACGCACTGGGCGTCGGCATCGGCACCCGGAACGCCACCGGCGACTGGCTGGAAGTCTACTACCCGACACCGATGATGGATGTCGACGAGCAGCTGAGCGCGGCACTCATCAATGCCGGCTACACCAGCGCTCCGGTCCGCGAGCTGGATGCCGCAGGACTGTCAGAACTGGGCAAGCTGTGCGCGACCGCGGGCGCCCCGGACCTGTGGTCGAGCTGTGAAGCCATGGCGGGCTCCGGCCGCCCGGCCGTGCTGGTCGCGCTGACCGAAGACAGCGCCCCGGCCAGCGTGCCCGAGGCATACCTGAAACTGCAGCTGATTTCCCACCGGCTGGTGAAGCCGCGCCAGACCAATCTGGACGGCATCTTCGCGGTGTTGCCCAACGTGGCCTGGACCAGTGAGGGCGCCGTCGACATTACCGAATTGCCGGCCCGCCAGCTGGCCGCCCGCATCCAGGGCCGCGAGCTGGAAGTAAGCTGCGTGGACAAGTTTCCGAAGATGACCAACTACGTGGTGCCCGGTGGGGTACGCATTGCCCACACCGCGCGAGTGCGGCTCGGCGCCTACCTGGGCGAAGGCACCACCGTCATGCACGAGGGCTTCGTCAACTTCAATGCCGGCGCCGAGGGCCCGGGCATGATCGAAGGCCGCATCTCAGCCGGCATCTTCGTCGGTGCCGGCACCGATATCGGCGGCGGCGCCTCCATCATGGGCACCCTGTCCGGGGGTGGAGATATTGTTATCACCATGGGACGGGACTGCCTGCTGGGTGCCAACGCCGGTCTCGGCATTCCCCTGGGCGACCGCTGCACGGTGGAAGCGGGCCTGTACATTACCGCCGGCACCAAGGTCTCGGTGCTGGACGCGGACGGCCAGGAGGTGTCGACCGTCAAGGCCCGCGAGCTGAGCGGACAATCCGACCTGCTGTTCCGCCGCAATTCGCAGTCAGGCCGGGTAGAATGCCTTGCCAACAAATCCGCCATTGCGCTGAACGAAGAGTTGCATGCCCACAACTGATACCGCCGCCCTGGAGCTCTGCCAGGCGCTAATGCGCCTGCCCTCGGTGACCCCCGAGGACGCCGGCTGCCAGACTTTAATGGCCGAACGCCTGGAAGCGCTGGGCTTTCACTGCGAGCACCTGCGCTTCGGCGAGGTCGACAATCTCTGGGCGGAACGCGGCACAGACGGCCCGCTGTTTGTATTCGCCGGTCACACCGATGTAGTGCCACCGGGGCCGGAGGCCGCCTGGAGCACGCCACCGTTTGAGCCCAGCCTGCGTGACGGCATGCTCACCGGTCGCGGCGCGGCTGACATGAAGGCGAGCCTGGCCGCCATGGTGGTGGCCTGCGAACAGTTCCTAGCGGCGGGTGACCACCGCGGCCGGATCGGCTTCCTGATCACCAGCGATGAAGAGGGCCCGGCCATCGACGGCACGGTGCGCGTGGTGGAGTGGCTGCAGGCCCGCGGCGAGCAGATCGACTACTGCCTGGTGGGTGAGCCCTCCAGCCAGGAGGTGCTGGGAGACGTCATCAAGAACGGCCGCCGCGGCAGCCTCAACGGCAGGCTTACAGTGCGGGGCAAGCAGGGTCACATCGCCTATCCCCAGCTGGCGGATAACCCCATCCACCGGGTAGCGCCGGCGCTGGCGGAGTTGTCGGCCCAGCACTGGGACGCGGGCAACGCCCATTTCCCGCCCACATCTTTCCAGGTGTCCAATATCAATAGCGGCACCGGCGCCACCAATGTGATACCCGGCAGTGTCGACGTGGTTTTCAACTTCCGTTACTCAACCGAAAGTACCGACGAGCAACTGCGCGCGCGAACCGAGGCCATTCTCACCGAGCACCAGCTCGACTACCAGCTCGACTGGGAACTATCCGGCAAGCCCTTTCTTACTCCAGAGGGGAAACTGGTGGAGGCCGCGCAAGCGGCGATCCGGGAGGAACTCGGTATCGAGACCGAACTCTCTACCGCCGGCGGCACCTCGGACGGCCGCTTTATCGCCCCTACCGGCGCGGAAGTGCTTGAGCTCGGGCCGGTGAATGCCACTATTCATCAGGTCAACGAGAAACTGGCCGCTGCAGACGTGGACGCCCTGGCAGGGGTGTACCGGCGCCTGCTGGAGTTGCTGCTGGGTCGCTAGGCGTCCAGTTTCGCCAGCGCCCGCGCCACACCCTTGCGCGCGCTGTCGCGATTGCCCTCTCCCGGTACCAGTACCACCGGCCCACCCTCCAGCGCCGCCAGGCTGGCCGCCACCACCTCCGGTGCCTCCATCCACTCCTCCTGCGGCACCCATTGCCGGTCGAAGGCAGACATGGCCTCGCGATCGTGGAACTCACTCATGGTATAGCCGGGGCACAGGCTCTGGACACGGATGCCGGCGTCGGCCACCTCTTTCTGCAGGGACTCGGAGAACAGGTTGAGGAAGCCCTTGCTGGCGCAGTACACCGCCGCCGCGGGCACCGGACCGAAAGAAGCCAGTGAAGACACATTGATAATCGCGCCACCCCCCAGCTCGCGCATAAACGGCACGGCGGCGCGGGTCAGCGCCAGGGTCGCCGTGATGTGCACATCCACCATGGCCTGCTGGTCATCCAGGGGCAGCTCATCGAAGGCTCCCAGGGTGGAAAAGCCGGCATTGTTGACCAGGTAGTCGGCAGGGCCCTTCTGGCGCAGCGCCTCGATAACGCGCGTGCGCCCCTCGCGGCTGCCGAGATCGGCGACCACCGGGTGCACCTCTGCCTGACCATGCAGCTCCTCAGCCAGTGCCTGCAGGCGGTCGAGCCGGCGGCCGGTGGCAATAATGACGTCGCAGCGCCCGGCCAGCTGGCGGCAGAACTCAGCGCCAATACCCGCCGAGGCGCCGGTGACCAGCGCAGTCGTCTTGTGATCCATGGGTAACTCCTTTGTCGGGTATAGCGGACGGCGCCTACAGCTGCCTGGGTGATTGCCCGCGGCGGTTGAGCATGGCGACGATACCCTGGTCGCCGACCAGGTGGCCGGCGCCCACCACCACGAAGTAGGTGCCGCCGCGAGACTGCATGTCGAGTATCTTGGCGGTCATCTCGCGGTTGCGGTCGTCGAACATGCGCCGGTGCAGGTCGCGAAACTCCGGGTACTGTTTGAGCTCATCTTCGATGACCAGTTTGGCGAGGGCACGGCTGTCACCTCGCTTCCAGTTGTCGACCAGCTCGGTCATGATGTTCTCGAGATCGTCGAGTTGCACCAGAGTCTGCTTGACCAGCAGGTCTGGCTGCGGCGTATCCAGCACCACGTCGAGCTGCTGATCCACCGTTTCCAATTCAATGATGGACTTGCTGCCACGGGCCTGGTCGAGAAAAAAACGGTCGACACCCTGCTCCGGGTTGAGTCCCAGCTTCATCATTTCGATGGTCGACAGGGTGGTGACCACCAGCCCGGGTTTCAGGCTTCGCATCAGCATCGGCGGCAGCCCGCTGGCCTCCAGGCGCCTGGACAGCTCGCTCCAGGTGGCCGGGCTGAGTTCGTCCTGCAGGCTGCGCCCCTCCGGGTAGGTGCCGCGCTCCAGCATGCGCTGCTGGATTTCGAAAGCGCGGGCGCCGCTGATATCCAGTTCCACCGCCAGCGCATCGGCCTGCTTGAATGCCGTCATAATCTCCGCCCGCAGCGGGTAGATTTCCGGCGAGGCGAGGTGCATGGAGCCCAACAGGTACACCGTGGCCCGCGGTGTATCCACCTGCCAGAACAGGAGCCGTTCGCCGGCAGCCTGCGTAAACTGTGCAAGCGTCAGGAGCGTTGCGATCAGCAGCGGCCTCAGCAGCGGGCCGGGTGATGGCTTACCACGCATGGGGAATCCTCGTACCACAGAGGCTGTACTATAGCACCGGGCGCACAGCGACAGGGCGCCAGAAGGCTGGAACGCCAATCCAAGGAGAGCAAATATGTCCGCAGAAAAACGCACCGCACTGATTACCGGCGCCACCGCCGGACTGGGAAAGGAGTTTGCACGCCAGCTGGCTGCCCAGGGCTACAACCTGGTGCTGGTGGCCCGCAGTGAAGGCGCCCTCAACGACACGGCCCAGGCACTGGCGACGGAATTTGGCGTGCAGGCCCGCGGCATTGCCGCCGACCTGTCCGACCCGGCCGCTCCACGGGCCCTGTTCGATGCGGTCCAGGCAGAGGGCATCCAGGTCGACTACCTGGTCAACAACGCCGGCATCGCCGGGCCCAACCTGCTGGACGAAGGCGACTGGGGTGAGCAGGCGGCCTTCTATCAGCTGATGATGATTTCCATTGCCGACCTCTGCCACCTGTTTGTCCCGCCCATGCAGGCGCGCGGTTTTGGCAGGGTGCTCAACGTCGCCTCAATGGCGGGCCGCATCGCCCGCGGCGGCGGCTGCAACTACGGACCGACCAAAGCCTGGGTCATCGCCCTGTCGGAAGAACTGGCAAACACCGTGGGCAAGGACGGCGTCAAGGTCAGCGCGCTGTGTCCGGGCTTTACCCACACCGAGTTTCACGAACGTGCAGGCCTTATGGACATGAAGAACAGCATGCCGAACTGGATGTGGTACGACGCCGAGACGGTGGTGCGCGAGGGGCTGGCCGCCGTGGAACGCGGCAAGGCGGTATACGCCTCCGGGCGCCTGTACCGCTTGCTGGACCCGTTGTTCCAGTCGGTGTGGACCCGGCGCCTGTTCAGCGTCAGCGACGGCCGCTAGCTCAGGCTGTGTCAGCCGCCGTTCCCTGTATCAGCGGCTGGCGCTGGCAGGTAGACATCGAAGCGCACCGTCTTGCCGGGAATAACAAAGCCGGGTTCGCGCCCTGCCAGCGGCGTTTCCCGGGCCGGGCGCTTCACCACCACCCGTTTACGGGCCGCGGCCAGCGCCGCCTCCAGCAGTCCGTCGGCGGGGTCATTGGCTTCCAGCAGCTGCTGAAACAGCCACATATCCTTTTTTACCCGTGCGCTTTTGCGGCGCGCGGGAAACATCGGGTCTAGATAGACCACATCGGGGCTGTGGTCGGCGAGCCACTGCCGTGCATCGGCCTGCAACAAGTGCATACGGCCACACACGTCGGCCACCCAGGGATCGTCGCCGGCGCGACCGCGGGCCAGGCCATCACGCAGCAGGGCATACACCGGCGCCTCGCGTTCCAACAAGGTGACCCGGCAGCCCAGGTCCGCCAGCACAAAACTGTCACGGCCGAGGCCGGCAGTCGCATCTACCACTGACAGGTCCTGCCATTTGCCAACGCCCACAGCGCGACCGAGCGGCTCGTTGTGGCCACCCCGACGCCGATACCTGAGCCCACCCGCCGCAAAATCCACCGCGATGGCGCCCGGCGCATCCGGGCCACAGGCCCGCAGTTCCAGGCGTTCAGAGGTGATCAGCAACCGGGCCAGGGGTTCGGGGAGTTGCGCCAGGGTGGGAAGCGACAGCTCTTCGGCCAGCGCTGTAGCCCGCGCCTGCAAACCGGGTTCGGCCGCGGCTACGGCGATACTGTGCTGCGGCATTCAAGCAGGCTCTTGCTCAGCCAAAGGGCGGCGACAGCGCATCGCCCATCAGCAACTCGGGGTCATTGCGGCGCAGCAGTTCCTCCAGGCGCTCGCAGCTCTCCTCGATGGCCTCCATGTAGAGATTGGGGCCGCCGAAGTGATGGGCCGCGTAGCGATAGTACGCGTGGAAATAGCCGTCCAGGCGCACCTGGATGGCGCTGCGAATGAAGTTGGGGGTGGATTGCATGAGGTGCGCGGGAGAGCGATAAATCACACCGGTCTTGGTGTACTGGCCTCGCTCGCCGGCCATGCCGCCTTCCACGAATTCCGGGTAGAGCTGGTCACGGCACTTCTCCAGGTAAGCCACATCGGCCATCTGGGCAATCAGGTCGGCGGTACCCAGCAGCCAGCCGATGGTGCGCTCAGCGTCGCTGGGGACATCGATATCTGCCGGGTTGACCTCATAGCCGGTGAAATGGACGACGCGCTGGCAAATCGGCACCGCCCAATCCAGGCCGACTGTCGGCAGGTACTCGCCCATAAAGCGGCTGGAGCGACTGACGTGGGTGCGAGTGTACTCCGCGCCATTGCTGTGGCGAGTGTCGCGCCGCCGTCGTATATAGCCGGAGTCATGAAACAGGGCTGCGGCGATGCCGGCCACCGCCAGCCGCGTATCCAGGGGCGCCTCTTCGCTGTGGCAGCGCTGGTGACCATCGATCAGGCGCGCCATCGCCAGGGTCACATCCAGCACGTGCTGGATGTCGTGATAACCCACGTCACAGGCGTGATAGCCGGGATACTCACCCCGGTACAGTCGGGCAAAGTCCTTTATCAGTTGCACAATCGGCTTCAGCCCACGCTTGTAGTGATGGCCAAGAATGTCCAGCACCTCCGCGCACACGGCATCGGGATCGGTCACGTCAACCTGGTTGCTGACGTCCATCTGCCGTGCCCTGGCCGTTTGCAACATGCTGTTCACTCCTCACTGACCGACTTCAGGGAGGGCGCCTTGCTCTTCAGCGCAGAGGCATCGACAGTGTCGTCGCCGGGCCGCGAGGGCCGGGGCAGCTTGTCACTGGACATGCCCAGCTGCCAGCGGCCTTCGCTGGTCTCGAAGTGCAGCTCCAGGTTGAAGGCATTGCGCGTCAGGCCATGCTTGTCGGTCAGCAGGAAACGTCGCGGGCGGTCGTCTCCCTCCACCCGAGAGGTGTCGCAGCGCATGGTTTTCACTTCCTGGCCGGACAGCTTTACACCGAGCACGCGTTCCATGTCTTCATTGCAACGCTCGAGAAACGCGTGGGTATCCAGGCTCACGGTATCGTTAGGGTCGTCGCGCCCCGGGCTCGGCAGCTCCACATTGAAGTCGCCGATAAACACCTGTGAGGGCTGGGCCAGGTCAACCATGCGCGCCAGTTCGATCGTCACATCGCCGACGATATAGCTGAATACCGTCGGGTTGATGCCTTCGGCCTGGTACAACTCGTAATGGCTGCCAATATGGAAAGCGGTGCGAATCAGCGGCACCGTATTGCCCTTGGAGGCCTCACGCGCCATGGCGTTGTCAGCGATCACCAGCAGCAGAAAGTGCAGCAGGTCTTCGTTGGCCGCCGGGCTCAGGTCACGGTTCCACAGGTAGTAGCCATCTCCGGTAGTGGTGCGGGCGAAGTTGACCTCCACGCCCCTGGAGAGCAGCTTGTTGTAGGCCGAGTTCATGGAATAGGACAGGGAGTTAAGCTGGCTGGCTTGTTCGAAGGGCGTGTAGAGGGAGAACTGGGCGATATCAATCAGGATCACCGCGCGACTGTCGACGTAGGACAGGCCGTAGCGGCGCACGATTTCCTCAATCGCAGCATCGACCACGGGTTGGTCCGTGAGCGGTTCCGGCAGCTTGATGAAGTTGGTGGAAACACCGAGCTTATTGCTGATCTCGAAAAACTCGTCCCGGCTTTTGCGCCGGCGACCGGAAATCAGCCTGCGCACATAGCTTTCCCGGGCCGCACTCTTTCTGGCGCCCTCCTCGCCGCTGTCAGCAGTGGTGGCGGTAAAGTTGCCGAGGAAGTAGTGAGGCACCATCAACAGCAGGATGCCGTTGTCGGTCGCACTCCAGCACAGCACGATATTCTGGCCCAGGCGCCACTGCTTATGGAGGGTCGTCTCAATGGTTTTGAGATTCCCTCGCTGAACAATGCTGATGGTGTTATCAGCCGGGCCGGGGCCGGATCCCTGCATACTGTTACTCACACTTTCCTTCTTATGGTCGCCGCAATTATAGTGTCATTTTTTCCGCCCCGGCTATTTGACGGGGTTCACAACCCGGAGACATTAATGCGCATTATTGCGGGGCTGTTTCTGGTCGTTTTTGGCGGCTGTGCGGACTATCAGTTCACCGTCAACGACCGTGTGGTCTACACACCGGCCCCGCTGTTTTCAGGCTACGACATCGCTGACGAGGCGCTCAACGAGTGCGTGATGGTGCATATCCAGGAAGCGGGGATCACCGCCGCAGAGCAGCTCGAAGCGCTGAATTGCAGCCATGCGGGGGTTAGCAGCCTGGCGGGCTTGCAGGTTTTCCAGCGCCTGACCCGGCTGAAACTGTCCAGCAACAGCATCGAGGAAGTGAATGCACTGGTGGATATGACCGCCTTGCTGGAACTCTACCTGGACGACAACGCGGTGCAGACCGTGGCCGAGTTGCGAGACCTCGTGGAACTGCGGCTGCTGGACCTGGACGGCAACCCGGCCTTGCGCTGCGCCGACCTCGATACCTTTCGCAGCCGGCCGGCCCTGGAGCTGGTCGCGCCGCAGCACTGCCGTGGCGATTGAACCGGCTTTTAGTAAACCCAGTGCAGCCAGTACCGCCCTAGTTTAACTCCAGCCAGCCGAAACCATCCTCCTGGTCGGCCCAGGTCACCCGCTCGTCGCAGGGGAACACCTCACCCAGCGCCGCTTCCACGCGCTGCCGCTGGTTGTTCTGCTCACTGATATGGGCAATCACCAGTTGCTGCATCAGTTCGTGCTGAATCTCCTGCAGCAGGGCCGCTGACTGGCGGTTGTTGAGGTGACCCCAGTCGCCTCCCACCCGGCGTTTAAGGGCCGGCGGGTAAGGCCCGGCATGCAGCATCTCCAGGTCGTGATTGCACTCCAGCAGCAGACCGTGGCAGGCCCGGAAATGCGTCAGTACGGCGGGGGTGATACTGCCAAGATCTGTGAGAATACCAAGCCGGAAACCGCGGCTCTGTAGCACGAACTGGCAGGGCTCGCGGGCATCGTGGGGTACGGCGATAGGCTCCACGCGGATGGCGCCAAGCTGGAACGGCGCCTCGCTGTGGAAGTAGCAGACTTCCCAGGGTTTGTCGCAACGGCCGCTGGCATGGGTGCCGCGGGTCAGGTAGACGGGAAGCTGGTGCCTGCGGGACAGGGCCGCCACCCCGGAACAGTGATCGCTGTGTTCGTGGGTGACCAGCACTGCGTCGAGCTGCTCGGCGGACACGCCGAGGCGCGCCATGCGCCGTTCTGTTTCGCGCACCGAAAAACCGCAGTCCACCAGCAACAGGGTCGAGCCCGACTGGACCAGGGTGCCGTTGCCGCGGCTGCCGCTACCCAGTGAGGCGAATCGCATCCCTAATTGATGTTGCCCTTGAGCAGTCCCAGCAGCTGCTGCGTCTGGCCCCGCTCCATTGCCACCCCGTCCTCGCGGGTCATGTCGATACGCACCTGGTCCGGGTTTTCCTCAGCGACTTTCACCACGTAATCCTGCTGGGTCAGCAGGTCGTCCTCCTCGTCGCCGCCAAACAGCCAGCCGAACCAACCGTCGTCCTCTTCCGGCGGTACAAAGCGCACGTAGAACAGGCCACTGGAGCGATCCAGGTCGCGGATGGTAAAGCTGGACTCGCGCAGACCGCGGTCCACTGAGGCCCAGGCCCGATAGAAGGGCAGAGACAGGCGAATAAAGGGCTGGCCGGTGGCGTCTTCCTGCAGCGTGACCTTGCCGCCCTCGCCCATGGCCTGCTGGGCCATCATCGACACCGGCGCGGTTTCCGCTGAGTTGGCAATGTACTGGGCCACCGCCAGCAGCATCTCGCTGCTGCGCTCGGCATCACCGGAAGCCTCCGGCCAGCTGTTGGTGTCGCCGGCCTGGTATTGCTGCAGGACATGCAGTTCCGAGGTATTGCGCTGTACGCCCTGTTCGATGCGGAACTGGAAGCGCTCCGACATGCGGGCATCGCGACCCTGGAACCAGCCGGTTTCAATCAGGCCGGCGCGGGCATCCACTCGCGCCACCTGCACATTGTTGCTGGTCAGGAAAGAGCGCACCTGCGGCCAGAGCTGGCCGGGGGCCACTGCCGCCAGCACCCACTCTTCGTCACCCAGGCGCTGGATACGGACCATCTCCTCGCTTTCCTGGGCCACCAGCGGTGCCGGCCGCGGCACTTCGAAGTTGCCGGTGGGTGTGACCGTTTCCGTGGTAGGCGGTATCACGTAAATATCCTGCAGGGCGTCATCTTCGAGGTGCGCCGGCACCTTGATCTTGGGCTCGACGCGGGCCTTGCGGTAATCGTCGCTGCGGTCGCGCACGAACTGCTGGTCGGAGAACCAGCTACAGCCAGACAGTGAAAACACGCACAGCAGCGCGAGACAACGCTGTATCACGCGAGCGCCTCGGCGACAGCGGCACGCACTGCGGCATGGTATTGCTCGGCCAGCGGTGTCAGCGGCAGGCGCAGGCCATGCTCCATGCGGCCCATGTCCGCCAGCGCCCACTTGACCGGGATGGGGTTGGATTCAAGGAACAGGGCCTCGTTGAGGGCGGCCAGCTTGCCGTCCAGCACGTAGGCCGCCTCGGCCTCAGCCGCCAGCGCCAGACGCGTCACCTCGGCGAGCTGGGCCGGAACGACGTTGGCAGTGACCGAGATGGTGCCGTCGCCGCCCATCAGCATGAGTTCCGTGGCGGTAGCGTCATCCCCCGAGTACACGGCCATGCGCCCCCGACAGATGTCGATGACCTCGCGGGCGCGCTCCAGGTCGCCGGTGGCTTCCTTGATACCGACAATATTGTCGATATCCGCCAGCCGCTCCACCGTCGCGGGCAGCATATCGACCCCGGTGCGGCCTGGCACGTTATAGAGAATCTGCGGGATCGAAACCGCCTCGGCGATATGCCGGTAATGCTGGTACAGACCCTCCTGGGTGGGCTTGTTGTAGTAGGGGGTGACCAACAGGCAGGCATCGGCGCCCAGGGCCTGGGCTTCCCGGGTCAGCTCCACGGCCTCGGCGGTCGCGTTGCCGCCGGTGCCGGCAATCACTGGTACCCGGCCGGCCACGCGCCGGATAACGCGGGCGATCACGTCGCAGTGTTCGTCTACCGCGAGGGTGGCGGATTCACCCGTGGTGCCTACGGCGACAATGCCATTGGTGCCGGACTCAATATGCCAGTCCAGCAGGGCATCGAGCGCCTGCCAGTCGAGGGAGCCGTCGGCATGCATTGGGGTTACCAGCGCCACCAGGCTGCCACGTATCATGTTGAACTCCAGAAGTGCGCGGCCACCGTTGCCGGCCGCGATGAAAGAACGCAATTATCCATGTAACCGCCCAGATAACAACCGGCGCCCGGCCATTTGGCACTGGCTGGCAGTCGTATTAGCATGATCTGCACAACGAGGGTCTTGCATGCTTTGGACAACACCATCACGCCGCCTGTTCCTCGGCGCGATCCTGCTGCTGGCCTGGCCCGGGCTGGCAGCCAAGGTATCCGCCCAGATCGGGGATGATCCCTTTCCCCGCTACAGCGCACTGACCCGCATCGACCGGGACTTTATGGCCGACCAGCGCCGCAACGTCGACAGCCTGGCCCGCAGCCGGCTGGGCAGACAGATTCGCCAGGACAAGGCCAATGACCTCGAGGTGCTGCAACTGCTGGTCGATCGCCGGCTGGTGTCCCGGGAGGACACCGCGACCCTGCAGGCCATGGGCGTGGTGCTGGGCGACCTGCTCAGCCGCGAGCTGGACATGCCCTGGGTGATCTTCGAGGATGAGCTGGGCCGCAGCCGCGCCCTGCGGGTGGAGAACACCGAGCACCTGCTGTTTCCCGTCACCATGATCTCGCGTCTCTACGAGGCCGACGCCGACGTGGACGTGGCAGCCGTCTATAACCGCGCCGCGGCGCTGATGCGCCCGCATCTGCCGGCGCGGCCCTTCCAATACGACCAGGACTAGGGCGTGGCGGAAGCAGCCACACCGACATTCCAGCTTGCGGATGAAGGCCAGTGCCTGGTGCTGAGCGGTGATTGGGTGATCGACCAGGATTGCCCGGCCTTCGGCGCACTGCGCCAGCAGCTGCAGCAGGCGCAACCGGCGCATCTCACCTGCGACACGGACACCCTCGGCGAGTGGGACAGCGCACTGCCCGCTTTCCTGCTGCAGTGCCACGCCTACTGCGGCGAGGCTGGTATCGACTTCGACAGCGCCGCCCTGCCGGAAGGCGCCCGGCGTCTGCTGGGCCTGGCCACCGCGGTAAAACCCCACCGCCCGGCCCCCGAAGCCGGCCGCAGCCTGCTGGAAATCCTCGATCTTCGCCACCGCCTGAAGGAAGGCAGAAAGATCCTTGTGGACCATCTCGAGTTCATCGGCGAAGCGACCATCGCCCTGGGCAAACTGCTCACCGGGCGCGCCAATACCCGGCGCGAGGATTTCCTCACCTTTATCCACCAGTCCGGTCCGGATGCCTTCAGCATTGTCACCCTCACCAGCTTCCTGGTGGGAATGATCCTGGCGTATCTGGGGGCCGCGCAGCTGGCCCAGTTCGGGGCGCAGATTTACGTCGCCGACCTGGTCACCATCGGCATGCTGAGGGAGATGGGCGCGCTGATGGTGGCGGTGGTGATGGCAGGGCGCACCGGCGCTGCCTATGCCGCCCAGCTCGGCACCATGCAGACCCGTGAGGAAATCGATGCCATCGTGACCCTGGGTATTTCCCCAATGGAGTTCTTGGTGTTGCCGCGCATGGTAGCCCTGGTGCTGATCATGCCGCTGCTGGTGCTGTACGCCAACGTGGTGGGCATCTTTGGTGGCGCCATCGTGGCGGCGGGGCTGGATGTCTCCTTTATCCAGTTCAGCCAGCAGATGACCAATGTCTTCTCCTTCGCGCACCTGGGTACCGGCCTGCTGAAAAGTGTCTTTTTCGGTTTGCTGATTGCCATCGCCGGCTGCCGGGCTGGCATCCAATGCGGCCGCAGCTCGGCAGCCGTGGGTGAAGCCGCCACCAGGGCGGTGGTCACCTCCATCATCTACCTGATCGTTGCCGACGCCGCCTTCAATATCCTGTTCCAGGAGCTGGGGATATGAGCGAACGCCAGGTTCATATTCATATCGATCAGCTCACCATGGCCTACGGCAGCAATCTGATCCAGAAAGATCTCGACTTCGACGTCTATCGTGGCGACGTGTTCGTCATCATGGGCGGCAGCGGCTGCGGCAAGAGCACCCTGCTCAAGCATATGATCGGTCTGTACCCGCCGGCCAGGGGCGAAATCCTCTATGACGGCAAAAGCTTCAACCGGGCCAGCGAGCAGGAGCAGTTCGAAATGCGCCGCGGCTGGGGCATTACCTACCAGACCGGCGGTCTGTTCTCGGCCATGACCCTGGCCCAGAACACCGCCCTGCCCCTGCAGCAATATACGGCGCTCGGTGCCGGTGAAATCGACGACATTGTCGCCTACAAGCTGGCGCTGGTGGGCCTGGGGGGCTACCAGGATTACTATCCCTCGGAAATCTCCGGCGGTATGCAGAAGCGCGCCGGCCTGGCCCGGGCGATTGCCCTGGATCCGGAGATCCTGTTCTTCGATGAACCCTCGGCGGGCCTGGATCCCATTTCCTCACAGCTACTGGATGAGTTGATCCTGGAAATGCAGGAGAGCCTTGGCGCCACCGTGGTGATCGTGACCCACGAGTTGGCCAGCATCTTCGCCATCGCCAGCAACTCTGTGTTTCTGGACGCGGAAACGAAAACCATGATTGACTACGGAGACCCGAAAATTCTCAGGCAGCAGAGCGAGCACGAGAAAGTGCGCAAATTCCTGGCCCGGGGCGGCACCCCCAACGGAGAGCCGGCGTGAGCAAGCCCACCAATGCCGCCGCCATCGGCGCGTTTGTCGTCGGTGCGTTCCTGATCCTGTTCGCGATGCTGTTCCTGCTGAGCGGCGACATGTTCAACCGCAACATTGATCGCGGCCTGGTCGTCTTCGACGGCTCCATCAAGGGACTCAACGTCGGCGCTCCGGTGGCCTTCAAGGGAGTACCCATCGGCGAAGTCTCGGGCTTTGACGTGGTGGTGGACTCGGATACCTACGAAGTGCTGACGCCGGTGTTGCTGCGCATCGACCGCACCCGGGTGCGCAGTACTGACGAGGACGATGACGAGGAATCCGCCGTTGCCACCAACATTCTGGTGCAGCGCGGCCTGCGCGCCCAACTGCAGTTGCAGAGCCTGTTGACCGGCCTGCTGTACGTGCAGCTCGACTTCTACCCCGGCAGCGAGGAGCGCTACAACGCGGAAATGCTGCGCAGTCGTTACGATATCGACGAAGACGTGATCATCGTGCCGACGGTACCCACCGACCTGGAGCGACTGACCCAGGGCCTGCAGGAGCTGGACCTGGCCGAGCTGGCCAGGGACGTCAGTGACCTGCTGGACGGCATCCACAAGATCGTCAACGACGAAAACACCCAGGCCCTGCCCCAGCAGGTCAGCGCCACCCTGCTCGCCATCGAAGATCTCTCCCGCAACCTGGACAGCGAACTGGCAGCCCTGTCGCCGGACGTATCCCAGCTACTGGCCAGCACCAGCGAGACCATGGAAACACTGAACCAGGACATTCCGGCACTGAGCGCCGATGCCGACCAGGCGCTGCAGGACCTGTCCCGAACACTGGAGACCGCGCAGCAGGCGCTCAACAATATGGAATACCTGCTGTCGGATGATTCCGCTGTACTGCACGACCTGCGCAAGGCCGCCAACGAGATGAGCGCCGCCGGCCGCTCACTGCAATCGCTGGCGGAAACGCTGGAAACCCAGCCCGAGGCACTGATCAGGGGGAAACGCCAGTGAACCCATTGCTGCGCGCGGCCGCCGCCGTATTGTTGATCGCCACGCTCGTCGCCTGCGGAACCACCCCGCCCAGCCGCTACTACATGCTCGGCGCAGATGCCCGCGGCTGGCCAGACGTGGACGGCCTGACGGTAGGGGTAGGCCCGATCTCCATTCCTGACTACCTCAAGGGCCGCGGCATGGTGCTGGGCCGCGAGGAGCACCGACTGCAGGTCTCCGAGTTTGACCGCTGGGCGGAACCGCTGGAATCCGGCATCACCCGGGTCATGATCCTCAACCTGGCCTCGTTACTGGACACCCGGCAGCTCAGTCATTTCCCCTGGCGCTCGGATGCGATACCCGAGTACGGTGTACGCCTGGGTGTCGTGCAGCTAACCGCCCGCACCGATGACGCCATCCTGGTGGCAAGCTGGACCATCCTGCGGCCACGCACGGGCGAAGTGGTGGAGCAGTCACTCAGCCGCCACACCCTGCCGCTGGAGTCCGACCAACCCGAGCTAGTGGCCGAGGTCTACAGCGCCCTGCTGTTAAAACTCTCCGAGGATGTCGCCCGGGTGATCCAGCGGGATGCCGGCGCACCCTGAGCGCATGCGCGCGATGGTCATGGGGTCGCAGCGCGCACCCCTGGCACTCGAAGACCTGCCCGTTCCCACACCGTCGCCCCAGCAGGTGCTGATCAGGGTAGTGGCCTGCGCCGTCTGCCGCACTGACCTGCACGTGCTCGATGGCGACCTCACTGAACCGAAGCTGCCGCTGGTACCCGGCCATGAAATCGTCGGCGAGGTCGTCGCCACTGGCAGCGAGGTGCCCGCCGCCCTGCTGGGCAAACTGGTAGGAGTACCCTGGCTGGGAGAAACCTGCGGCCACTGTGATTTTTGCCTGCGCGGCGAAGAGAACCTCTGTGACAGCGCACGCTTCACCGGCTACACCCTGGACGGCGGCTACGCCGAGTACACAGTGGCCCACCAGCACTTCGTGTTCGAGATTTTCGGCGACCCGCTGCACGCCGCCCCGCTGCTGTGCGCTGGATTGATCGGTTACCGCTGCCTGCGCATGGCCGGTGACGCACAGGCGCTGGGTATCTACGGCTTCGGTGCTGCCGCCCACATTATCAGCCAGGTCGCGGTCAGCCAGGGCCGCCGCATTCACGCCTTCACCCGCCCCGGCGACAGCGAAGCACAGCAGTTTGCACTGGACCTGGGCGCGCGCTGGGCCGGCAACTCCGGCGACACGCCGCCCGAGCCGCTGGATGCGGCCATCATCTTCGCGCCCGTAGGCGAGTTGGTCGTCGACGCTCTCAGGGCCGTGCGCAAGGGCGGCGTGGTGGTCTGCGGCGGCATCCACATGAGCCCAATCCCGGAGTTCGCCTACGAACTCCTCTGGGGCGAGCGCAGCGTCTGCTCGGTGGCCAACCTCACCCGCCGGGACGGCGAGGAGTTCTTCGCCCTGCTCGAAGACCACCCGGTCACCACCCACATCGCCCGCTACCCCCTCGAGGAGGCCAACCAGGCCCTCGACGATCTTAGACACGGACGGCTGCAGGGTGCGGCGGTTCTCACTCCTTAGCCCATTCCCTGTAGCGGGGTCAACGCAGAGAGCAGGGTGGAGGCCAGGTGGTTGCCTGAACGGCTGCGAGCTGACGGCCACAGACAGGCTGCTGCGCAACTCGACAATTTTTGCTGCGCAAAAATCTGGACTCGGACAGTGCTCGCAGCGGGAACCTGTCTGCACCCGTCAGCTCAAGCGGCAGCCTTATTGTTCAGGCAACCACCTGGCCTCCACCCTGCTCTCGACCGAGCTTCGAATTCCAAAAAATCGACTGCTGCGTTGCGAGCTCTTGAACAGATTTGATTCTCGCTCGATGTGGCAGGCGCGTGACCGGCAGGTCTTTGAACAATAAAGGGCGCCGCTTAAGCCAATGGGGTCCGCCGGGAGCTTTCTGCGAGCACTGTCCGAGTCCCAAAAATCGCGCAGCGATTTTGGTCGAGTTGCGCAGCAGCCCGGCGGACCCCATTGGCTTGCACCCGTTCAAAGACCTGCCGGTCACGTGGCTGCCGTACTGGCTGAAGACTATATGATCTAGAAACTATCAGCTCTCATCAGCGCATCCGTGCCACCGTCCACAAACAGCACGGCACCGCAGATAAAGTCGGCGTCATCGCCCAGCAGAAAGCGCATGGCATTAGCGATCTGGGCAGGCTCAGCAGAGCCGCCTAAAGGCGTCATGGCCTCGAACTGGCGGATGGCGTCGCCCAGTTCCGGGTCTTTGCTGACGGCGTCGGTCATGTTGGTGCGGGTAATGCCGGGGGCCACCGCGTTGATGCGGACGCCGGCGCCGGCGTAGTCCTGGACGTGACGACGCATCCACTGGGTCAGGGCGCGCTTGGAGCCGGCGTAGGCGGTGTGGCCGTCTTCCAGCAGCGCCAGGGCGGCGCTTTCGTCGCCGGCCAGGCAGGCTTCGACGAAGGCGTTGTCGGCGTCCATCATCGGCGCCGAGTTGGAGGAGACTATCAGTACCGAGCCGCGCCGTTCGGCGACCAGGTCGCGCAAGCCCTCGATGGTGGCAACGGCGCCAAAGTAGTTCACGGCCGCGATCAGGGACGGCGGTTTGACGTGGGTGCCGAGACCGGCGCAGGCGATCAGGCCGTCGAGGCCCTCTGGCGCCATGGCGCGCACACCGGCTATTGCAGCGGAGCGCCCCTCGGCAGTCGACAGGTCGGCGTGCACGTCGGCGTCGCGGATATCGACCACAATTACGGTGTCGCCGCGCTCACGCAGCTGTTCCTTGAGGGCAGCACCAATTCCCGTGGCGCCCCCGGTCATAGCATAAGTGGCCATGTGGTTTGTTACTGTGCCAGGGCGTCCTTCAGACGTTGGCAAAGATAGTCGACGGCCACGGCAGTTTGCGTCAATCCTGCGTCCATACTCACGAAGCCGTGGATCATTCCTTTGAACTCCCGGTGCTCAACTGCGACATCGGCGGCCGCCAGTTTCTCGGCAAAGGCCTGGCCCTCGTCGCGCAGCGGGTCGAAGCCGGCGGTGATCACGGTAGCGCCCGGCAGCCCGGACAGCTCGCCGTGCAGGGGGGCGGCCAGCGGGTCGCTGGCCTGGGCCGGGTCCGCCAGGTATTGCTGCCAGAACCACTGCATCATGCCGCGGGTCAACAGGTAGCCGTCGGCGTTGTCGCGATAGGAGGGGCGCTCGAAGTCGCTGTCGGTGACTGGGTAAATCAGTAGCTGGTGGCCAATGGCAGGCGCTCTCCGTTCCCGTGCCAGCAGACAGACCGCGGCCGCGAGATTACCGCCGGCGCTGTCGCCGCCGACGGCGAGACGAGCGGGATCGCCGCCCAGTTCGGCGGCATGGTCGGCTGCCCAGCGGGTGACTGCGTAGCAGTCCTCCAGGCCGCCCGGGAACGGGGTTTCCGGCGCCAGCCGATAATCGACGGAGATCACAATGCAGCCGGCACCGGCGCATAGCCGGCGGCAGATTTCGTCGTGGCTGGTGACGTCGCCCACCACCCAGCCACCGCCGTGAAAGAACACCAGTACCGGTGTCGCACCCTGGGTGGCTGACTCGGGGAAGAAAATGCGGGTGGCAATCGAGCCGGCGGGGCCGGCTATGTCGCGAGCCTCGACCCGCGCCACCGGCGTCGGGTGCTCCGGTGGCGGCATCACCATCGCTTCCCGCAGCTCTTCGGGCGTGACGGTGGCCGGATCCGGCACCCCCATCGCCTCAAACAGTTCCAGCAGGGGCGGGACTTCCGGATCCAGTTCCATCGGGCACTTCCTTCTTTAAGGGCGGCCCGTTGGGGGCCGCTAGTTGAACGTGTAGGTCAATTCTAGACCATACATGCGCGGCTCTTCGCGGCGATCGTAGGCCGGCGAACCATCCGTGAAGTTGGTGCGCAGGTCATTGCCCAGGCCACCGGGGTCGCTGTCGGGCTCCCAGTCGGTGGCATTGGTGATCCAGGCTGCAATCTGCCAGTCACCGCGGGGCGACAGCCAGGCGATACGTCCGTTGAGACGCTCCTGGTCATCCAGGTCCGGGCAGCTGTTGAAGGGCGGTTCGGTAATCGCGCCCTGCGCTTGATAGGCGCTGGCCTGGCTGATTACCAGCTCGCCGTTGATCTCGGTCAGGCCGGTCTCGGCGGTCAGGCCACCGCCCAGGTCCTGCACAAAGCGGCAGCCCACCCGGTCGTTGTCGCCCTGGATCCAGGCCCAGGAAATCGAGAAGCTCAGCTCACCGGCATTAGGCAGCGTGTAGGTGTAGTTGGCGCCGATGCTGTAGTTGAAGTCATCGGCAAAGGTCTCGCCGGAACGATCCACATTGACCGGTTGCTCACCGACAACCTCACAGCGATCCTTCTCGGCCACTTCGGCATCCACGGCGCCGGCATTGGCAAAGAACTCCAGACCCGGGGTCGCCAGCCAATTGAGCGAGGCTTCCCAGCCCTCACCCTCGATATCCGAGGTCAGGAACTGGTTGGCGCCAAAGTCGGAACCCAGGCACTCGGCCTGCACAAACTCCAGTTCCTGCAGGTTCTCGTAGTCGTAGTCAAAGTAGGCGGCGTTGAAGCGCAGGGTATTGTCGAACCAGCTCGACTTGATACCCAGCTCCCAGGTGGTGATCTCTTCCGGGTCGAAGGGCGGGTCGTCGGCGTTGGGACTTGCCGAGTTGAAGCCGCCGGCCTTGTAACCTTCGGCGTAGCTGGCGTATACCAGCACATCGTCGGTCACGCGGTAGTCCAGCACCACGCGGCCGGTGGTGTCGTCCCACTTCTCTTTCTGGGTGAACTCACCCTGCACACCATCCGGGAAGGCCACCAGGTTGCCGTTCTCGTCGATGCGGGTCTCGTCGAAGGCGAACCACATGCCGAAATCGTTGTAGGTGACATTGCGACCGAATTCCTTCTCGTCTTCGGTGTAGCGAATACCCAGGGTCAGGTCGAGGTTGTCGAGAATCGAGTAGGTGACGTCACTGAACACCGCCCAGGATTCGTACTGGCCGTGCACATCCACGTTCTCGGTGTAGCGGCCGGCAGCCAGTGCTTCCTGGCCGTTGGCGAAGGTCCTCGGCAGGCCCGGGAAGCCCACGTTAAAGGCGATGTCAAAGCCAAAACCGGGATAGGGAGCGGCGGCATAGGGAATACCCACTTCGCCTTCCACAACCAGCCGGTCGACCGCGCGGGTATCCAGGTTGATGCCGCTGCGCTGCTTGGCGTCTTCCTCAAAGTACACCGCGCCCACCAGCCAGGAGAACTTGTCGCCAATGTCGCCCTCGAAGCGGAACTCCTGGCTCCACTGCTCGTTGTCCTCGATGTTGAGGTCGTCGAAATCGAACTCGGGATTGGTCTGGCCGTCCTTGTCTTCCGGGTTCTCGGTGTCGTAGGTCCGGTAGGAGGAGATGGAGACGAAGCTGACACTGTCGCTGATGTCGTAGAACAGCCGCAGGGAGGTGCCCCACAGCTCGCGGGTCTCGTCGAGGTCGGCCACGCTTTCGATGGTATCGAAGCCCGCCTCGTTGTCACGGGGCCCGAAGGTGGCGCTGGAAGACGCCCGCGAGTACTGGTCGATCTCGTCGTACTCGGCGCGGAAAATCATGTCCAGCCGATCAGTGGGCTGCCAGCGTAGCTGAGTATTGATAGACCAGTTGCCCTCGTCACCCACTTCGTTGCCGGTGAAGTTGTTGTCGATGTAACCGTCGCGGGTGTTCCACAGGGCGCCGGTGCGCCAGGACAGGGTGTCGCTGAGCGGCATGTTGTACACGCCTTCAAACTGCAGGCGATCATAGTTGCCGGCGATAGCCCGCGCCCAGCCCTCGTACTCGTTGACCGGCTTCTTGGTCACATACTGCACTGCACCTGCCGCCGCGTTGCGGCCGAACAGCGTGCCCTGGGGGCCGTTGAGAATCTCGATACGCTCGATATCGTTGAGCGCCATTTTGGAGCCACCGGTACGACCGATGTAGATGCCGTCGAGGTACACACCCACCGCGGGGTCGGCGCCCACGCCGAAGTCGGAGGTACCGAGGCCGCGGATAAAGTAGCGCGGCTGGTTGACGCCGCGGCTGAATTGGACGTTGGGCGTAAAGACGCCGATGTCGGCGATGTCCTGGGCCCCAAGGTCAAGAATGCGCTGGGTGTCGAAGGCCTGTACCGAAATCGGCACGTCCTGCAAACCCTCCGCCCGTCGTTGAGCGGTCACGATTACTTCTTCCAGCCCGACCGAGGCCTCTGAGCCCTGTGCCAGGGCCTGGGGCGCGATTGCAGATAGGGCGGACGCCACGGCTACCGCCATCGCTGACGGTGCAAAATCCCGAACTTTCATTGTGTATCCCCTGTGACGCTATGACGTCATCTAGTGGTTAGCTTGTTTTGCGATTTTTATGGGCCACAGATTTAACAGAAGTTAGACAGGGACGCCAGAGCAAACCGGCATTTTTTTGTACATTTGTACGAAAAAGTACGAAATATCGGCCTGAGTCACGGGCTGCCGATGGCAAGCGGCTCGCCAACGGGCTCCAACAGCGCCGGGGACTTGTTGCGGGCATTGTTGACATCGCGGGAGATCGGCGTCGCCCGCAGGGGCCGTTTCAGCAGTGGCTGGAACAGTGGATCATCGGGGGCTACCTGGCGCTCGGCTGCCAGCCAGCGGTCGCGCTCCTCCCCCACCAGCACCAGCGGCATGCGGTGATGAAGCGGCTCGAACTCAGGCGCCGCCGCCACGGTGACCAGGGCACAGGATTCCACCACCTGACCCTCCCGCTCCCAGCGCTCCCACACCGCCGCCAGGACCAGGGCTTCATCCACCGCCTCGATGCGGTAGGGCTGTTTGTGACTGCCTTCCTTGCGCCACTCGATGAATGACGAGGCCGGCACGATGCCGCGGCGCTGGCGGAAAGGCTCGCCGTAGGCACGGCTGTCGGCCAGGCCCTCGGCCCGGGCGTTGAACATGGAGTACTTCTGGTCCACCTGCTTCGCCCAGCGCGGGGTCAGCCACCAGCGCACCTCGGCCAGGGCACGCGGGCTCTGTTCACGCACCAGGGCAATGCTTTCGGTGGGGGCGATATTGCTGCGGGTAGGCAGGCCGAGGTCGATACCCAACTCGGTCAGCAGCGACTGGAGTTCCGGATTGTCGATGACATTGAAGCGCCCGCACATGGGCCGAGTGTAGCTAGCGGCAATAGGCCTCGCCAGCGGCGATGCGCTCACCCAGTGCCGACAGCTGACGGGCGCTGCCCCCCAACATCACCTCGTTGTGGCGCGCCCACAGGCAAAAGCGCCACAGGGGATAATCGCGGTCGATGCCGGTACCGCCGTGCAGGTGCTGGGCGGCATAGCTGACCCGGTGACCCACATCTCCGGCCCACACCTTGGCAATCTGCACTTCGGTGGTGGCGTCGTTACCGGCATCCAGCAGGCTCACCGCCTGGTAGCTGTTGAGTCGCAGGCATTCCACGTCGATGAAGCAGTTGGCCGCCCGGTGCCCCACTGCCTGGAAGGTGGCGACGGGCACCCCAAACTGTTCACGCTCGGCGGTGTAGGAGGCGGTCATGCGCATGGCCACATCAGTGACCCCGAGCTGGTGGGCGCACAGTGCCGCGGTGGTGCGCTCGGCGGTCCACTGCATAACGGCCGCGCCCTGCTCCGGCCCCGCCAGCACCGCGTCAGCATCAATCATCACTTCGTCCAGCGCCATCTCCACCAGCGGCTCATAGGTGGTGTAGCTGACGTCGCTGAAGCGCACCCCAGCCGCCACCGGGTCAATCAGCACCGCGATCGTGCCCTCCGGCGCGGCGGCGCTGGCCAGTATGGCGGTGGCGCCGCGAGCATACGGTACGCAGGTCTTGATGCCGTTGAGCCGGTATCCCGCGCCATCGACTACCGCCTGCACCGCGCTCGGCCGGGCGGGATTGTCGTTATTGGTTTCCGCGAGGGCGGCACTGAGCTGCAGGCTGCCGTCAGCGGCCCCCGGTAACAGCGCCGCGCGCTGGGCCTCGCTGCCAAACTGCTGGATCGCCAGCGCGGCAGACACGGCATGGGGTATCAGCGGCAGTGGTGCGACAACCCGGCCGGCCTCTTCCACCAGCAGCGCCAGCTCAAAGAAACCCAGGCCCATGCCGCCGTGAGCCTGGTCGATGGCCACCCCCAGCAGACCGGCGTCAGCCAACTGCTGCCAGAGGCCCCGGTCGAAGCGTTCGGCGGCGAACTCGTCGTACTGGGCCAGCGTCTCAGCGCTGACCTGCTCACCCAGAATCTTGCGGGCAAGCTGCTGCACGTCGCGCTGGGTTTCAGAGAATCCGAAGTCCATGTCTGCCCCCTAACGGCTGGCGCGGGGCATCCACAGGCCCGCTGCCGAAATAATGTCGCGCTGGATTTCATTGGTGCCGCCGCCGAAGGTGATGATCGACGCGGTGCGGTAGAGCCGCTCCAGTTGCCCGCCCAGCACGGCGCCGGCCTCCGAATCGCCTTTGACCAGTGAGGCCTGGCCCAGCACTTCGCCCAGCAGCCGGTACACCTCAATGAAAAACTCGGAGCCGTAAACCTTGGCGGCGGAGGCGTCGGCCATATCGAGCTGACCCTCGGTCATGGCCCAGGCCTGCTTGTAACAAATCAGCTTGAGGGCTTCGATACCGCTGCGCACCCGCGCCAGGTTAAGCTGCACCCAGGGCTGGTCCAGGAGGCGGCCCTGGTCCACCTGGGTGGCAGCCGCCCAGTCGACCACCCGGTTGAACAGCACCGACGTGGGGCCGACGTTCACCAGCCCCAGGCGCTCGCGATTGAGCTGGCTGGTGATCAGCTTCCAGCCACCGTGCAACTCGCCCACCCGATTGCGGTCGGGCACCCGGATATTGTCGTAGAAGGTGGCGTTGGTACGCACACCACCCAGGGTGTTGACCGGGGTACAGCTCCAGCCTGGGTCACTGTTGGGCACCAGGAACATGGAGATGCCCTTGTGCTTCTTGGGCGCGTCCGGGTCGGTGCGCGCCGCCAGCCAGGTGTAGTGACAGAAGTGCGCCAGGCTGGTCCACATCTTCTGGCCGTTGATCACCCAGTCGTCGCCGTCTTTCACGGCGCTGGTTTTGAGTGAGGCGAGATCCGTGCCGGCGCCGGGCTCGGAGTAGCCGATGGAAATCAGCAGTTCGCCGCGCAGGATTTTCGGCACCAGCTCTTCGCGCTGCCAGTCATTGCCGTGCTCGGCGAGCATCGGACCGACGGATTCCGTGGTGAGGAAGGGAAACGGATAGCCGGCGCGCATCACCTCTTCGATAAAAATGAATTGTTCGATGGGTGACAGTCCGCGGCCACCCTGCTCCGTCGGCCAGCCAACACCGATCCAGCCGTCGCGGCCCATCTGTTGCAGCGCCTCTCGCCACAGGGGGCCACCGCCCTCGCCCATGTCGCGGGTGCACTCCACGCGCAGGGCGTCCGTCATCAGGGCGCCGAAGTAGTCGCGCAGTTCGTCGCGCAGCGCCGTCTGCTCGGGGGTGAATTCAATCCGCATGGCTGGTCCTCCGTTACCTCGCCATCATAAGCTCAGGCCCCCACCCCTCAATAGTCAAACTAATCATTCCAGGCTGTTGAAACTGATCAGACCGGCTTGTTCACGATTTCGAGCGGGTAGTATGCTGCCGCCAAACTCTGCAAGAGCAACACCATGGCGACGGACAGCGCGGCAAGGAGCCCGGCTATTGAGGGCTGGTACACCCTGGATGACATCAACCCGCACCTGCTGGGCAGCCGCTGCGACAAATGCGGCACCTACTGCTTTCCCGCCCAGTCGGGCTACTGCCGCAACCCCCACTGTGATAGCACCGAGTTCAGCGAGGTGAAGCTGAGCCGTCGCGGCACCCTGTGGAGCTACACCAACGCCTGCTACCAGCCACCGGAGCCCTTCGTGGCGCCCGACCCCTTTGTACCTTTCGCCATTGCCGCGGTGCACCTGGAGCGGGAGCAAATGGTGGTTCTGGGGCAGGTTGTGGCGCCGCTCACGGTGGACGATCTGGAGGTCGGCATGCCCATGGAACTGGTGCTGGATACCCTGCACAGCGACCCGAACGGCGACAAGATCATCTGGAAATGGCAGCCGGAGGCCAGGGCATGAGCGCGAACGACATCGCCATCATCGGCGCCGGTATGACACAGTGGGGTAAATGGGGCAGGAATTTCGCCGAGTACGGCGTCGCCGCCGCCCGCGAGGCGCTGGCCGATGCCGGCATTCCCTGGCAGGACATCACATTTGTCAGCGGCGGCGCCACGGTGCGCTGCGGCTACCCGGGCTATGTGGCCGGCGCCACCATCGCCCAGGCCCTGGGCTGGCAGGGGGCCGAGGTCAACACCTCCTATGCCGCCTGCGCCTCGGGCTCCCAGGCCCTGGCCGCAGCCCGCACCAAGATTCTCGCCGGCCACTGCGACGTGGCGCTGGTGGTGGGGGCTGACACCACCCCCAAGGGATTCCTCGCACCCGCCAAGGGCTACCGGCCCGAGGACCCGGACTGGGTGCGCTTTTACCTGGGTATCACCAACCCCACCTATTTTGCCCTCTACGCCCGGCGGCGCATGGCCCTGTATGGCGACACCCAGGAGGACTTTGCGGCGGTCAAGGTAAAGAACGCCGCTATCGGCAGCCAAAACCCCCGCGCCCGCTATACCAAGACCTTTACAGCGGATGACGTCGCCAATTCAGCGATGGTCGCCGACCCGCTGCGCCTGATGGATATCTGCGCCACCAGCGATGGCGGCGCCGCGCTGATCGTCGCCAGCCTCGACTATGCGAAAAAAATCGGCAAGGGTGATGCACCGAGAGTGGCGGCTATTTCCACCGTCACGCCGACCTTTGCCAGCGGCACCGTGGAAATGCCCGATATCGCCACTGACTCCGCCGCGGCGGCCGGCATTGAAGCCATCAACTACCGTTCGCAGATTCCCCTCAAGGCTTACGAGGAGGCCGGCATAGGTCCGGAGGACATCGACCTGGCGGAAGTGTATGACCTCTCCACCGCCCTGGAGCTGGACTGGATCGAAGACCTGAAGCTCTGCGAACCCGGCCAGGCGGCTCACCTGCTACGCGCCGGTGATACCGCGGTCGGCGGCAAGATCCCAGTCAACGCCTCTGGCGGCCTGGCCTGCTTCGGCGAGGCGGTGCCCGCCCAGGCCCTGGCCCAGGTCTGCGAACTGACCTGGCAACTGCGTGGCGAAGCCGGCCCGCGCCAGGTGCAGGGCGCAAACGTGGGTATCACCGCCAACCAGGGCCTGTTCGGCCACGGTTCCTCTGTTATCGTTAAACGCTAGCCGAGCCACAGCGGGGCCAACATGAGCGTTGACCAGGCCTACAACTACCGCAGCATTCACCCGCAACTGAGTACCGCAGGCGTGCTGAGCCCGGAGCAGCTCGAGGAACTGGGCGCCGAGGGTTACCAGGCGGTGATCAACCTGCTGCCCCACGACAGCCCCTATGCAATAGCTGGCGAAACCGAGATCGTCACCGGCCAGGGGCTGGCCTACACCTATATTCCCGTCGACTTCGCCGCCCCCGCGCCCGAGGATTTTGCACAGTTTGAGGCGGCCATGCAGGCCAACGGTGAGCGCAAGCTGATGGTGCACTGTGCTGCCAACTACCGGGTATCGGCGTTCTACGCGATTTACGCGGTCAGACAGCTGGGCTGGAGCCAGCCTCAGGCCCGCGCGTTCATCGCCGCAACCTGGAACCTTGCCGAGCACCCGGTGTGGGAAGCGTTCGTGGCAGACCTGCTGGGCTAAACGCCGGCCGGAGTGTCCGGCAGGCCGGCGTGCAACCGACGCAGGACACCGTCGTCCCGTCGCAGGCATGCTACCCGGTCTACATCAGCCTGCTACCCTCCCCGCGCCATTGTTTAACCGGCCCTGTTTGCCGTTGAACCCCGGAGCCACGTTTATGTCCCGCTTTCGTCCGCTGTTGTCTGCAACGCTGTTTATCCTGCTGCTCTTCGCCAACGCCTCTTCCCAGGCGGCCCAGGACTGCCCGGGCAGGCTGTTTGCCACCGGCTTCGACCGGCAGACCGTGCACGGCAGCCGCGAAGCGCTGATTGCCGCCGTGCAGCGCGGCGACCCCATCAGGGTGGGCTGGGAACTGGACTTTGACGGCAACGGCAAGCCCGATATGTCGCACTGGTCAGAGGCCGCCTTTCTCTCGGTACGGCTCGGGGAAGTGCACGCCCAGGTGTTGGGCATTCACCGGCAGAAACCCTCCCGCGACAGCGGCGACATGAGCCTGCCGGAAAAGTACAGCGAGTGGCGCGGCCTGCTGGGCACCACCGGGGTACTGCAGGGCTCCTTTAGCGATGGCACCACCATGCCCGACAGTATCGCGGTGCGCATTACCTGGTGCAGTGAAAACCAGGCCTTGCCCAGCTTGCTGTTCCGCAATGGCAGCAACGGCGAAACTCTGGCGGGCTCGCGGGCGGCCCTGCTGGCGGCCATCCGTACTGGCCAGACCGTGCATATGGGCTGGGGACTCAGCGTGGAGCGGGACGGCCGGCAACGTTCCGTAGAACACGTGATTGCACCGATCTACGTGGGCATAGTGCACGGCGAGGAAGTGGTGGCGCAGCTCCCGGAACACATCGCCCTGCAGGCCTATGCCGACGTGGACCGCGGCCTGTTTGAAGACCCGGCGGTGATGTGGCGCGGCATGATGACCACCACCGGCACATTCGATGCCGTGTGGGTCAACCGCGCAACCGGCGAGGTGGTGAGGCGTTTTCCCCAGCGCGCGGCGATTTCCTGGTACGGGGTGCCTGCGCCTGCCGACACCCCGGCGTTGTCAGTCCCCGGCGGGGTCATCATTGATGCAGCGCGCGATGCCGACCGCCTGCCCCGCGAACACTAGCGCTCAAGAGCGCCCGGGATCGAAACGCTCGAGTACCTGCTGCAGACCTTCCGCCATCGCGGCCATATCAGCATTGGCAAAGGCGGCATCCAATTCGGCATTGATGCGCCGCAACGGCGCCCGCAGCCGCGCTCGCGCCTCGCGCCCGCTGGCCGTGGCTTGCAGCAGCCAGGTGCGGCGATCGGCCGCGTCCCTGCGCCGGCTGATGTAACCCGCCTTCAGCAGCCGCTCCACCATGGCCGTGATGGCGCTCTCGCGCTGACCCAGGGCCGCTGACAGCGCCCGCTGCGACAGGGCGCCCTCCTGGACAATGATCTCCAGCGCCGTGGCCTGGGCGGTCGTGATACTGGCCGCCTCCATGAAGGCGGTATCGGTTGCGGTCTTGAGCCGGTGGGCGGTGCGATGCAACAGGTAGATCAGGCGATGCTGGTGGGCTGACATACAGACTCCTTGACGTCCGCCACAAAATATACTTCACTAGTGAAGTATTTTAAAGTGATCGCTGTCATGAACATCATCGACGCCTGGGCACAAATCACCACCCCCCGCATGGCCAAAGCCCCCTGGTTGGCCACCCTGCGCCGCTGGACCGGTCAGGATGACGACAATCCCTGGGTGCCGGATGTGGACAGCACCCTGGCGGCGATGGATCAAGCCGGCGTGGACATCAGCTTGCTGGCAGGCTGGCACGGACCTGAGGGCAGCCTGATTAGCAACCAGGAGGTCGCCGCCAGTATCGATGCAGCGCCGGATCGCTTCCGGGGGCTTGCCACGGTAGACCTGGCACAGCCCATGGCGGCGGTGCGGGAAATCCGCGAATGGGTCGACGGCGAGCGCTTTGTCGGCGTACGGGTGGTGCCCTGGCTGTGGGGGCTGCCCCCCAACGACCGCCGCTACTACCCGATCTACACCGCCTGCTGTGACCTCGGGGTGCCCTTTTGCACCCAGATCGGCCATACCGGGCCGCTGAAAGGCTCCGAGACCGGGCGCATGATTCCCTACCTGGAAGAGGTGATGCTGGATTTCCCGGAGCTGGTGGTAGTGGGCGGCCATGTCGGCTTTCCCTGGCTGGATGAACTGGTCTCCATGGCCGTGAAATTCCCCAACTTCTACGTCGACACCTCCGCCTACGCCCTGCACCGGCTGCCGCCGGCTTTCGTGGAATTTATGAAGACCCTGGGCGCTGACCGGGTGATGTTCGGCACCAACTGGCCGATGCTGACCCCGGCCCAATGCCTGAAACAGTTACCGGCCCTGCAACTGGGTGTGGAAAGGGAGATGGCGTTCCTGCACGGCAACGCGCAGCGCGTGTTCAAGCTGTAGCTGAGGGGCTTCCCAGCGCCAGCAGGCGCCGCGCTTCATCGACATGCATGGTCTCTACCAGCTTGTCGTCCAGCACCGCCACGCCCTTACCGGCTGCCTCGGCGGCCTCCCAGGCCTCGATCACCCGGCGGGCATGAGTGAGCTGCTCGTCACTGACACCGTAGACCGCGTTGGCAGCCTCGATCTGGCTGGGGTGGATCAGGGTCTTGCCGTCGAACCCGAGGGCGCGGCCGTGCTCGCAGTTCTCGCGGTAAGCGTCGCCATCGCGGATATCGAGAAACACCCCGTCCAGAGCCACCTTGCCGTACAGGCGCGCCCCGTTGACACAGCGCGACAGGGCATAGAGCAGGCCCAGGCGATCCGGCCGATGAGGAATGCGCAGCTGGTAGGCAAGGTCCGTGGTACCCATGAGAATGGCTTCCAGGGCCGGCACTTCACAGAGCGCTTCCACCGAGGAGACGCCGCGTGGGGTTTCCACCATGGCCCACAGGGTCACCCCCTCCCCCAGCAGTGCCCGGGCCGCCGTTAGCTGCTCGGCACTCTCCACTTTCGGCAGGCACACCCGTTCTACGCCGGCAAAGGCGCGCAGGTCGTCTTCACCCCAGGGCGTGTCCAGCCCGTTGGCGCGCACCACCAGCACGCGCTCGCCGTAGCCACCGGCCGCCAGCTGGCTGCGCACCATCTCGCGGGCCTCGGCCTTGCGGTCCGGAGCCACCGCATCCTCAAGGTCAAATACCACCGCATCGCAGTCCAGGGTTTTCGCTTTGTCCATGGCGCGCTGATTGATGCCCGGCATATACAGCACCGAGCGCAGCCGTGTCTCAGTCATGGCATGCTCCTTGAAGTCTCAGGCAAAGAGCCCGGAGCATAAACCGATATGGCCGGGGCTGTCAGGGAGAGTCAGCGCGTGGCAGCGCAAAGGCTATGATGTAGTCTCCCGCCGGCGCGCCGCCGCTCCAGTGGCCGCCCGCTGCCACTACCACGAACTGGCGGTTGTCCGCCCCGGCGGTATAGGTCATCGGCAGCGCGTTGGCTGCCGTGGGCAGACGCGCCTTCCACAGCTCTTCGCCCGTTGCCAGCGAGAAGGCGCGCAGGGCGTGCTCGTTGGTGATGCCGCTGAACACCAGGCCGCTGCCGGTCATCATCGGTGCGGCGATACCGGGCAACCCCTTGATCCACCAGAAAGGAAATGGCGCGATATCCCGCGTTGTCCCCATCGGCACGCGCCACAGCAGCTTGCCAGCCTGCAAATCGATCGCATCCAGCGTACCCCAGGGCGGTGAGCTGCAGGGCAGTCCCAGGGGCGACGCCACCATATCGTTGTCCACACAGTAGGGGGTGCCCGCCTGGCGCTGGATGAAGCCCGTGCATTCGGCCTGGGGCGTCAGCTTGATGTAGCCGGGTATATGCGAGGTAAACACCACCATAACCCGGCTGCCGGGGTGGATGGCCGGGGAGCCCCAGTTGTTGCCCCCCAGACTGAACGGGTACTGCAAAGTGCCACCGACACTGGGGGGCGTGTACATACCCTCGTTGCGCAGCGACCCCAGCCGGTTCTTGCAGGCGCCCTTGTCCCAGAAAGTGAGGCCCCAGGCGTCGTCGCGATCGAAAGGTAGCTCCATGACGCCGGGAATATGGGTCGGGAAGGGCTGGGTCGGCGACAGGTACTCACCCTCGGGCAGGTCGCTCTGGGGTACCGGGCGCTCCTCTACCGGCCACAAGGGTTCACCGGTCTCGCGGTGCAGCGCGAAAGTCAGCCCCATCTTGGTCACCTGCACCACCGCGGGCACGGTCTCTCCCGCCACGGTCATGTCGACCAGGGTGGGTTGGGCCGGTGTATCGTAGTCCCAGATATCGTGGTGCACGAACTGGTAGTGCCAGACCACGTCACCGCTGTCACCGTCCAGGGCCACCAGTGAGCTGGAATAAAAATCCAGGCCCTGGCGGTGGCCGCCATAGAAATCCGGGTTGGTATTACCGGTAGGCACAAACACCAGCTTGCGCTCAGCATCCACGGCAATGATCGACCAGACATTGGTGGTGCCGCTGACATAGTTGCCGTCGGCATCCGCGGCGGCACTGCCGGGCGGCACCGGGTTCCAGGCCCAGCGCAGCTCGCCGCTGCGCACGTCGTAGGCGCGCACCACGCCCGCCGGTGCATCGGTGCGCACATTGTCCAGCACCATGGCGCCGGTGATGACCGTATCACCAAGGATGGCGGGCGGCGAGGTGATGCCGTACTCCACCGGGTCGTGTTTGGAAATCCGGTGACTGGTATCCACCTCGCCCGCGTCGCCAAAATCCGGGCAGGGTTTGCCGGTGGCGGCGTCCAGGGCAATCAGTCGAGCGTCCAGGGTGCCGGTGAAAATCCGGTGCTCGCAGAAACCCGGGCGCCCCGACTGCCAGCTGCTCACCCCGCGGCAGTTCATCAGCAGGTCCTGCCGGGTATCGAGGCCGGGGTCGAATACCCAGCGCTGTTTCCCGGTCTCCGCGTCCAGCGCAAACACCCGGTTAAACGGCGTGCAGTAATACAATCCGCCATCTACCACGATTGGTGTGACCTGCAGTGACGACTGCGGCCGCGCCTCGTCCTCGCCCAGCTCGCCGCTGGCCTGGCGGATATCGCCGGACTGGTGAGTCCAGACCTGCTCAAGCTGGGCCACATTGGCGGGCGTAATCTCGGCGGCCGGGGAGAAATGGGTTCCCCCCGGGGTGGCCCCATAGCTGGGCCACTCGACGCGGTCCGGTGATGCCAAGGCGCTGGGGGCCGGCCCCAGGCTCGCAGAACAGGCGACCAGCAGCGCCACCAGGCCCAGTAGTGCAAGGTCACGCTTGATCGGCCGGATGGGGATAGCCACGGGCAGTCCTCGTCTTGCTAGCGACAGACCTAAACGCTATCCGTTCACTGTTGCCGCAGCAAGCGGGTGTCAAATTTTCCTGACCATGCCTTGCTATACTCCGCGCAAATCCGGAGACAGCCATGGTCAACGCCGCCAAGATTTCCCGCGCATTTATTCGCCCCAGCAGTAATCTCGGCCTGCTGTCGCGCCGCGAGGCGGCCAGCCTGGTGTCGGCGGATGAAGACCTTCACAAGCTGTTCCGGCGCTGCGCGCTCGCAATTCTCAACTCCGGCAATGACACCGATGATGCCCGGGAAATATTCGAAGCCTACGCCGACTTCGAGGTGAAAGTGATCCTGGAGTCGCGGGGCGTGCAACTTGAACTGCTGAATGCGCCGGCCCAGGCCTTCGTCGACGGCGTCATGATCGACGGTATCCGCGAGCATATTTTCACGGCCCTGCGCGACGTCATCTTTATCCACCAGCAGCGGGCCCGCTACGACCTGGAGAGCGGGGATGGCATCACCGATGCGGTGTTTCGCATGCTGCGCAACGCCGACATGCTGCGCACCGGCGAACCGCCCAATATCGTGGTGTGCTGGGGCGGCCATTCCATCCCCCGCAGCGAGTACGAGTTCACCAAGGAGGTGGGCTACCACCTGGGCCTCAGGCACCTGGACATCGCCACCGGCTGCGGGCCCGGCGCCATGAAAGGACCGATGAAAGGCGCCGCCGTCGGCCATTCCAAGCAGAGCAATTATGGTAGCCGCTTTCTCGGTCTGACCGAGCCGAGCATCATTGCCTCGGAACCGCCCAACCCCATCGTCAACGAGCTGATTATCCTGCCGGACATTGAGAAGCGGCTGGAGGCCTTCCTCCGTGTAGCACACGCTATCCTGGTGTTCCCGGGCGGCGCCGGCACCGCTGAGGAAATTCTTTACCTGCTCGGCATAATGATGCAGCCCGAGAATGCCGAGGTGAAGCTGCCGATCGTGATGTCAGCCTCGGCTGAGAGCGCCGCCTACTTTGACGAAATCGACCGCTTCATTCGCGGCACCCTCGGGGAAGAGGCCACCCGGCATTACGAGATCATCTGCGGCGACCCGGCCGCTACCGCCCAGCGCCTGCGCCAGGGCGTGACCCAGGTGCGACGCCAGCGCAACCGCGAGAACGAGTCCTACTGCTTCAACTGGGAACTGCACATTCCCGAGGCGTTCCAGCGCACCTTCGAGCCCACCCACGAGAATATGGCCGCCCTTGCCCTGCACGGAAAGCAACCCGCCCACCAGTTGGCCTCAGAGCTTCGCAAGGCGTTCTCCGGCATCGTGGCGGGCAATATCAAGGAGTTTGGGGTGGCCGCGGTAGAAACCCACGGCCCCTACCAGATCAACGGCGACGCGGAGATCATGGCCATGATGGACACCCTGCTGGGCAACTTTGTCCAGCAGGGTCGCATGAAGCTGGGCGGCGCCATCTACCAGCCCTGCTACCAGCTTTGCGGCTAGCGCCGCAGCCGGTCGCGGCGGCCAGCCAGCATAATCAGCCCCAGGGCTTAACCAGGTATTTGTCGCCGGTGGCTTTCTTGTTGTATTCGGCGATGTTCTCCAGCGCCAGCGCCTCCGCCATGGTCACCTCTTTCGCATAGTGGCTGGCGAAGGTGGTCTTGATTTCACGGGCCACACGCATACGCATCTCACCGGCCTTCTCAAGCCCGGCCTTCTGCAGGAAGTGGGTCAGCAGGAAGCCGCCCACACTCCAGGCGAAGCCGTAGTTGAGACTCAGGGTGGTGGAGCTGAGGTCCAGGCGACCGTAGATATAGAGCTGCTTGAAGGTATCGGAGCCGTAGCGGTTGTACTCGGTCATTTCGCTGGCTGCCGCCATTTCCATGCACAGCATGATGCTGTCCGCGAGTTTGCCACCGCCGGTGGCATCGAAGGCCAGGGTGGCGCCCGTGTCCTTGATAGCCGCGGTCAGCTTCGCCTTGAAGTCGTCGTCGCCGGAATTGACGATGTACTTCGCACCCAGGTCTTCAAGAATCTTCACCTGCTCGGGTTTGCGCACCACGTTCACCAGGTCGACACCATCGGCCAGGCAGATCTTGTTGAGCATCTGCCCCAGGTTGGAGGCCGCCGCGGTATGCACGATGGCCTTGTGGCCTTCCATGCGCATGGTTTCCACCATGGCCAGGGCGGTCAGCGGGTTGACCACGCAGGAAGCCCCTTCCACGGCGGTGGTGCCCTCTTCCAGTTCCAGGCACATGAAAGCCGGCACTACCCGGTACTGGCCGAACATCTCGCCGCCGAAGATACCCACGGTCTTGCCCATCAGGGCCTGGGCCGCAGCCGACGAGCCAGCACCCACCACGGTGCCCGCGCCTTCGTTACCCACCGGCAGCGACTGGCCGATCCGCGCCGCCACCATCGGCATATGCTGGGGGGCGATATCAAAGGTGGTTACCGGGCGCTCAGCGCTGCCACTGACGCGGCCGCTGGCAATATCCGCCGGGCCCAGCAACAGGGCCAGGTCAGAGGGGTTCATGGGGCCCGCTTCGACCTTCACCAGCACATCGTCGGGACCCGGTTCCGGTACCGGCACATCCACCAGGGAGAGTACGAGGGTATTGTCGTCAGTGACGAGGGTGCGCAGTTGCAGGCCTGTATCTGCCATGTTGCCTCCGGGAGTATTCCAGCGTTGCCTAAAAAAGGAGCGCTAGTGTACTCGAGTCAGGATGCGCTGGGCAGGGGCGGGTAGTCGGTGTAGCCGTCGGGGCCCGGCGTATACAGCCGGCTGGGGTCGAAATCCGCCAATGGCTTGCCGCGCCAGAAACGTTCCACCAGGTCGGGATTGGCGATATACGGGCGGCCAAAGCTGACCGCCGCCAGTTCTCCGCGGTCCAGGGCGTCGGCCGCCTCATCCCCGGAGTAGCTTTCATTGCCGATCACCCGGCCCGGGAAGAACTGCCGCGCCAGGCCGATGTTGTCGACCCGGCCCTTCGGAATGCGGATGGCGTGAACGTAGGCCAGCCGCAGCTCGCTGGCGCCGGCCAGCAGCGCGGTAAAGGTGTCCTGGGGGTCGTCGTCCTGCAGGTCGTTGAAGCGGTTGTCCGGCGAGATGCGAAAACCGACGCGGCCACCGCCGTCCACCTTCGCCATGGCGCGCAACACGTCCAGCGGGAAACGCACCCGGCCCGCCACACTGCCACCGTAGGCATCACTGCGCAGATTGGTGCCGGTGGAGAGAAACTGGGCCGGCAGGTAGCCACTGGTGCAATGCAATTCCACGCCATCAAAGCCGGCCTCGAAACAGCGCGCCGTGGCCTCGGCGTAGGCGGCGACGATGCCGGGAATCTCCTCGCTGGCCAGCTCCCGGGGCATGGTAAAGGGCTGCATGCCGCGCGTATCGGTAAAAATGTCGCCCCGCGCGCGCAGCGCCGAGGGCGCCACGGTTTCGGCGCCTGCAGCCTTGTTGAGGGGATGGGCAATGCGACCACAGTGCATGATCTGCGCAACAATCATCCCGCCTTCGGCGTGCACGGCGGCGACTACATCGCGCCAGGCATCGGTCTGGGTATCGTTGTAGATGCCGGGTGTGCGGCAGTAGCCAATACCGTCAGCGCTGGGGGCGATCCCCTCGGTGACGATCATGCCGGCGCCCGCTCGTTGCCGGTAGTACTCGGTCATCAGTGCCGAGGGCATATCACCGGCGTCGGCCCGGCTGCGGGTCATAGGCGCCATCACCACGCGGTTGCGCAATTTGAGTTTGCCCAGGGTGATCGGGGTAAACAGGCTATCCATGCACAGCGACTTCCAATCAAGGGGTGCCCAATATAGCGAATGCCCGCTGCAGACAGAACGCCCGGCGGACAGCACCGGTTCAACATAGCGGTCAGTTGCCCTGCCGCGTGCCGGCGACGCCCGGGCCCGGAGATGACTGGCCAACGAAGCGAGCTGGCAGTCGGGAATATTGAACCGCAACACCGAGGCCGCCGGTTCTCCCTTGCTAGTATGTCGGCTCCCAAATCGAGGAGTGATCGATGGACAGTTTTGAAGGCAAGGTGGCGGTTGTCACCGGAGGCGCAAGCGGTATCGGTGCCGCGCTGGTGCGGCAGCTGCTGGCACAGGGTGCCAAAGTGGTGATCGGTGACGTTGAGCAGGGCGCCCTGGACGGGGCGCTGGCGGAGCTGTCAGGCGCCGGTGACGTCAGCGGTGTGGTTTGCGATGTCTCCAAACCGGAGTCGGTCGACGCACTCGCCGACGCCGTCTACCAGCAGCATGGGGTCTGCCACCTGCTGTTCAACAACGCCGGCGTGGCTGCCCCCTCGGCCAACGTCTGGGAAACCACCCCCAATGACTGGCGCTGGGTACACGGCGTCAACGTAATGGGTGTTATCCACGGCATACAGGCCTTCGTGCCACGCATGATCGCCGGCGGCGAGGAAGGCCACATCATCAACACCTCCTCCGGCGACGGCGGTATCTCGCCCCTGCCCTACCAGTCGGTCTACGCCTCCAGCAAGGCGGCGGTGTCCATCATCACCGAGTGCCTGGGAGCCCAGCTCCAGAGCGAATCCACAAAGCTGGGGGCCTCCATTTTCTATCCCTCCGGCGGCATGCTCGATACCGGCATCTGGACCACCGACCGCAACCGGCCCGCGGAACTGGCGCGAGAGACCCCGGGGATTCCCTCGCCGACAGTAGAAGACTTCAAAAAGGTGATGGCCGAATACGGCATGGAAGTGGAATTCCAGGACCTGGACGAACTGGCCCGGTACGCCCTGGACGGCATCAAGGCCGGCCGCTTTATCCTGATGATTGGTGTCGAGGAAGCCGTGGCGCAGCTCAACGAGCGGGCGGCGCGCTATGGCCGCACCGAGTTGCCGATTGATCCAGCCCCGATACCGCAGTTTTAGCGCTAAACCTCGCGCAGGTACTCAAGGCTGTCACCGGCCATGATGCAACGGTGACGCTGGCCGGGGACCGCCGGGTCCTCGGCCTCAAAGCCGGCATCACCGGCGTAAAGGAAATGCAGGGCGCCGTCCAACTCGGTGACACGCGGCGCATACATGACGGGCTCCATAGCGGGCGCTTCGCTGGCGATGCTGGCGCAGTTGCCGAACCGCTCCAGTTCCAGCAGGGTGATGAAGGTGGGCGGCATCAGCTTGAGCTCGCCGCGGGCCTGCTCGGCCAGCGCGTCCACCGGCCGCACCCAGCGGTGCTCGGCGATCTCGCCACCGTCTACCACCACATCCTGCTGTTCGTGTAACAGCCCCACGTAAAACCAGGTCGCAAAGCGCTTCTTCGCGCCTTTGGGGGTAGTCCAGTGGGAAATGTAGTGCAGGGCCTCGGCGGTGATTTCCAGGCCGGTTTCCTCGCGGGTTTCACGAATAGCGGCGGCCAGTGCGGTCGCGTCGGGTTCAGCATCGAAATCGCCGTCGGCGGGATCAACCCGTCCGCCGGGAAACACCCACATGCCGCCCATGTGACGCACATCTTGCGAACGCCGCACCATCAGCACTTCCAGCGGCGACTCATCGCCGCGCACCAGCACCACGGTCGCCGACGGATAGGCAGGCGTTACTTCAGGGGAGTTGAATTCCAAATGCAGGCTCCTGACAGGCTGTGCGCAAAGCCTATCAGGAGGCCTTGGCGTTAAGCGAGTCGCCTGGCAGATCCAGCAGGTCGTCTTCGGATAGGCTACGGAAATCCAGCGGCCACTCGCGGATCTTCATCTCGCCACGGGGCGTACGCAGGGTCATAAACAGGTCGCCGTACTGCAGGGGCTCACCCCGGCTATTGGGCACGCTGACCTGGCCAATCTCCTCGCCGCGCTGGCGGTCGCGCATATTCATGTAACCCTCGCCGGGCTCCTGCTCCCAGCGTTCCCACCACTGGATGATGGAAACAATCACCGGCAGCAGATCGCGGCCCTTGTCGGTGAGCTGATAGGCGTAGCGACGCCCGCCTTCCTGCAGCGGCACCTTCTCAATCACGCCGGCGTCAGTCAGCGTGCGCAGGCGCTCGGTGAGAATATTGCGGGAGATGCCCAGGCTGTCACGCAGCTGCTCAAAGCGGCGGCGACCGCCGCCCACAAAGAAATCGCGGACAATCAGCATGCTCCACCATTCACCAATCACATCCATGGACTGGGCCAGGGAGCACGCCATATCACTGAAGGATTTCTTAACCATTGTTTCTGTGCTTTTCCATGTTACGCGGTGGCCGCCTGGCCCCGCTCTATCGTCCGCTTGTGCCTGCTGTGAGAGCACGCTCGTTATCCGCTAGCCGGCACGCCCGCTTCGACGCCCCACTACCTGTAGCGCATAGCGCGAACCATACCGAATTAGACCCCGCTTTACAAATTAGTTGCATTATAGAACTTCGGTGTTATAGTTGCGTTATGGGATTAGTTGCTTTTTAGAACTTATTGCCTCTGAGCAGCACCTCATCCCGGTCCATAGTGATGACTTTTTGGGAGATTTACCCATGAACAAACGTGCACTTCTGAGTTTTCCGTTTCTGATTGCCGCCAGTGCGGCCACCCTGTTTTCCGCCGGCGCGGCCCGCGCCGACCTGGTGCCCGATGAGCAGGCCCATCGCGCCTGCCTCGAGCGGATTGACACGGTCAACCACCGCCAGGGCCTTAAGCTCAAGGACGGCGAGACCTATGCCGCACCGCAGTCCTCTGCTGACCGCTATCGCTACTACCTGAACCTGGAATCACGCGGCGACAACCCGCAAACCTACCGGGTGGAATGCGAGGCCCGCAGGGTCGGCAAGGTGACGTACTTCGCCATTGAAGAGGGCCGCTGGCACTACCAGGCCGATCCGGTCAGCGCCGTGGCAACTCGCTAGGCCCGCAACGTTTCGTCCTACCTGCCGGGGGCGGCACAGCCAAACCCGGCATTTTTCTACACCCAAAAAGGGGTCAGAGCCCTTTTTGTGAGATGAGGGGTAGAAGCTCAAAAAAAGGGGTCAGAGCCCTTTTTCCAACTCGCCTACTACACTCTGAAAAAAGGGGTCAGAGCCCTTTTTTTATGCTCTGAACTCTTACCTCCGAAAAAGGGCTCTGACCCCTTTTTTGCTCTGAACTCTTACCTCCGAAAAAGGGCTCTGACCCCTTTTTTGGGTTAGGGGAAGAAGCGGGAGATGGTGTCGACTACGCAGGCGGGGCGGTCGCTGCCTTCGATTTCTACTGTCACCCGCACAACGACCTGTACGCCGCCCTTCACCTCTTCCGCGCTGATGACCTCGCCACTGCCGCGCAGGCGGCTGCCGACCGGCACCGGCGCGGGGAAGCGCACCTTTTCGCAGCCGTAATTCACGCCCATGGAGGTGTTCTCTACGGTGAGGAGATCCGGCAGGAACAGGTTGGCCAGTGACAGGGTGAGATAGCCGTGGGCAATGGTGGCGCCAAAGGGACCATCTTTGGCCCGCTCCGGGTCCACGTGGATCCACTGGTGGTCACCGGTGGCCTCGGCGAACTGGTTGATGCGCTCCTGGGTGATCTCCAGCCAGTCGCTGGGACCGAGGGAGGTTCCGGGGGCCGCCAGCAGCGCGGCCGGGTTTTCGTAGACTGTGCTCACGCGCACCTCCATCGCAGTTAAGTGATTAATTTAGCTGGTTTTTTAATTCACGTGCAGCTACCCGTCCCAGCCCGAGGCGGACGGTACAGATAGTCAATCACGGCCGCTGTTTAGTCCTGCCGGAAGTCAGCGGCCGAGGGCTCAGAACAAATTTTTCTAAAAATCGGCTTGCGCCGCCCCACTGATGTGGTGTTATAGTTGCGTATAACACTAAACAAACCTTAACAAACGCCATGGACTCGCCGGACTTCAGTAAACCCCACTACCTGGTCGATACCTTTACCCGTCATCGGCTGGCCTCCAATCTGCTGATGATCATGCTGATCCTGGCGGGCATCTGGGGCATTCGCCAGCTCACCGTGCAGCTCAACCCCACCCAGGACATGCACCAGGTCAGCGTGGAGGTGGTGTGGCCCGGCGCCAGCGCCGAGGACGTGGAGCGGCTGGTTACCCAGCCGATTGAGTACCAACTGCGCTCCCTGACTCGCCTTAACAAGCTCACCTCCTCCACCGCCGATGGCAGCACCACCGTGGAAGTGGGTTTCGACAAGGGTACCGACATGATCGAGGCCCTGGACCGGGTCAAGCAGGCGGTGGCCCAGGTGCGCGACCTGCCGGGGGACATCGAGCCACCCATCATCCAGCGGGTGCAGTGGCTGGATACGATCGCCGCCATCCTGATTTCCAGCGACGGCAGCGTGGAAGAGCTGGTGCCCATCGCCCGCGAAATCGAGCGCGATCTGCTCGCTCGCGGCGTCGACAAGGTGGAATTCCGCGGGGTGCCGGAAGAAGAGATTGCCATTCAGGTAGATAGCAAGACTCTGTTTGAGCTCGGCGTTCCCCTGTCGGCCATCGCCGCCAGCGTTCTCGAATCCAGCACCGATGTGCCGGCCGGGAACGCGGGCGGTGGCCAGCTCCAGCGCAAGCTGCGCAGCCTTGACCAGCGCCGCACCGCCGAGGAATTCGAGCAGCTTCCCGTACGCCTCAGCGACGAGGGTGCCCTGCTGCGCCTGGGCGACGTGGCCGACGTGGAGCGCCGCCAGAAAGACGACCAGCGCATGGTCCAGTACGAAAGCCGCCCGGCGATCATGATTCGCCTGCGCCGCGGCATTGGCTCAGACACCCTGGACGCCGCCGATATCCTTTACGCCTGGGAGGCGGACAACGCCCAGGCCCTGGCCGAGCGCGGTGTGAAGGCCACCATCTGGCTGGAGGCCTGGCGCTTTGCCTACAACCAGATTTCGCTGGTATTCAGGAACGGCATTGGCGGCCTGTTACTGGTGATCGGCACCCTGTTCCTGTTCCTCAACGGTCGTACCGCCTTCTGGGTGACCATCGGTATCCCGGTGTCTTTCCTGGGTGCGCTGGCCGTGTTCTACGGCTTCGGCGGCAGCATCAACTTTATCAGCATGATTGGGGTGGTGATGGCCCTGGGCATTGTAGTGGACGACGCCATCGTGGTGGGCGAGCACTCCCTGGCCCTCTACCAGGACGGCCACGGGCCGGTCGACTCCGCCGCCCAGGGCGCCCAGCGCATGTTCGCTCCGGTGATGGCCTCGTCGCTGACCACCCTGGCCGCATTCCTGCCGCTGCTGGCGATCAACGAGCCCTTTATCCGCGAGATTCCGCTGCTGATGGTATGCGTGATCATTGCCTCCCTGGTGGAGTGCTTCCTGATCATGCCCGGCCACCTGCGCCACAGCTTCAGCGCCATGGAACACGAAACGCCCTCGCGCCTGCGCGTCTGGTTCGACGCCCGCTTCGATCGCTTCCGCCATCACTTTTACCTGCCCGCCCTGCACACCGCACTGGATAACCGCCGCTCGGTGCTGGCCATCGCCTTCTTCGGCTTCATGATCGCCATCAGCCTGCTGGCTACCGGCCGGGTGAAGCCGGACCTCAACGTCGATATCGACTTCGAGTTTGCCGATGCCTATATGCAGTTCGCCGCCGGGACCACCGAGTACCAGCAGGACGAGTGGCTGAAGACCATGGCCCAGGCCGCGGAAGACACCGACCGCGAGCTGGGCGGCGGTCTGATCGTGACCCATGTCATCAACCGCAACTTCGCCTATCTGGACGAGTCCCCCAAGCAGGGCAGCCAATATGCCACCCTGTGGGTAGAGCTGATCTCGCCCGAGCAGCGCACCGTCACCCTGGACGAATTTATTGCCGCCTGGCAGGCGCGCCTGCCGGAGAACCCCTACGTCGAGCGCCTGCGCATCGGCTCCGGTGACGGCAACTGGCCCGACGTGCAGCTCTACTTCTCCGGCGGCGACACCCAGGAGCTGAAAGCCGCGGCCGAGGAACTGGCCGCCAAGCTCGCCACCTACCCCGGCGTGCTCAGCGCCTACGACGACCTGCCCTACGGCAAGGAACAGTGGATCATCAACCTCAACACCGAGGGTCGCAGCCTGGGCCTGACCAGTGCCGAGGTGGGCCGACAGCTCAGGGCTGCCTTTGAAAGCCACCGGGTGCAGCTGTTCACGGAGAACGACGCCGAGCTGGAGGTGAACGTGAGCCTGCCTGAGGCAGAGCGCAACCGCCTGGACACCCTGTACAGCCTGCCCATTACCACCCCCTCCGGCGAGGTGATGCCGCTACCGGCGGTGGCAGATGTCAGCAGCCGCCGCGGCATTGACCGCATCCAGCACCGGGATGCCAAGAAGGCGGTGAATGTGTATGCCTACGTGGACAAGAAGATCAACACCTCCATGGCCATCATCGAGGACCTGGAGAAGTCGGTCATCCCCGACATCCTGCAAACATACGACGTCAGCTACGGTCTCGGTGAGGGCTCCGCAGAGGAAGCCAAGATCCTTGGCGACATGATGCTGGGCGCGGTGATCGGCCTGCTGCTGATCTACCTGATCCTGGCCTGGATATTCGCCTCCTGGAGCTGGCCGCTGGCGGTGATGGCGGCCATCCCCCTGGGCCTGACCGGCGCCCTCGGCGGCCTCTACATATTGGGCCTGAACCTGGGCGCCCTGGCCATCATGGGCGTGTTCACGCTGACCGGAGTGATCGTCAATGACTCCATCATCCTGATCACTTCCTACCGGGAGGCCCGGGAGCGCGGCCTGGATGCCCATGCCGCGCTGGAAGCCGCCTGCAGCCAGCGCCTGCGACCGGTGATCCTGACCTCACTCACCACCACCTTTGGCCTGGGCCCGTTGATGCTGGAAAGCTCACCCATGGGTGAAGTGATGGTGCCGCTGGCCGTGGTGATCTGCTTCGGGCTGCTCTATGGCACCACCCTGATCCTGTTCGTTATTCCCACCATCCTGTCTGTACTGGAGCAACTGGCTCCGATGCGTCGCGAAGGAGTTCACGATGAAGTTCAATATGCGTCTTAAAAAGCCCTCACGGAAAAACCGTGCGCTGCTGATCGTGGCAGCGGTGGGGCTGGCGACCACCGGTACCCTGATGGCTACCGCCCCCAACCACGATGCCAACGAGGTGGAGGAAAAGGTCTACCCGGTCACCACTATGCCGGCGGTGGAAGAAAGCCTGGCCCCGGAACTGCGCCTGTTTGGGCGAGTGGAAACCCCGCGCCATGCCCAGCTCACCGCAGCAGTCACCGCCACCGTGAACTCCTTGAACGTCAGCGAAGGCCAGTTGGTGGACCAGGGCGAAGTGTTGATGGCCCTGGACGACGCCGATGAAGAGCTGCGCTTCAAGCAGCGCCAGGCCGATGCCGCCGAGGCCCGCGCCGCGGTGGATACCCTGCGCCGCCAGCACGAGGTGGACAAGGAAGTGCTCAGCCACATGCAGGAGCTGCACGAGCTGACCCTGGCCAAGCGCAAGCGCCTGGAAAAGCTGGAGCAGCAGAACCTGGTGGCCACCGAGCAGCTTGAGGACACCCGCGCCGCCGTGGCGCGCCAGGCCATCCAACTGGCTGAGCAGAAGCTCAAGGTAGACAACTACCCACAACGACTCACCACCGTGGAGGCCGCGCTGGAACGCGCCGAAGCCCTCCTTGCAGAGCAGGAGCTGCGCTTGTCGCGGACCCTCGTGACCGCCCCCTTTCGCGGCCGTATTTCGCGCATTGAAGCGTCCCCGGGAGACCGTGTGCGTGAGGGAGAAATACTGTTGGAGATATACGATACCGCGGCCCTCCAGGTCCGGGTCACCCTTCCGGGCTCCTCGGTAAACCCCATCAAGCAGGCCATGGCCCGTGGCGAGACCATTGTCGCCCGCCTGGATGACGGCAGCTTCCGCAGCATTGAGCTGGACCAGCTGGCAGCGGAAGTCAGCGCGGGACGCTCCGGCGTGGACGGCCTGTTTCGGGTCGGCAGCGACGAGAGCCTGGAAATCGGCAAGGCCGTGGATATCACCGTGGTGATGCCGATGCTGGAGCAGGTCACCGGGGTGCCGGTGCAGAGCCTGTACGGTGACGACCGCATCTACACCGTGGTCGACGGCCGCCTGAAAGGCGTGCAGGTACGAACCCTGGGGCGTCGGGTAGACAGCACCGGCCAGGTGCAACTGCTGATTCGCCCGGAGCACAACGGGCTCAAGGGCGACGTGCTCACTACCAGCCTGCCCCAGGCCAGTACCGGCCTGAAAGTCAACGTCATCAACAGCTAGCCGCCGGCCCCACCGCTTTCACAGGCGGGCAGGCCTTGCCGGTGATCCCCCTCACCGGTTGGGGTTCCCCTGCCCGCCTCCCTTCTCCCCAGGTCACCGCCTGAGCCAGGCGCGTCAGTGCAATAACCCCAACAAAGCACCGCGTTTTCCCACGAATGCTGATTTTTGCGCTACCTTATGGAGCAGCAATCTTGCATTCAATTTTGGCAAACAAGGGGTTAACCATGCCGGAAAACATCGACATCCAGGCGCTATTCAACGACTACGTGCTGCCCTGGGGCATCAATATCGGCCTTGCGCTGATCATCTTCATCCTGGGTCGCATGGTGGTGTCCGCCGTGGTCGGCCTGGTGCGCAAGCTGATGGTTCGTGGCGGTGTAGACGAGATGCTGGTGGGCTTCGTGACCTCGATCCTGCGCTGGGTGCTGTTGCTGTTCGTCATTGTTGCGGCCCTCGACCAGCTCGGCGTCAACACCACCTCACTGGTGGCCCTGCTCGGCGCCGCCGGCCTGGCCATTGGCCTGTCGCTGCAGAGCTCGCTGTCGAACTTTGCCGCCGGCGTGATGCTGATCGTGTTCCGCCCCTTCCAGAAAGGTGACTTTGTAGACATCGCCGGCACCACCGGCGCTGTCGAGGCCATCGGCATCTTCACCACCACCCTGGTGACCCCCGACAACAAGGTGACCATCGTGCCCAATGGCGGCATCTACGCCAGCACCATCACCAACTTCTCAGCCCGGGATACGCGCCGGGTAGACATGGTGTTTGGCGTGTCCTACGAGGACGACATCCGCGTGGTGCGCAAAACCCTCGAGGAGATCATCGCCGCCGATGACCGGGTGCTGGCCGACCCGGCACCGACCATCGAAGTCGGCGAACTGGCGGATTCCAGCGTGAATTTCATTGTGCGCCCCTGGGTGAAGTCTGCCGACTACTGGCAGGTAATGTGGGACACCCACGCCACCGTGAAACTGCGCTTTGACGAGGCCGGCATTTCCATCCCCTACCCGCAGATGGACGTGCATTTCGACAAGAGCGACGACTAAACGTGCCGCGGCCGCAGCACTGCGGCCGCGTCCCTCCCGCTATTCCGGATCATGGCTGGCGCCTCGCGCTGGCCACCCCGCCCTATGATCTGCCTCACGTATTTACAAACCTTTAGTCTTATTACCCAAATTTAATCTCTCACCGGCCCCAAGACGTAATAAAATCAACGTCTTGCATATGATTGCGTGCCCGCGCCTCCCGGCTGAACAAGCTTTCGGGACGGTGAGGCTCGAAAACAGGAATTTGAGAAAGGGCTAAGAGCTGTGTCGACCCTGTCCTTGAAAGACTTTGCCCCGGCGCTGCTGGTAGCGGCCTCACTGGCCATTGCCGTATTGCTGGTGGTAAGCCGACCTCAGTCGGTGATTGAACCGGCCCGTGCCATCGTGCCCACTGTGGATGTGGCGGAAGTGGTGCTGCAGGACCTGCGCATCCCGGTGCAGGCCCAGGGCACTGTTACCCCGCACCGCGATACCACCCTGGTGGCGGAAGTCAGCGGCCGCATTACTGAAGTCTCCCCCAACTACAACGCCGGCGGCTACGTGGCCAAGGGCGACGTGCTGGCGCGCATTGATGACCGCGATTACCAGGCCGCACTGCTGCGCGCCCGCGCCCAGGTGGAAACCGCCGAGGCCAACATGGCCCAGGAAAAGGGCCGCGCCGAAGTGGCGCGCCGCGAATGGGAAAAGCTCGACAACCGTGGCTCCCGCAGCGCCGAAGCCCGCGACCTGTACCTGCGCATACCACAGCTTGAGCAGGCGGAAGCGCAACTGCTGTCCGCCCAGGCCGACCTGCGCAAGGCCGAGGATGACCTGGAACGCACCGCCATTCGTGCGCCCTACGATGCCCTGATTCAGGAGAAGCACTCCGACCTGGGCAAGTTCGTCGCCCCCGGCACCAGCATCGCCCGGGTGTTCGCGGTGGATTACGCCGAGGTGCGGCTGGCCATTCCCCAGGGCCGCCTCAACTACCTGGAACTGCCCGGTGTCTCCGGCTTTGACCAGGAGCAGGCGCCGCCGGTCGACCTGTACACCGACATCGGCGGCACTGTCACCCACTGGACGGCGCGCCTGGACCGCACCGAAGCGGCCCTCGATGAGCGCTCCCGCGTGCTGTTTGCCGTGGCGCGGATTGACGACCCCTACGCCCTGGGCGTGGGCAACCACACCCCGCTGCGGGTGGGCACCTTCGTGAAAGCCAATGTCATCGGCAAAGTCATGAATGAGCTGGTGGTGCTGCCGCGCTACGTGGTGCGCGCCGGCAACCTGGTGTGGGTAGTGGACGAGCAGAACACCCTGCGCAACCGCCAGGTGACCACCCTGCGCACCGGCGGTGATGAGATCTACATCAGCGGCGGATTGCAGGACGGCGACCTGGTGTCTCTGACCCTGCTGGGCGATGCCCTGCCAGGTATGGAAGTCACCATCGGCGAGCGCAGCAGCACCCGCCGCCAGGATGCGCTGATGGAAGCGGCCGGCACCGCCCCGGAACCCGCTGCAGCCACCCCGGACCAGAGCTCGGCGCAGCCTGATAGCGAACAGGCCGACCAGCCGGCGGCGGTATGACAAACCCACAGCTGACCCAGCACAAAGGTGTAATCCCCTGGTTCGCCACCAACCCGGTGGCGGCCAACCTGCTGATGATTGTGATTATTGCCGTGGGCCTGCTGTCGGCGCTCACCATCAAGCGCACCATGATGCCGGAGTTCGAGATCGACGTGATCCAGGTGACGGTGCCCTACCCGGGCGCGGCGCCCGAAGAAGTCGAGCAGGGCATTACCCTGCGCATCGAGGAAGCCCTGTCTGACCTGGAAGGTATCGACCGCATAGAGTCGGATTCCATGGAATCCCTGGCACGCATCATCATCGAGCCGGAAAACGAAGACGACATGGTCGAGATGATCAACGAGGTGAAAAACCGCGTTGATGCCATCCCCTCACTGCCGGAAGGTGCCGAGAAACCGATCATCGGCCGGGTGGAGCTGCCGTTCCAGGCGCTGATCATCCAGGTGGCCGGCGACCTGGACGAGCGCAGCATGAAGGAGCTGGCCGAACAGGTGAAGCTGGACCTGGTGTCCCACCCCGATATCTCCTCGGTGAACATCTGGGGCGCCCGCGATTACGAGGTCGCCATCGAGGTCAGCGAACACCGCCTGCAGGAGTACGACCTGACCCTGCGCGACGTGGCCAATATCGTCGCCCGCTCCTCGATCGACCTGCCGGGTGGCTCGGTACGCACCGAGGCCGGCGACATCATGCTGCGCACCCAGGGCCAGGCCTACCGCCAGGCGGATTTCGAGAACATCGTGCTCAAGACCTTCCCCGACGGCACGCGCCTGCTGTTGGGAGACATCGCCAGCGTCGATGACGGCTTCGAAGACCTGACCGGTTTTGCGCTGTTCAACGGCAAGTACTCCATTGCCCTGCCGATAATGGCCATGGGCTCGCAGGACATCATCCGCGCAGCAACGGCGGCGGAAGAATACGTGGAACAGCGAAACCAGACCCTGCCCGATTCCGTGCAGCTCACCATCTGGTCCGACTTCAGCTACTACCTGGGCGAGCGCCTGGGCATGATGATGAAAAACCTCGCCATGGGTGCGGTGGTGGTGTTCGTGGTGCTGGCCCTGTTTCTGGAGATCAAGCTGGCTTTCTGGGTGATGGTGGGCATTCCCATCTGCTTCCTGGGCAGCATGGCGGTATTCGGCAGCCCCTGGGTGGGCGGCACCCTCAACGTGGTGAGCGCCTTCGGCTTTATCCTGGTGCTGGGGATTGTGGTGGACGACGCCATCATCATCGGCGAGGCCGCCTATACCGAACAGGAGGAACGCGGCCACAGTGTGGACGCGATTATCTCCGGCGCTCTGAAAGTCGCCACCCCGGCAACCTTCGGCGTACTCACCACCATCGTAGCCTTTATGCCTACCCTGTTTATCCAGGGCGGCCTGAGCGTGTTCGGCGAGGCTATCGGCTTTGTGGTGGTGTTCTGCCTGCTGTTTTCGCTGGTGGAATCGAAATGGATTTTGCCCGCGCACCTGGCCCATAGCCCGCCGGCTACCAAGGGCTGGCTGGCACAGATCGACCACGTGCAGGAGGCGGTGAACCGGCGCCTGCGCCACTTCGTGAACCACAGCTACCGGCCCTTCGTGGAGAAGTGCATCCGCCGGCGCTACCTCACCGCAGCCAGCTTCCTCAGCCTGCTGATTCTCACCGTTGGCGTGGTGGCCAGCGGCCAGGTGCGGATGGTGATCGCCCCGGAAACCGAAGGCGAGTTCATCCAGATGAGTCTGGAGATGACCGAGGGCACGCCCCAGCGCCGCACCCTGGAAGTGATGAGCGAGATTACCGCCGCGCTGCGCGACATCGACAATGAGTACCGCGCCGAGCACAACGACCAGCCGCTGCTATACAGCCAGTTCGCCTACAGCCAGGGCACCACCGGTGGCTTCATGCTGGCGGAACTGGTGCTGGCCCAGGAGCGCAAGCTGACTACCAAGGAGGTGATGCTGCTGTGGCGCGACCGGGTCGGCAGCATTCCCGGCGCCGAGGTGCTGTCGTTCTATATTGAAGACGGCCCCAGCTTTGGCTCGGATATCGCCTTCGACCTTGCTCACCCCAACTGGGAAGCCCTGCAGGCGGCCTCTCTGGAACTGGAAGCCAAGCTCAAGGAGTACTACGGACTCTACGATATCCAGAGTAGCGTGAGCGCGGTGTCCAACGAGTTCCACATCGACATCAAGCCCGAGGGCGAGGCATTGGGCATCACCCGCTTCGACCTGGGCTCCCAGGTGCGCCACGCCTTCTACGGCGCCGAGGCCCAGCGCATCCAGCGGGGCACCCACGAGATCAAGGTGCTGGTGCGCTACCCGCGGGAAGATCGCCGCACCACTGCCAGCCTGGACGGCATGTTCATCCGCACCCCGGACGGCGGACGCGTACCGTTCGACTCCGTGGCCACCCTGGACGTGAAGCCCGGCTTCAACCAGCTCACCCGCATCGACTTCCAGCGCGCGGTGGAAATCACCGCCGAGGCGGAAACCGACAAAGTAGAGCCCGGCCGCATCAGCAGTGAGCTGATCAAGAACTTTATTCCCGAGCTGCAGAAAAAGTACCCGGGGCTGACCTGGGGCGTATCGGGCATGTCGCAGGAGGAGGACCTCGCCGCCCAGAGCATGGTCATCGGCTTTGCCCTGGCGCTGTTCGGCATCTACTCGCTGCTGGCCGTGCCGACCCGCTCCTACCTGCAGCCGCTGATCATCATGGGCGTGATTCCCTTCGGCATTATCGGCGCCGTGGTCGGCCACCTGGTAACCGGCTATGCCATCAGCATGATGTCGCTGGTGGGTATCATCGCCCTGTCGGGCGTGGTCGTGAACGACAGCCTGATCATGGTGGACTTTGTGAACCGCACCGTGAAGGAAGGCACGCCGCGGGCTGAAGCCGCCGTGCTGGCGGGTATGCGCCGCTTCCGCGCCATCATCCTCACCTCGCTAACCACCTTCTGCGCCCTGGTGCCGATGCTGCTGGAAACCAGCACCCAGGCCAAGGTGATCGTGCCGATGGCCGTGTCACTGGCCTTTGGCATCGTGTTCGCCACAGTCATCACCCTGCTGCTGGTGCCGAGCCTGTACGTGATCCTCGATGACGTCGGCCGCCTGTTCAAGAAGGGTGAACTGCCCAGGGAAGAGCCCGCCGCCGACGCCAAGGGCCTGCCCGGCAGCGCCTGAGCTGCCGGCCAGCCGGCTGGGCGAACCCAGGGCCGTGAAACTCACCGCTTCAATCATTCTGGTGGCGGCCGCTGTGCTGCTAATGCTCTACCCGCTCTGGGGTCTGCTGCACCCACAGAGCTATGAAGCAGTGTTGCTGGCAGAGTACGGCCTGACAGACACCACATCACCCGACCAGATAAGACGCTCCGCCGCCATGAACTGGGCCCCGAACGGTATTCTCGCCTCCGCTTTCATGTGCCTGTCGGGTTTTGTGCGGCAACCCGAGCGCGGCATTCACGCCCGCTGGGCCGGGGGCTGTTTTATCGCCTACCCTTTCCTGCGCGCAGCGATTGACGCCTGGAGTGGATTCAATCTCACCTCTCACACCCCAGCCCCTGACTTCACTCTGTTCTTCGGCGGGGAAGACACGGTGTACCTGGTGTTCGGCGTGGTGTTTCTGGCGTTGGCCTCCCAGGCTGAGGCCTAGCTGATCCTCACGGGGAAGAATCGGTACACGGCGGGCCGTGCACGCCGCCAGCGATTCCGAAGCTGAGCGACGCGATTTGTAAGTAGTCGTGTAAACGCGCATAGCATCAAGACACCGGGTCGGTAAGCGGAATTGATGAGACGCCGCGCTTGCAACCCCACCTCAACCCAGTAGACTTTGTATATACATTGTAGCTACAAACGGAACTGCGCCACATGCACATCGAGACCGAGATCAAGCGCTGGGGCAACAGCCTGGCCCTGCGCGTCAGCGGCGTAATGGCGGAACTCCCGGGCTTTAGCGCTGGCACACGTGTCAGCGTGGAAGTCACCGAGGACGGATTGGTCGTTAAACCGATTCGGGATGAGGTAAAAGAGCCCGTACTACCTTACGCCGAGAAAGATCTCATCGCCGGCCTCACGCCCGGGGGCGCACACGCGGACGAAACGATTGAACTCCTCCCCGAAGAGCTGTCAGAAGACTAGTGGCGGGAGACTACGTACCGGAACGGCGCGACATTATCTGGCTGGATTTCGAGCCTACTCGCGGCAAGGAAATCGACAAGTACCGCCCCGCCCTGGTGCTGAGCAGCGCAGACTACCACCAGATGACCGGCCTGCTCATCTGCTGCCCAATCAGCAGCAGTATCAGGGGCGTCACCACCGAGGTGAAAGTAAAGGGGCTGGAAAAACCCTCTGTGATCGCAGCCAACAAAGTGCACACCCTGGCCTGGCGAGCCCGCGGCGCGCGCAAAATACGCAAGGCGAGCAAGAACGAATTCACCGCGGCACTTCATCGCCTGTTGCCGTTGCTGGGCGCGGAGGAGGTGCTCTGATCAACCATCCAGTGGGCTGATCACGCCCAGCGGGCCGCGCCGCAGCACGTGGGTATATATCTCTGTGGTCTTCACATCGCTGTGCCCCAGCAGCTTCTGAATGGTGCGCAGGTCGTAGCCCTTCTCCAGCAATCGGGTAGCAAAGCTGTGCCGGAACGTGTGGCTACGCACTGGCTTTATGATCCCGGCCGCCTTTCTCGCCCGCCGGATATGACGGCGCAGTGCTGTGTGATGCAGATGATGACGGCGTAGCGCCCCTGTTCTCGGGCAAGGGCCGATACGGGTAGCAGGAAACACAAACTGCCACCCCAGTTCCCTGGATTCCGACGGGTACTTCTTGCCCAGCGCATAGGGCATGTACGCTTCGCCATAACCATCTTCCAGGTCGCGAGAATGCAGTTTGGCCACGTACGCCAACTGCTCACGCAGCGGCTCCTTCAACTGGTCCGGTAGAAGTGTAGTGCGGTCTTTGTCACCCTTGCCAGATCGCACCGTGATTGTGGACATCTCGAAATCAATGTCCTTCACCCGCAGTGACAACAGCTCGTTCAGCCGCAGACCAGCCCCATAAAGCAGTTCAACCATCAGGCGATGCAATCCGGTCATCTGATCCAGCAACTGCTTGACCTCAGAATGGGACAGTACTGTAGGCAAACGGCGTTTCGGCCTGGCTTTTTCATACAAGAGCGTTTCCAGTTCCACCCCGAGGAACTTTCTGTACAGATAAACCAGCGCATTCAGCACCACGCGCTGTGTCGCGGGAGAACACTCGTACTTCGTCGCGAGAAAACTCAGGTAGGCATTAATTTCCTGCGCACCCATTTGTTCCGGGTGGCGACGATTGTGAAAGCGAATGAAGCGCTTGATCCAAAGACAGTAGGTCTTCTCCGTTGGATATGCGTAGCCTTTCTCACGCATGTCACGACGCAAACGATCCATAAAGCTGGCCGGAGAATCGGGCAAGCGGGGGCGAACATCGTCCATCGGGCACTCCTCATTACTGTTTATATATACAGTATTTGAAGTCGAGGAGAATTCAAGGCCATTTTTCATTGGACCCCGGATAAACCCAGTCACCTGATCATACCCAAGTCTATGTTTTTAATTGATTTTGTGGATGCTCAAAGCCGCCGACCGATGAGCGGAAATGATGGAAAATGACGCCTCCTCGCTCGCTTTTTCACCTCAGTATTTACTGCAGGCTATGCAAGTACTTGTGCGTCTGGGAGTTTTCGGGAGAATGATAATCATGAACCCAACATACCGAGACGAGGAACAAATGAACCCCGTCTATTTATTTAGCTGTTAGGTGTCGCGCTCACAGGGGAGTAAATTCACTCTAGGACAACGCTTGAACCAGGGAAAGAGGTATGACCGCTTTGGTTGCCAAAAAGAAGAACTTG
>JANQIO010000195.1 GCA_028282105.1 Halieaceae bacterium | reverse complement strand
AGCACACCCTCACCGAGCCACCGCCGGTGCCGACCACCGCGGTCTATTCCAAGGGTGACGGGGTGGTCGGCACCGGCGGTGGCTCGGTGAGGGTGTGCTGGGCGATGGTAATCTCCTCATCCGGGTTCAGCGCCGAGAACAGGCGCCGCGGGTAGGAGCCGGTATCCCGGCCCTCGCCAAAGGGGCTGCCCAGTGAGACCACCTGACGAATGCTGTCGGGCAGTTCCTTGGCCAACTCGCGGGCGTATATGCCGCCCAGGCTGTGTCCGATCAGCGTCACCTTGCCACCGCTGCGAGCGGCCAGTGTGTCGATGTAATCGAGCGCCCGCTCCAACAGGTCGCCGCGCGGCCCGAGGTTGCGCCCCTGGGCCCAGCCCACGCTGTGGTAGCCGAGCCGGTCCAGGTATTTGCGCAGCGGGGCGTTGTAGCCGTCGTCGCCCAGGAAACCGGGTAACAGCACCACACCGTGACCGTCGCCACGGGGCATGCGATTGAGAAAACGGCGGCTGTACATCAGCCCGGCAAACTCGGCCAGGGCGCGATGCGCTTCGGTCACCGCCAGGCCGATAGGCGGTGGCGGAATCATGTGGGTCTGTGCGTGCGCGTCCATATTGCGGTCCCTTTATGTCTTTCTTGTTCTTCTACTCTTCACTCTATGGTGATCTGGGTGCCCGCTGGAGTTGCCTGTGCGCTGCTCTACGGCGCGGTCGCTGTGCGGGCGGTGGAAGTTCGCCGGGGGCTATTGGTTTTTTTCCCGGCGCCGGTTTTCGCTGTGCTTTTCGCTTTGGTCTTTGCCTTGGCCCTGGCTTTCTTGCTGGCCTGTTTGGCTACCCGCTCGTTTTTACCGGCGCGGGCGACGATCTTGTCGGTGGCCTGCTTGAGTTCAGTAAAGCTATCCAGCAGACACTGACGGTAGAAATCCGGGTCCGGCATAATCTGCCGGCAACTGGTGGCGGAGATCGCGAAATCACCGCAGTAACTGGTGATGGCGTGGAACAGGGCCATGCCGTCCAGGATGGGCCCGGTACCGTAGTTGGCAACCAGCCGCGCCCCGGTGTTGTACAGCGGAATCTGCGGGCCGGGCACATTGGTAATCACACAGTTGTAGACCGGCGACACCCGGTTCAACAGGCCCCAACGGCTGGCCAGGCGCGCGGCCTGGGCGGTCAGGGTGCTGGGAATAAACTGGGTGTAATCCGTCATGGACTTGGCGCCCACGGCGCTGGAGAGCTCCTTGGCCTCCGCGGTACCCGCGTGCACGGCCTTGAGCCGGTCCACCGAATTCTCAATGTCGCTGCGCACCTGCACGGTCATCGCCGACACGATGTTGCCGCCGGTGCCCTTCTCCTTGGTGTCACGGACGTTGATGGGGGCCATGGCCGCCAGACTCTCCGGTGGCAGCTCGTCCTTATCCAGCAGGTACTTGCGCAGGGCGCCACCGACGATGGTGATCGCCACATCGTTGACGGTGGCCCCGGGTACCGCGTTTTTAATCCCTTTGATCTCATCCAGCGGAAAGTGCACGGCGTTAAACACCCGGTGGGGTGACACCTTTCCGTTGAAGCGGGTGCGCGGGATGCTGGCCACGCGGTGCAACTCGCCCTTGCGCAGGCGCGCATAGGCCTGGGCAAAGCCGGGCACGGTATTGCGCGCCACGGAGATAAAGCGAAACGGCTGCTTGACGGCGTTCACCTGGGCGCGAATCAACAGCTCCGCGGTGCTGGGCTCGCTTTCCACCGGCACCGCGTAGGGCTCGGCATCGAGGTGGGCATCGGGTGACAGGTCGTGCAGGGCCGCGGTGATCTCGGTGCCCGAGGCCCCGTCCACGGCGGCGTGGTGCATCTTGGTAAACACCGCGAAGCTGCCCTTTGGCAGGTGCTCCATATTGTCCAGGCCCTCGATCACATACAGCTCCCACAGCGGGCGCTTGCGATCCAGCGGGCGGGCATGAATGCGCGACACCAGGATGCAGAGCTGACGCCAGTCGCCGGGCTTGGGGAGCGCCAGGTGGCGGATGTGGAATTCCGGGTCGAAGGTACCGTCGGCCATCCAGTAGGGATGGTCCAGCCCCAGGGGCACGGTCACCAGCCGCTGGGACATGGTCGGTAGCCGCTTGATGCGGCGGGTGGTGTTGTCGATGATCTGCTTAAAACGGACAGCGCCGCCGGGGGCCGTAGACGGGTCATAAATCGCCAGCCCCGAGATGTGCATTGGCGCATTCGGTGTCTCGAGGTAGAGAAACGAGGCATCAAGTCCAGTCAGTTGCCGCATGGTTTTGAACCTGCAGTATGTTCGATGAGCATAACACCATTGTCATGCGCGGGGAACGCAGTCGGTGTCACCGGGAATTTACGCGGGTGATCAGCGGGCGATGGGGTGAATATTTGACCGCTCTTCATTCCCCGCCGTGTCGGGGACTTCATGGAGGGTAGAGCCATTGCGCACCCAACCGGCGAGGTTGTCCTCTACCAGCGAGGTCAGCATGCTGATATGCGCCTCGTCCTCGTTGAGGGCGGGAATGTACTCGAAACGCTCGCCGCCGGATTCAAGGAACACCTCCTTGTACTGCAGGGCAATCTCCTCCAGGGTCTCGAGGCAGTCCGCGGAGAAGCCGGGGCAGATGACCTGCACCGATTTCACACCGTCTTCCGCCAGGGCTTCGAGGGTCTCGTCGGTGTAGGGTTGCAGCCACTCCTCGCGGCCGAAGCGGGACTGGAAGACCATCTGGTGCTCGTCCTCGCCCAGCTCCAGGGCTTCCGCCAACAGGCGGGTCGTCTTGTGGCACTCGCAGAAATACGGATCGCCGTTGTCGAAGTAGCGCTTGGGGATGCCGTGGAAAGACATCAGCAGCTTGTCGGCGCGCCCGTGCTTCTCCCAGTGACGCCGCACCGAGGCGGCCAGCGCCTCGATATACCCGGGGTGGTCGTGGTAATGCGAGATAAAGCGGAAGTCCGGCAGCCAGCGGCGCTTCTGGAAATCTTCCGCCACGGCGTCGAAAGTGGATGCCACGGTCGTCGCCGAATACTGCGGGTACAGCGGCAGCACCACCATCTTGCGAGCGCCCTGGCGCTTCAGCGAGGCAATGCCGTCGGGGATGGACGGATGGCCGTAGCGGAAACCGAACTCCACCACCACCTGGTCGCCCAGGCGCGCCTTGAGCTGGTCCCGGATCAGGTCGGTCTGCCGGCGGGTGTGCACAAACAGCGGCGAGCCCTCCTCGGACCAGACCTCGGCGTAGGCCTCGGCGGACTTCTTCGGGCGGATATTGAGAATAATCAGGTTGAGAATCGGCCACCACAGCAGCCGCGGCAGGTCCACGACCCGGCGGTCGGAGAGGAACTGCTTCAGGTAGGGCTTCAGCGCAGCCGCGGTGGGTGCGCCCGGCGTGCCCAGATTGGTGACCAGCACGCCGACGCGGGCCGGCTGCTGGTGGTTGAATATCGGTGTATTGACCGGTTCCATAACAACAGTTTACGCGGATTAATTGCTCATTATACGCCCAAGATAGTCCAGCAGGATGACATTCAATTCATCGGCGGCTTCCAGCGGCATCATGTGCCCGGCGCCGGGAATCATCTGCACGGCTTCCAGGCGCGGGAAAATCGCTCGCATCAGGCCAATCGGGTCCTCACCGTGGAAGCCTTCCAGATCCACATCCCGCTCACTGCCGACGAACCAGGCCGAGACATCGCTGGTCACCCCCTCGAAGGGCTTGCGCTGCCGCCACTTGATATCCATCGAGCGGTACCAGTTCAGCCCGCCGCTGAAACCGGACCGGCTGTACTCAGATACGAACAGCTCCAACTCCGCTTCGCTCAGCCAGCGCCAGGGCAGCGGCGGCGTATCGGGCATCGCGTCGATATAGCTGGTTTCCGGCGGATGCTTGAAGACTTCAAAATAGTTGGCCTCCCCGCTGAGCAGCCACATGACCTTGCGCAGGAACTCCCTTGGCGCCGCGTCCAGGTCGCGGTCGGCGCGATCGGGCACCCGGAAGTACTCGATATGCAGAAAATGCTGCTCGCCCATCTCCCGGTAACCCTCCAGCGGCGGCTGGTCCGGATCGTGGGGGGCGGCCGGGTTTTCCAGACAGATAATGGCGCGCACCCGCTGCGGGTGGCGCAGGGCGAAGTCCTGGATAGCGAAAGCGCCGAAATCGATGCCGACGAACACCGCCTGCCCGATGCCACAGTGGTCCAGCAGGGCCAGTAGATCGGCGGTGATGGCGTCTACCCCATAGGCCTCCGGCTCCGCCGGCGTCCCGGCGCGTCCCATGCCGCGCATGGAGGGCGCAATCACCCGGTAGCCGGCTTCGGCCAACACCGGCACCTGGCGATGCCAGCTAAACCACAACATGGGGAAGCCATGGCAGAACACCACCGCTGGACCGTTGGCGGGGCCCTGCTCGATATAGTGGGCGGCGATACCGTTGAGGCTGAGGTGACGGTGGGTCCAGTCGAAGCCAGCCATAGCGAGTTTTCCCGGGTGCCGAAAGCCGACTATTCTAAGTCAGGACATCTGAGGAGGCCGTAATGGGCAGTATAAAAATCGACACCGTTTATGCACATGGCAAAGAGCTGGCATCCACCGAGACCCTGGGCAAGCGCGCGCGGGAGCTGGAAGAGCTGGGTTTTGACGGCTTAATGGTCGCGGAGATCGCCCACGACCCCTTCCAGCCACTGGTCATCGCCGCCGCCAATACCTCAAACATCGAGCTGCGCACCGCCATTGCCGTTGCCCTTGCCCGCAGCCCCATGACCATGGCCAACAGCGCCCACGACATCAATGCCTGGTCCGGCGGTCGCTTTGCCCTGGGCATCGGTTCGCAGATCAAGCCGCACATCACCCGCCGCTTTTCCATGCCCTGGCATGGGCCGGCCAAACAGATGCGTGAGTACATCGAGGCCATGCGGGCGATTTGGGACTGCTGGTACGACGGCAAACCTCTCGACTACCGCGGCGAGTGTTACCAGCACACCCTGATGACCCCGGAGTTCACCCCCACCAACACCGAGCACGGCCGCCCGCCCATCCTGATGGCGGCAGTCGGCCCGCTGATGCTGAAAACCGCCTGCGCGGTGGCCGACGGCCTGATCGTGCACAGCTTCTGCACCGAGCATCACTTCAAGACCAATATGCTACCGCTGCTGGAATCGGAGCTGGCCGCCAATGGCCGCAGCCTGGATGACTTCATCATCCAGTTCCCGGTGTTCACCGCCACCGGCACCACGGAGGAAGAGCTGGAAGAGGCCAAGCGCGCCATCAAGTACCGCATCGGCTTCTACGGTTCGACGCCGGCCTACAAGACTGTGCTGGATGCCCACGGCTGGGGCGATCTGCAGCCCGTTCTCAATCGCATGACCAAGGAGGGTCAATGGGACCAGCTACCGGACCAGATCAGCGACGAGGTGCTGGAAGCTTTTGCGGCGGTGGGGGAACCGGTCGCGGCGGCACAGACCATCGCCGATCGCTTTGGCGGTGTAATTGACCGCACCCTGCTGGAGGCAAAGTACTCGCCGGAGGTATTGGAAGCGCAGATCAAAGTGATTCAGGCCGCCGCCTGAGGCTCAATTCTCCAGCGAGTGCTGGCCAACCCAGGTACTGCTGCCGCGCTGCTCCAGACCGGCATCACCGCTGTCCATGCGGTTCTGTTGGTTCAGCGTGGTCGGCATACGCCGGAGGGACTGCGCGCCCCAGTCATGCTGCGACAGTTCTTCAAGTAAGTCGTCGATTTCTACCACCCCCACGGCGCTGACGAAGGCCTGCACGCCCTGGCCGCCGCCGGCCTTGCGGTTCCACTTCTCGAAGCTGGCAGAAATCAGCCGGTGGTCCCTGTCGAAGCCGAGCAGCATGAAATCGCCCTCCACCCGCGCCCTGCCCCAGTCGATGTTGAGAAAGTCGGCACCGGCAAAGCCCAGTCCGAAGCCTATGCGGTAGTCATCAATCTCCCAGTATTCCCAGGCCATGGTGTAGCCGCCGGCATCGCGCGACATACGCAGGGGCGGACCAAACTCCGCCATCACCTCCACCACCGTGATGCCGTTGCCCGGCTCGGGCACCCGCACCTCTTCAATCCGCTCGCCCAGCTCGTACTCACGCCACTGCACGCAGCCAGCCAGCAGCGCCAGGGTCAACGCAAGCGAGAGCCGTAGCGGCCTATTGACCATCGCGGGCCCGCACCTGGGTGGAAAAGTCGGTCAACACGTCGTTGTCATCGAAGAAGAAGATCGCACGATCGTAGTGGGTACGAATCTCGATGTTGTTGTAGAGGATCAACAGCATGCCCTCACCGTCGGCGTCTTCAAACAGGTAGTACAGAACCGTCTCGTCCTGCAGGGCAATCACCTGCGAAGGTGGTCCCAGCAAGGCCAGCACGTCGGCCCGGGTGCTGCTGCCCTTCTCCAGCCGAGCCACCACCTCGTCCTGCCAGCCCACTTCGATGCCACGCTGGTTGCTGAACTGGACGCAGCCAGAGAGCAGGATGCCTGCCAGCAAAATAAGCACAAGGCGCGGTTTGATGAGCATGATTTCAATCCCCGGAATCAGTGAACAGCACTTGAACGACTATACGCAGAAAAAGCCGACGCAGGCCATGGTTCGTTGCGATAAACACGAACTATCGAGGCAGTGTCTGGTGCAGGCCGGCGATCACCAGCAGTACGCCCAGCGCCGAACCCAGTGTCTTTATTTTCATCGTGGTGTGCACCCCGGCTGCCGTTTATTGCCAGTTTCCCCCCAGCCGCCATAATAGGCGCGGCGGTCGCAACTTGTCGGCAGCTTAGTGGCTAAGGAGACGTTATGCACCTGCGCACGCGCATCGAAGGCGGCGGCACCCCCCGCCCGCAACAGTGGGGAATCGACAGTGAATACGGCCGCCTGCGGGAACTGTTGGTAGGCCCCATCGACAACTACCGCTGGACCCCGGGCAACGCGGTGGCGCAGCGCAGTGAGCGGGTCGGCCTCCAGTTCGACGCTGAGGTGGTACAGCAGCAGTACGGCGAGATGATCGCGGCGTACCGGCACGCCGGTGTCAACGTCCACATTCTGCCGGCCGAGGACGGCCTGCCCTATCAGGTCTACGCCCGCGACTCGAGTGTGATGACGCCCTGGGGGGCCATCATCATGCAACTGGAGAAAGCCTACCGCCGCGGTGAGTACGCGGCGGTGCTGCGCTTCTATCTGGAACAGGGCATCCCCATCTACGACATGGTCAGCGCCGGCAACGTGGAAGGTGGCGATTTCATGGTGCTGAAACCCGGCGTGGCCATCTGCGGCTACTCCGGAGAGCGCAGCGTTGCGCCGGCGGTGAACCAGATCAAGGGCTGGTTCGAGGCCGAGGGCTGGGAGTTCATGACCTATGCCTTCGACCCACACTTCCTGCACCTGGACGTGCAGATGGGCATGATCGCCGAAGACCTGGCGGTCGTCTGCGTGGAAGCGGTAGAACCGGAACTGGTGGACTGGCTGACTGCCAGGGGTATCCGCATTATGGATATCAGCTACGGCGAAACCATGAACATGGGTACCAACATCGTGGCCCTCGGCGACGAGCGCGTGCTGATCCCCGCCGCGGGCACCAGCCTGATCGACAAGTGCCGGGCGGAGGGCCTGGAAGTGTTCGATCCTGACGTGGCCATGATTGCCGCCGGCGGCGGCTCGGTGCACTGTATGTGCCAGGCCCTGAAACGGGATTCGGTGGAGTAGAAGTCAATGACGAAAGCACTACGCATCAACGGCACACGCCTGTGGGGCAGCCTGATGGAAATGGCCGAGATCGGTGCGACGCCGCGGGGCGGTTGCAACCGTCAGGCGCTGACCGATGAGGACAAGCGCGGCCGCGACCTGTTCGTGAACTGGTGTGAGGCCGTGGGCTGCACGGTTAGCGTGGACGAGATGGGCAACATCTTTGCGCGCCGGGAAGGGAGCAACCCGGAGGCTGCCCCGGTGATCACCGGCAGCCACCTGGATACCCAGCCCACCGGCGGCAAGTTCGACGGTGTTTATGGGGTGCTGGCCGGCCTCGAAGTCCTGCGCACCCTCAGCGAGCAGGACATCACCACCGAGGCGCCGCTGGAAGTGGTGGTGTGGACCAACGAGGAAGGAGCGCGCTTTGCCCCGGCCATGGTGGGCTCCGGTGTCTGGGCCGGCGAGATGGCGCGTGACGACATTTATGCCATAGAGGACAAGGCCGGCAAGCGCTTTGGCGATGAGCTGGAACGCATCGGCTACAAGGGTGAGTTACCCGCCGCGCCCAGACCGATTCGCGCCGCTTTCGAAACCCATATCGAACAGGGTCCTATCCTCGAGGCAAAGGATCTGCAGATTGGCGTGCTCACCGGCGTTCAGGGCAGCCGCTGGTACGACCTGATCATCGAGGGCCAGCCGGTACACGCCGGGCCGACACCGATGGAGGTGCGCCGCGACCCGTTCATGGCCGCGCTGCCCATCATCCAGTTCTGCTATGACCTGGCCGCCAGGCATGCCCCCTGGGGCCGCGCCACGTTCGGTGATATCAAGGCCGAACCCGGTTCACGCAACACGGTGCCTGAACGCCTGATCGTCAACGTCGACCTGCGCCATCCTGACCCCGAGATACTGGACAGTATGGATCGGGAATTTCGCGACTACGTACCCATCGCCTGCGCCGAGAAAAACCTCGAAGGCCGTGTAGAAGAGCTCTGGCATATGCCGGTTACCCAGTTCGACCCGGACTGCGTGGAGGCGGTGCGCAGCGCCACGGCGGAGCTGGGCTACAGCAACCTGGAAATGGTGTCAGGGGCGGGGCACGATTCTCTGTACGTGGCCAAGGTGGCGCCCACCAGCATGATTTTTGTGCCCTGCAAAGACGGCATCTCCCACAACGAGGCCGAGGACGCCAAGCCCGAGGACCTCGAAGCGGGCTGCAACGTGCTATTGCACGCGATGCTGAAAATGGCGAGCTAGGACACCCGCCTATTCCGGCGTCACCACCGGCGACTGCATCAGGGTAGACTGTCGCGCGCCGCGCTTGCGCACCAATAGCTGCACCAGTTCCGCATAACGCGGGGCGCTGGGCCCCCACTGTGGGCAGACACTCGCGAAAACCACCAGCCCC
>JANQIO010000147.1 GCA_028282105.1 Halieaceae bacterium | reverse complement strand
CGGAAATCGCGGCGCTGATGGAGCAGACCTTCACCATGGACGACCTGATGGCTCGCGGCCAGGACGTGTACAACCGCGCCTGCCTCGCCTGTCATGGCGCCAATGGCGAAGGCGGCGTGGGCAAGGCCATCGCCGGTAGTGCGATCGCCATGGGCCCGCTGGACGGCCACTTCGACATCGTCATTAACGGCTCGCGCAACAATGCCGCCATGCAGGCATTCGGTGGCCAGCTAAATGACGTCGACCTGGCTGCGGTGCTGACCTTCCAGCGCAACGGTTTCGGTAACAACATGGGCGAGATGGTGCAACCCATCGACGTCTTCAACTACAAGCAAGGCCAGTAGGGGGTAACTGACAATGGGTGATCATCATCACGGCCCGGCCAAGGGCCTCAGCCGCTGGCTGTTTGCAACCAACCACAAGGACATCGGCACGATGTACCTGTGGTTCAGCTTTGCGATGTTCCTGGTGGGCGGCGCCTTCGCCATGATTATCCGGGCGGAACTGTTCCAGCCCGGCATGCAGCTGATCCGTCCTGAATTCTTCAACCAGATGACGACCATGCACGGCCTGATCATGGTCTTCGGCGCCATCATGCCGGCCTTTGTGGGCCTGGCGAACTGGATGATCCCGATGATGATCGGGGCGCCGGACATGGCCCTGCCGCGCATGAACAACTGGAGTTTCTGGATTCTGCCGCCGGCCTTCCTGCTGCTGCTGGCCACCATGTTCATGCCGGGCGGCGGCCCCGCCTTCGGCTGGACCTTCTACGCGCCGCTGTCTACCACTTATGCGCCGCCGTCAGTCACCTTCTTTATCTTCGGTGTGCATATTCTCGGCCTGTCGTCGATTATGGGCTCCATCAACATCGTCGCCACGGTCATGAACCTGCGCGCGCCGGGCATGACCTACATGAAGATGCCGCTGTTCGTGTGGACCTGGTTTATCACCGCCTACCTGCTGATCGCCGTGATGCCGGTACTGGCCGGTGCAGTGACCATGATGCTGATGGATATTCACTTCGGCACCAGCTTCTTCTCCGCCGCCGGCGGTGGTGACCCGGTGCTGTTCCAGCACGTGTTCTGGTTCTTCGGTCACCCCGAGGTGTACATCATCATCCTGCCGGCGTTCGGCGTGGTCTCGCAGATCATTCCGGCCTTTGCCCGCAAGCCGCTGTTTGGCTACGACTCCATGGTCTACGCCACCGCGTCCATCGCCTTCCTGTCGTTTATCGTGTGGGCTCACCACATGTACACGGTAGGCATGCCGATCGCCGGAGAGCTGTTCTTTATGTACGCCACCATGCTGATCGCGGTGCCGACCGGCGTGAAAGTGTTCAACTGGATTACCACCATGTGGCGCGGCGCCATGACCTTCGAAACCCCAATGCTGTTCTGCATTGGCTTCGTGGTGCTGTTCACCATCGGCGGCTTCACCGGCCTGATGCTGTCTATTGCGCCCAGTGACTTCCAGTACCACGACAGCTACTTCGTGGTCGCCCACTTCCACTACGTGATGGTGGCCGGTGCGGTGTTCTCCATGACCGCTGCGGTGTACTACTGGCTGCCCAAGTGGTGCGGCAAGATGTACAACGAGACCATGGGCAAGACCCACTTCTGGATTTCCTTCATCGGCTTCAACGTCACTTTTTTCCCGCAGCACTTCGTGGGTCTGGCTGGCATGCCGCGGCGGATCCCGGATTACGCCCTGCAGTTTGCTGACTTCAATATGATCAGCTCGATCGGCGCGTTCATCTACGGTGCCTCCCAGCTGCTGTTCCTGTACAACGTGATTGCCACCATCGTTGGCGGCAAGCCCGTCAGTGACGAAAAAGTCTGGGAAGGTGCGGAAGGCCTGGAATGGACGGTGCCGACGCCAGCGCCCTTCCACACCTTCGCTACGCCGCCGCAGGTACGCTAACAGCCGATGCGCCTGTTCGGAGACAACCCTGTTGCCCTAACCGTGGCCAAGATGGCCGCGGTGGTGGTGCTGATGTTCTCCTTTGTGTTCGTAGTGATGGTGCCGCTGTATAACGTGCTCTGCGATGCCCTGGGCATCAACGGCAAGACCAGCGGCGTGGCCTATGAGGCGGCGACCATCCAGGTTGACGAGAGCCGTGAGGTCACGATCCAGTTCATCGCCACCAACAGCGATGGCATGCCCTGGGAGTTCCGGCCCTCACAGACCGTGATGAAGGTGAACCCGGGCGCCGTGAATGACACGGTGTTCCTGGCGCGCAACCCGCTGGAGCGGGATATGGTGGCCCAGGCGATTCCCAGCGTGTCGCCAGCCCGGGCCGCCGAGTATTTCCATAAAACCGAGTGCTTTTGCTTCAATAACCAGCCCCTCGACGGGCTGCAAAGCACCGAGATGCCGCTGCAGTTTATTGTCGACCAGGACCTGCCGCGGGATATCAGGACAATAACCCTGTCCTATACCATGTTTGATATTACTGAAATGGCGTCTGACGCGGTCGCGTCGCGCTAACGGGGAGATTTCAATGGCAACGCAAGAGACTGCCGCACACGAAGAATATTATGTGCCCGAGAAAAGCGGCATGGCTGTCAGCGCCACCATCGGCCTGGTGATGAGTATTTTCGGCGCGGCCAACGTGCTCAATGACATGACCTTCGGGGAGCCGGGCGCAGAGTCCAATTCCTGGACCATCCTGATTGCTGGCCTGTTCTGGTTTATCGGCACGCTGTTTGTCTGGTTCCGCTCCACCATCCGCGAGAACCTGGCGGGGATGAATTCAGGCCAGCTCAAGAAGTCCTATGTGCTGGGCATGTTCTGGTTCATCTTCTCCGAAGTGATGTTCTTCTTCGCGTTCTTCGGTGCGCTGTTCTACGTGCGCGTGCTGGTGGGTCCCTGGCTGGCGGGCGAGGGCGAAGCCGGCGCCATGAACCACCTGCTGTGGGGCGGATTCGAGTTCAACTGGCCGATGATGCAAACGCCGCAGGAAGCTGTTGGTGGGGTTGCGGGCCAGGCCATCGCCAACAACGGCGAGTTCACGTCACCGGGCACCAGCATGGCCTTCTCCGAAGTGAGCCACTGGTACCACTGGCTGCCGCTGTGGAACACCATCATCCTGCTGTCTTCCAGTGTGACCGTGCACATTGCGCACCTGGGCCTTTTGAAGGGAGATCGCAAGCAGTTCAACCTGTGGCTGGGTATCACCGTCACCCTGGCGATAATCTTCCTGTACATCCAGTACGTCGAATACTACGAAGCCTACGCCCACTTCGGCCTGACGCTGAACTCGGGGATTTATGGGTCGACCTTCTTTATGTTGACCGGCTTCCACGGCTTCCATGTGGCCATGGGCATGACCATGCTGCTGATTCAGTTGATTCGCTCACTGCGGCATGGCCACTTCACGTCGGATGATCACTTCGGCTTCGAGGCGTCCAGCTGGTACTGGCACTTTGTCGATGTGGTGTGGGTTGGCTTGTTCCTGTTCGTCTACATTCTCTGATGAATCAGCGGTCCCCGGTGAGAGCATCTGCCGGGGGCTGCGTTGACTCCCCCGCCACACCATGCCGCTCCCAGGGCGCCTGTGATTTCAACTTGCCTGAACTGACTCCGTAGACGAGCACGACCATCAGGGCTACCGCGAGGGATAGCCGAACACCCAGGGAATTGAAAAGCCGCCGCTTGCGGGTGTTGCCCTGGTCGACCATCAGGAAGTAGAAGCCTGTGCCCAGGCTGGCGAGTAGTCCCAGCAGGAGCACGACAATCAGGAACTTGAGGAACATGGCGACCTCTCTAGGGGGCGTCACAGTATAGCGAAAGCCTATGCCTGGCACAGCTACACAACACTGGCGCCTGCGCTGGGATATAGAGTGGCGCACGGCGGCCTTTGCACTGCTATTGGTACCGCTGTTTTGTGCGCTGGGCAGCTGGCAGCTGGGGCGCGCCGACGAGAAGCGCGCCATCGCAGAGCGCTGGGAGCGCCAGCGCCAACAGCCAGCGGTCTCCATTGAACAGCTGGAGCCCGGCGCTGACATGCTGGCCTATCGGCAAGTGCGACTGCAGGGGGAGTTTCTACCCGGCCGGGACTTCCTGCTGGACAACCGCATACGCGAGGGCCGCTACGGAGTCGAGGTGCTGAGCCCATTGCGCCTGGCCGGCGGCGGCCTGGTGTTGGTGAACCGGGGCTGGCTGGAGGGCGACCCCTATCGGCGCGAGTTACCGACGGTGCCCGCGCTTACCGGTGAACAGGATTTGCGCGGCCACGTGTATGTGCCGCCGGGTGAAGATTTCACGCTGGGCGAGCTGACCGGCGATGACCATTGGCCCAGGCTTGTGCAGGCCCTGGACCCGGGCGCCATGGGCGCCATGCTCGGGGAGACCGTGTGGCCCTATACCGTGCGGCTCGAGGTAGACAGCCCGGCGGCCCTGCTGGCGGACTGGCCGCTGGTCAATGTGCAGCCGGAAAAACACGAGGCCTATGCTGCCCAGTGGTTTGCCATGGCTCTCGTGCTGGCGGGATTCGCCCTTTGGCGCAACACCAACCTGCCGGAATGGCGGCGGGCAAGGAAACAGGAACAAGCGTGACAGATCAGACCCAGAAGAACCGCATGGCCCTACTGCTCATTGCAGGGATACCGGTCACCATCATCCTCGCCTCGACCTGGTTGTGGTACTACGTGGCCAGTGGTCGCCTCGACCTGGTAGGCATGCTTGGCACCGCCAATATGGGCAGCCTGCTGTCGCCGCCGGTGGCAATGGCCGACCTGGGCGCCGTGGACGCCAGCGGGCGTGACTTTGAAGTCCGCGCCGAGCGCCCGCTATGGCGCATCATGATTCTTGGTGAGGGCAGTTGTGACCAGACCTGTGAACACCTGGTCTATTACACCCGGCAGATCCATACGGCCATGGGCAAGTACACCAACCGTATTGAGCGGTTGTACCTGGCCACGGATTCCCAGTCCGGCGACCAGGCACTGGATGGCCTGGCAAAGGACTACCCGAAACTTAATCTCCTGTATACTTCCGCTCCCGCCGGGGAAACTCTGCGCGCGGCCACCGAGGGCGAGCCGGCGTATTTCGTGGTGGATCCGGAGGGTTGGGTGATTCTGGCCTACACCGCCGAGGCGGATGGCAAGGACATCATGGCCGATCTCAAATTCCTGCTGAAAAACAGCAACGGCTAGCGCTGCGGCGCGGGATTCGACGGTACGCTCGACGCAACTCAAGATCATGTTTAATACCCCCGATCAACGTAAACCCACTTTCCGGCTGGCGCTGTTTGGCGTGTGCTTCGCGATGTCGGTGATTATCCTTGGCGCCTTCACTCGGCTGGTGGATGCAGGCCTGGGCTGCCCGGACTGGCCGGGCTGCTACGGCCACGTGCTGTGGCCCAATGACGCCGAGGAAATCGCCACCGCCAACCGGGCCTACCCCGATGCGCCGGTGGAGCTGGACAAGACCTGGCCGGAGATGGTGCACCGTTACCTGGCTACCACCCTCGGCGCCATCGTGCTGGTGATTGCCGCGCTGAGCTGGCGCCATCGCGGTCCCGGGCAGCCCTTGAAGCTGCCGCTGTTCCTGCTGGCCTTTGTAATCCTGCAGGGCATGTTCGGCATGTGGACAGTGACCCTGAAACTATGGCCCCAGGTAGTCACCGCGCACCTGCTGGGCGGTTTTACCACCATCAGCCTGTTGTGGCTGCTGACGCTGCGGCTCAATAACCAGTACTGGGAGCTGGGGCGCGAGGGTTACGCCCGCCTTGGACGCATTAAGCCGTTGGCGATGGTGGCGCTGTTGGTGGTGGTGGCGCAAATCACGCTCGGCGGCTGGACCACGTCAAACTACGCCGCCGTCGCCTGCCCCGATCTGCCCACCTGCCAGGCGCGTTGGGTACCGGAAATGGATTTTGCGGCGGGCTTCAATATCTTCCAGCAGGTGGGCCCCAACTACCTCGGCGGCACCATGACCAACGAGGCACGGGTCGCCATTCATATGAGCCACCGTATCGGCGCCATCATTACCCTGTTGGTCGTGGGTGCTCTCAGCCTGCGACTGTTGCGGGACCCGCTGCAGGCCCTGCGGCGCCTGGGTCGGGCCGCGGGTACCATCCTTTGCCTGCAACTGTTGCTGGGCCTTGGCAATATCGTCTTCCAGTTCCCGGTCTGGGTAGCCACCGCCCACAATGCGGTTGGCGCCCTGCTGTTGATGAGCGTGGTGACAGTCAACTACTACCTGGTCACTGCGCGCAGCGCTGCGACGGCGCGTATCGCCGTGCCCGCAGCCAACGCCGTGGCGGCGGGCGCAGCCCTGGGAAGCAGCTAGATGGAGCAGGCCCTGCAGCAGGTCAACTGGCGCGACTACCTGGAGCTGACCAAGCCCAAGGTTGTGGCACTGATGCTGCTGACTGCAGTGATCGGCATGTTCATGGCAGTGCCGGGCATGGTGCCCTGGCAGGCCCTGCTGTTTGGCAATCTGGGCATTGGGCTGTGCGCGGGCTCGGCGGCGGCGATCAACCACCTGGTTGACCAGCGCATAGACCAGGTCATGGCCCGCACTCGCAATCGGCCCCTGGCCAAGGGCCGGGTCGGCGTACCCCAGGCGGTATTGTTTGCGCTTGGCCTGGGCCTGGTGGGTATGTACCTGTTGCTGGCGTTTGTGAATGCCTTGACCGCCTGGCTGACCCTGGCATCGCTGCTGGGTTATGCGCTCATCTACACCGTATTCCTGAAGCGGGCGACACCCCAAAATATCGTCATCGGCGGCCTGGCCGGCGCGGCGCCGCCGCTGCTGGGCTGGACCGCAGTGACCGGTGAAGTCCACGGCCATGCCCTGTTGCTGGTGCTGATCATCTTTGCCTGGACGCCGCCGCACTTCTGGGCGCTGGCCATTCACCGCCGCGAAGAATATGCCGCGGTCGATATTCCCATGCTGCCGGTCACCCACGGGGTGGCGTTTACCAAGCTGCACATCATGTTGTACACGCTGATAATGTTTGCCATTACCCTGCTACCCTTTGTGACCCGCATGAGCGGGCCTCTTTACCTGGCCGGTGCGGTGCTGCTGGGCGCTCGCTTCCTCTGGCACGCGGGTCGGCTGATGTGGGGCGACGACCGGCGCGCTGCTATCGATACCTTCAAGTTTTCCATCACTTACCTGATGCTGTTGTTCCTGGTCATGCTACTCGATCACTACCTGTTCCCTGTGGCGGGCCTATGACGGATGCCACGCTAACGACGGCGGCCCGCCGCGACCGTAATATCAAGCTCACCGTGGTGGGGCTGCTGCTGTTGATCGGCGTGATCGTCGGCGGCTTCGTCTATCAGGTGCAAAAGCCCCGGGTGATGACCAGCAGTGAGCTCAAGATTAACGGCGCATTCATGTTCGATACGCCCCGTGCGCTTCCCGAATTCGAGCTGATCGATCATCACGGCAAGGCCTTCACTGCGGCCAGCTTCGAGGGTCAGTGGACCCTGGTGTTCTTCGGCTTTACCTACTGCCCGGATATCTGCCCCACCACCATGGCCTTTCTGGCCCGTCTGATGGGTGAGCTGGACGGCCTGCCCGAGGCCGACGATACCCGTGTGGTGATGGTGAGCGTTGACCCGACCCGTGACACGCCGGAGCGGCTTGCCGAATACGTGCCTTACTTTGACCCCTCTTTCACTGGCGTCACCGGTGAGTTCCTGGATATTCACCGTTTCGCCACGGCCCTCAACGCGCCGTTTCGCAAAGACGAGCCCGACGAGGACGGCAACTACCTGGTGGAGCACGGCGCCAATGTTGCCCTGATCAACCCACGGGGCGATTATCACGGCTTCTTTAAAGCACCGCTGGATCTTGCCAAGATGAAAGTCACCTACCGTTCCGTCCGCGTGGTCTGGGGTCTCTAGCATGACCGCGCCGGTCGTCCTGGTGGATGGATCTTCCTACCTTTACCGGGCGTTTCATGCCCTGCCGCCGCTGACCAACTCCCAGGGCCACGCCACTGGCGCGGTCAAAGGCGTAACCAGCATGCTGCGCCGGCTGCAGAAGGACTATCCAGACTCCCCCATCGCAGTGGTTTTCGACGCCAAGGGCAAGACCTTCCGGGACGACATCTACGCCGACTACAAGGCCAACCGGCCGCCGATGCCGGACGAGCTACGCGAACAGGTGCAGCCCATCCACCAGATTGTCGAGGCTATGGGGCTGCCGCTGCTGATTATTGAAGGGGTTGAGGCTGATGATGTGATCGGCACCCTCGCTGCGGAAGCCGAGGGCAGGGATCGCGAGGTAGTGGTCTCTACCGGTGACAAGGATATGGCGCAGCTGGTCAATGAGCGGGTCACCCTGGTGAACACCATGACGGACACTGTCATGGATATACCCGGTGTCAGCGACAAGTTTGGCATCCCGCCCCATCTGGTTATCGACTTCCTGGCGCTGATGGGCGACAAGGTCGACAACATCCCGGGCGTTGCCGGTGTCGGCGAGAAGACTGCACTGGCGCTGCTCAATGGCCTGGGCAGTCTCGACGAGATCTATGCCAATCTCGACAAGGTCGCGGAGCTTGAATTCCGTGGTGCCAAGACTATGGCCGCCAAGCTCGAGGCGGAAAAGGACAAGGCCTACCTGTCCTACCAACTGGCAACCAGCAAGACCGATGTGGCGCTGCCTGTGCATGTGGGGGAACTGGCCAATGCCGACCCGGACACGGAGCGCCACATCGGTCTTGATGGTTGCCAGTTGGTAGGACAGGTAGGCCTTGTCCTTTTCCGCCTCGAGCTTGGCGGCCATAGTCTTGGCACCACGGAA
>JANQIO010000109.1 GCA_028282105.1 Halieaceae bacterium | reverse complement strand
GCTGCGGACCTGCACCGGCAGGGGCTACTCAGACACGTTTACTCCAGCGGTTATCCAGCGCAACGTGTGGGAAATCTCCGGCTGGTAGGGCGTGTAGGCGGTGTACCAGCCCGGGTTTTCCAACACGTTGCGCTGGATAACCGCTGGAGTAAACGTGTCTGAGTAGCCCATGCCGATGCAGGTCCGCAGCACCCGGTTCCGGTCGGCGATTTCGCGTAGCCTGGCGAGCACTGCCTGCTCCGTCTGAGGCGCATTGATAGCCATGGGCTCACGGCGGCGGATCAGTTCCGGCACCGTATCATCGATCAGCGCGTCGAGGCTGTCGTAGCCCAGCGCCTGGGCCATTTCCTGTTGTTCGGCGGGACCGGGGCCCACGTGGCGGCGGATAAAATCGTCGTGGTTTTCGAGTTCGGAAAGGGTACGGCGGGTCACGTACAAAGCCCTCAGGGATTAAGGCGGCGATTGTACCGGAACAGCCCCGCAATGCCAGCGAGCTGCAGTGGATTTGTTCCGCTCGGGGAGTCGTAACCCGGTGGCTGATCAGGGTATCGGCTGTTCCGGCCGGTTTGCGAAACACATCCACCGTACCAGGGCTATCGCCCCGGCAACAGGCGCGACAAACAGGAGAAAAAAGGATAGGAAAGCGGTGAATGGCATGTCGCCTTCAAACAGTACGACGATGCCCAGCGAGCCCAGTGTAGTAACCACTACGGTGAGTGGGAAGGTCTTCAGATCGGGACGCCTGAAGGTCGCAATCAATTGCACGCCCAGACCAACCGCAGCGTAGATACCGATGAGAAACAGGGTGCCTACCCCGGGCCCCAACGCCACACCGGGTAGTGCCAGCAGGACAGCCCAGATAATCCAGATCGAGGTGGTGAGGCCTAACGTGGCCACCCAGTTGAAACGTCTTGAGCGCAAATGCCGCTTTTGTTTCCAGGTGCTGAACCTCCAAGCATGGGGGAACGCGCGTGCCGCTGGCAAATACCCGATTCGAATATTCGATCCAGGATGCATGCTTGCCGGCACTAAGCACGTGCGTCGCGATCAGCCTTGTTTCAGACGGACAGAAAGCGGGTCGCCAGCTTGTTGAATACCGCGGGTTTTTCCGCGTGCAGCCAGTGACCGGCGCCCTGCATGAACTTGACCTCAGCATTGGGGAACAGTGCCAGTACGGCGTCCCTGTGTTCCGCCCGCACGTAATTGGATTCGCTGCCGGCGATGAACAGCACCGGGCCGGCGTATTGGCCGCCCGGGGAGGGTGGCACATTGGGTTCACCCAGGTAGTGGTAGTTGGCCTTGATGGCTTCGCGGTTGATCAGCCAATCCCAGCGACCGTGCTGGTCCTGCTGCCAGCTCTTGAGCAGGAAGGCGCGCACGCCGGCATCCTCGACGTGTTCGGCCAGTACCGCGTCGGCTCGCTTGCGGTCATCAGGGCCGGCGAGCGCGACAGCATCCAGTCCGGACAACACGTCGTCGTGATGGGGCGGGTACTGCACCGGCGCGATATCCGCCACCACCAGGCGATCGACCAGCTCCGGGCGCTGCAGGGCCAGCTGCATGGCGACCTTGCCGCCCATGGAGTGGCCCAGCACCCGGCAGGGCGCCAGGTTCATGCCCTCGATAAACTCGGCGACATCGGTGGCCATGGCCGGGTAGTCCATCACCTCGCGACGCGGCGACTGGCCGTGGTTGGGCAGGTCCAGGGAGTAGACACAAAACTGCTCGGCCAGCCCGCGGGCCACCATGCCGAGGTTGGCGGCCGAGCCGAACAGGCCGTGCAGCAAGAGGACCGGCGGGCCCTCGCCGCGATGCAGGTGATGAAGTAGCATGATGCCGCCATGATACCGCTAATCGACCTGCTCGCCGACGTGCGCGCCTGTACCCGCTGCGAATTACCGCTGGGCCCCAGGCCGGTGCTGCGCGCCCACGAGGACGCTGAACTGCTGATCATCGGCCAGGCGCCGGGCACCAGGGTGCACGAGACCGGTATTCCCTGGAACGATCCCAGCGGCAACCGGCTACGCGAATGGCTGCAGATGGAGCGGGACGAGTTCTACGACGAACGCCGGGTAGCGATCATCCCCATGGCATTCTGTTACCCCGGCAAGGGCAAGTCCGGGGATCTGCCGCCGCCACCGCTGTGTTCGGAGACCTGGCACGCGCCTTTACTCGAGCGTCTGCCCAATATCCGTACCACCTTGCTGCTGGGTAAGTACGCCCAGGATCGCTATCTCCACTGGGAGGGCGAGCTGGATGAAAAAAGCAGCCTGACGGAGCGTGTCCGCCACTGGCGAATCTGGGCGCCGGACTACTGGGTGATGCCGCACCCGTCGCCGCGCAACCAGCTTTGGCTCAAGCGCAACCCCTGGTTCGAAGCCGAAGTGCTGCCGGCTTTCCGCGAACACCTGCAATCAAAACACCAGTGAAATCCAAGGAGTCCCTATGAATCGGGTAGATCCCGCCGAAGTCGGCCTGTGTGGCGAGCGCCTGGCGCGCATTGGCGAACACCTGCGTAGCCGCTACATCGAACCCGGCAAGATACCCGGCAGCCTCACCCTGGTGGCCCGCCGCGGGCAGGTCTGCTACCTGGAAAAGGAGGGTAAGCGCGACCTGGAACGGGCGCTACCGGTGGAGGAAGATACGATCTTCCGCATCTACTCCATGACCAAGCCGATCACCTCGGTGGCGCTGATGCAGTTGCACGAACGCGGTATGTTCCACCTCAATGACCCGGTGCATCGCTTTATCCCCGAGTGGCGCGACCTGCGCATCTTCAAAGCCGGTAGCTGGCCGATGTATGAGACGGTGGCCTGGCAGTCACCGATGACGGTGCGCCATCTGCTGACCCACATGTCGGGCCTGACCTACGGTTTCCTGCATGCCACCAACGTCGATTACGGCTACCGCAAGGCGCGCATCGGCAGCCTGCAACCGGGCCAGACCCTGCGGGACATGATCGAGGGGCTGGCGGCGCTGCCGCTGGAGTTTGAGCCAGGCAGCGCCTGGAACTACTCGGTGGCCACCGATGTGCTGGGCTACCTGGTGGAGGTGATGTCTGGACAGCGCTTCGACGACTACCTGCGCGAGCACATCTTTGAACCACTGGGCATGCACGATACCGCCTTCAATATTGCCGAGGACAAGGTCGAGCGCTTCGCCTCCTGCTACCAGCGCAACCTCGACAAGTCGATCGGTCTGGAAGACGACGGCCAGGCCAGTGCCTACCGGGACCGCACGTTCTTCAGTGGCGGCGGCGGCCTGGTCTCCACCATGGCGGACTATTACCGCTTCTGCAGCATGCTGCGCAATGGCGGCGAACTCGACGGCGCACGCATCATTGGCCCGCGCACGCTGGCCATGATGACCGCCAACCATCTACCTGACGGAGGCGATCTGGCCGGCTGGGCGCGGGGCAGCTTTAGTGAAACCGGCAACGAAGGGATTGGCTTTGGGCTGGGTTTTGCAAGGCGCACCGACCCGGTGGCCAGCGGCACTGTGACCTCAGTGGGGGAGTATCACTGGGGCGGACTCGCCAGCACCCTGTTCTGGATGGACCCGGTGGAGGACCTGGTGGTGATTTTTATGACCCAGTTGATCCCCTCGGGCACCTTCGACTTCCGCAGCCAGCTGCATTCAATCATCTACTCGGCGATTCTGGATTAGATCTTTGTCTAACTGATCGACGAAGGCGTCGATGAAGGCGCTCATAATCGCCTCCCGGTCGTCGGTCTCCTCGATGCCGGAGGCGGCCTGCCACAGGTGAGCGCCATCGCTGACCGCATAGAGGTTGGCTTCCAGGTGCAGGGATTTGTGCTGGGCATAGAAGTCCGGCACATGTGCCACTTCATAGGGCACGCCGTAGACGCCACCGCGGCGGTAGTAGCCGCCGCTGCGGTAGATGGGCTGTACACCGTAATAGGTGCGGCCCGGGTGCAGGACTTCCTGTTCGTCGCGGCCGGCAAAGCTGGTGACCAGCACGGTGTCGGTGCCCGCCTTCGCCGCCATCGCCGCCACGGCCGCCTTGTCGATCTTCCGGGCCGGGTTGAGTTCGTAGCTGGCCACCGCCTTCACGCCCTCGGCCTGCAGCGCGTCGGTAAACTCGCGCTCGAAGCGCTGGCGGATGTCGCTATGGGTGGTCACTGCCAGCACCAGCACCCCGGACAGCTGCTGGTAGTCGTCGATGTTCTTGGCCATCCAGGTATTGGTGATGGTGGCATTGTTGGCGCAGGCGGTGAGCAGCAGCGCCGAAAGGCTCAGGAGAAACTGTTTCATCGCGGGTTCTCTGGCTCCCAGAGTTCAATGGGGTTGCCCTCGGGATCATAAATTCTGGCGAAGCGCCCGTTGGGATACTCCTCCAGATCGCGCTCCACCTTGATCCCCGCCGCTTCCAACTGCGCGGCCATGGCATCCAGGTCGTTGACGCGAAAATTCAGCATCCAGGCCTGCTCCGGGCGACCGAAGTAGTCGGTGTTTTCCGAGAAGGGGGCAAACACGGTAGGACCCGCCGCCTGCATCCAGGCCGGCGTGTCATAGTCGGTGGGCACCCGGGATACCCCCAGGTGCTCCTCGTACCAGGCCGCCAGCGCTGCCGGGTCTTTGGCCCGGAAGAACAGGCCGCCGATGCCGGTGACTTTTTCCATGGGTTGCTCTCCTGAAGCGGTGTTAGTGAAGGTAGTCTGCCTGTCGGCCCGCCGCCACCTAGGTATGGTATCGCGGCTCCCGCACGCTGAGCAGAACCAGCAAGCCGATCACGAGCAGAATGGCGGCGCCGATAAACACCGCGTCGTAGCCCAGCGCCGCCGCCACCACGCCGCCCAGCAATGGCGCGATACTGCCGGCGCCTTCACTCACCGTATTGGCGATGGCCAGCCGCAGTGAGGTTTGCTCGCGATTGCCGAACTCCATCGGCAGGCTGATGGAGCCCAGGCGAAAACCCTCCTGGGAGGCGCCGATGGCCGCGAACACCGCTACCACCACCCAGTAGTGGGCACTCAGCAACAGGGTCAGTGTGGCGACAATCCACAGGCCAATGGACAGCAGCATACACAGTCGAAACCCGTACTCGTCCGACAACCAGCCCCAAAACAGGTTGGCGAGGGTAGCGGCAATGGTGAACGACACAGTCAGGCTGGCCAGGGTTTCCCCGGACAGGCCGATGCTCTCGCCCGCAAACAGGATGTAGAACGGCAGGGCCATGCGCCCCAGGGTGGACAGGGCGCGGGCGGCAACGAAGCGGGCAAAAGCCGGTTCGGCGTGCAGGAAAGCCGGCATCTCCCGCAGGTACTGGGCAAAGCTGCGCCGCTCTGCCACCGTCGGTGGTTCCGGTTCCTGCACCAGCACCAGTACCAGCAGCCCCAGGGTGGTGAGGGCAAAGGCCACCAGGAACACCGCCGCGTATCCCGCCGCGGTCGGTGGCGTGCCAAGCAGGTAGTTGCCGCCGACCCAGGCCACGCCGATGGTGGTCAGACTGGCCAGGAAATTCCTGAGGCCCATCAGGCGGCCGCGGTAATGCACCGGGATAACCTTGGACAGCAGGGTCTGGAACACCACGGTTTGCATGCCGGCGAACAGACCGAACAGGGCCATGGCCGCGAGTGCCGCCACCAGGGCCGCCCGGCCCTCCAGCAGCAGGCCCGCCAGGGCCAGGCACAGCACCGCCACCCGCATGGCGCCGCCGGTCCAGAAACCTACCGGCAGCACCCGCCGGCGATGGCCGATCAGGCTGGCGCTGAACAGCGGCGTGAGGGCGGCACCGAGTGCGGCCAGCGACAGGGCCAGGCCCACGGCCACGTCGGAACCGCCGGACAACAGCAGGATGTAGGCGGGCACGAAGGTGGGTGTGCTGACCAGCCGAAAGCCGGTTTGACCGAGCAGACCGTGCACCAGGTGTACGGCAAAGTTGCGCGGCAGGCGCTCCTGCACGTGCCGGTGGTAATCTCGCTCAGCGTCGGAATCGTACATAATCAGGTGAGCGCCGATGGTAGGCGATTTGCCGACCCGGTGATAGCACCTCAACAGATGGAAAGACAATGGACCTGGCACTGCCCGCCTCATTTGAACGAGAGTTTTTCCGCCGCCTGAATGCGGTGGTGGAGCCCGCTGTGCGCTGCGGCATCGGCTCGCCGCGGCTGCTGCCCGGCGGATTGATCGTGCTGGAGAGCATCGGCTTCAAGAGCGGTCAGCCGCGGCGTACGCCACTGGTGGCGATGAAGCTGGGCCCGCATATCCTGGTGGCCACCGCGCGCGGCGAGCGCTCCTTCTGGGTGAAAAACCTGCGCAAGCAGCCGCGGGTGCGGTTCTGGCGCGGCGGCCGTGAGCAGGACGCCAGAGCCTTCGTGCTGGCCCCCGGCAAGGCCTTTCGTCGCCCGGCCTCGCTGCCCGGCTACCTACAGGAACTCACAGCCAGGCTCAGCCCGCTGACCCGCCAGGGTTGGGCATTTGCCATACTGTCACCACGCTAAGCTCTTATTGCAAGCTTCTATGGTGAGCTTCTATGGAAAGCACTTATGACAAGCTCTTATGGAAAGCTCTCACGGATACCTCGCTGACTCTGGAGAACAGCACATGAATACCAGGCCTTTGATCGTAGCGCTTATCGCTTCACTGCTGAGCCTGCCGGCTCTCGCGGAACACGCACTGCTCGGTGACAAGTCGGATATCCGCTTTATCTCCGTGAAGAACGCGGCGATTGCGGAGGTACATCACTTCGGCTCACTGACCGGCGGCATAGAAAACGGCGCGGTCAGTGTCACGATTCCGCTGGTCGACGTGGAGACCATGATCCCGATCCGCAACGAGCGCATGCAAAAGATGCTGTTTGAAACCGAGCTCTATCCGAAGGCCACGCTGACCGCGACGGTGGACATGGACAAGGTCAAGGCGCTCGAGAACGGCGACTACACCGTCATGGATGTCAACGTCACCCTGGACCTGCATGGCAGCAGCAAGACCTACGCCAGCAAGGTGAGCGTGGCCCGTCTCGGCGATGAAATTCACGTGACCACCGAGCAGCCGCTGGTGGTGAGCACGGCAGACTTTGAACTGACCGCCGGGGTGGAGCGCCTGCGCACCATCGCCGGGCTGCAGAACATCGCCACCCAGGTACCGGTCACCGCGCAACTGGTGTTTGCACTCTAGTCTCACTCTGTCATTCCCGCGCAGGCGGGAATCCAGCTACTGCGATGGCCCCTGTTCACTGGATTCCCGCCTGCGCGGGAATGACGGCATAAGACATTGATCCAGTTGGAGCGCGGCCTCGCTCCTGCTGGCTGCTACGCCACTGAATTCCCGGTAGCTGATCCTGGTGATCTGGACTGCCACTTATCAGTCAGGGCTGTGAGTAGCTGATATCAGTGATGTAGTAGCGCTGCTCTCCGCCCGGGCTTCTCACCTGTACCTCGTCATCGAGGCGCTTGCCCAGCAGTGACCGGGCCATCGGCGAATCCATGCTGAGCTTGCCCTGCTTGAGGTCGAACTCATCGGGGCCGACGATGCGGTAGCGTTGCTCTTCGCCGTCGTCATCTTCCAGGGTGACCCAGGCGCCGAAGTAGACCTTGTCGTGATCATCCGGCGCGCGGTCCACTACCTGCAGTTCCTCCAGGCGCTTGTTGAGGAAGCGCACCCGGCTATCGATCTCCCGCAGCCTCTTCTTGCCATAGATATAGTCGCCGTTCTCGGAGCGGTCGCCATTCTTGGCGGCCTCGTGCACGGCGGAGGTCACCTGCGGCCGCTCCACTTTCCAGAGCTGGTGTAATTCGGCGCGCAGCGCCGCCTCACCTTCCGGCGTGATATAGCGCGAACCGCGTTTGCGGGGTGGTCGGTAGCGTCCCATTTGGCTATGTTAGCGCACTTGATGTGAGGCGATGGAGCCAGCATGGAAGCCAGTCGGGGTGAAGCACAGGGCGGCGTCGAGTACGAATCGGTCAGCGACGACTATCTGCAACACAGGCAGTTGCAACAGGGAGCCGCGGGCTGGATCCTGCTGGCCGGCCTGGGCGTGTCTTATGTGATCTCGGGGGACTTCGCCGGCTGGAACTTCGGCCTGGCCAGCGGCGGCTTTGGCGGCATGCTGATCGCCACCGCGATTATGGGCCTGATGTATCTGTGCATGGTGTTGAGCCTGGCTGAGCTCTCCTCCAGCCTGCCCACCGCCGGCGGCGGTTACAGCTTTGCGCGCCGCACCATGGGCCCCTGGGGCGGTTACCTTACCGGCACCGCTATCCTGCTGGAGTACGCCATCGCCCCGGCTGCCATTGCGATTTTTATCGGTGGCTATGTGGAATCCCTGGTGGGCATCAGCGGCTGGCCCGTGAGCCTGGCCAGCTACCTGATCTTTGTCGGCATTCACCTGTGGGGGGTGGGCGAGGCCCTCAAGGTGATGTTTGTGATTACCCTGCTGGCGGTGGTGGCGCTGTTGGTGTTTATCGCCGGCATGCTGCCGCATTTCGATCACGCCAATCTGTTTGATATTGCCGCCAACCCTGAGGCCGCCGGCGCCAGCCTGTTCCTGCCCCAGGGCTACCTGGGGATCTGGGCAGCCCTGCCGTTTGCCATGTGGCTGTTCCTGGCCGTGGAGGGCGTGCCGCTGGCGGCCGAGGAGGCCAAGGACCCGGGCCGCGACATGCCGCGCGGTATTATCGTCGCCATGCTGATTCTGCTGGTGTTCGGCCTGCTGGTCCTGGTGTTGGCGCCGGGCGGTGCCGGGGCGGCGTTGATGCAGGACCACGGCGCGCCGCTGGTAGGCGCCCTGCAGGCGGTGTATGGCGAGGATTCCCGGCTCGCCGAATTCGTCAACTGGGTCGGCCTGGCGGGTCTGGTCGCCAGTTTCTTCTCGATTATCTACGCCTACTCCCGGCAGGTATTTGCCTTGTCGCGGGCGGGGTATTTACCGCGCCGCCTGTCCGTCACCGGCAAGCACAAGGTACCGGTGCTGTCGCTGGTGGTGCCGGCGGGACTGGGTTTCCTGCTGTCCCTGACCGGCGAGGGCGACCTGATGCTGACAATGGCGGTGTTTGGTGCCACCATCTCCTATGCCATGATGATGCTCGCGCATATTCTGCTGCGGCTCAGGGAGCCTGAGCTGGCGCGGCCCTACCGCACACCCGGCGGGGTGGTAACCTCGGGCCTGGCCCTGGTGTTAGCCGTGGTGGCGTTTATCTCCACTTTCCTGGCCAACTTCGAGGCAGCGCTGTGGAGCGCCGGTTTCTACCTGCTGATGATTGCCTATTTTGCCCTGTACAGCCGCCATCACCTGGTGGCCCAGGCGCCTGAAGAAGAGTTCGCGGCGATAGCCGCCGCCGAACAGGAGTTGAGTTGACGTGAAAGCGTACTGGGCCATAGCCCTGTGGAGCCTGAGCCAGGCGAGCCTCGCCTGCCTGGAAATCGAACCCAAACTGAGCCAGGGGGCGCTGGTATGGGGCAAGGTGGCGCCCGGCAATACCGTGACAATGGATGACGAAGCCCTCGACGTGGCCGCCGACGGCACCTTTGTATTCGGGTTTGGCCGCGATGAGACCGGTGAGCGCACCCTGCACGTGGAGGGCAGTGAGGTTTGCGCCCTGACCCTCAAAATTGAGCCGCGGGACTACCGCATTCAGCGCATTGAAGGCGTACCCCAGCGCACGGTAACGCCAGACCCCGAAGACCTGGAACGGATTCGCCGCGAAGCGGCCCTGGTGGCCAGCGCCCGCAAGAACAGCCGCGCCGCTGTCGACTTTGCCGGCGGTTTTGACTGGCCGGTGACCGGGCGCATCAGCGGCGTCTACGGCTCCCAGCGGGTTTACAACGGCACCCCGGGCCGTCCCCACTTCGGGGTGGACGTGGCGGTGCCGACCGGCACACCCATCACCACCCCGGCCCCCGGAGTGGTGACCCTGGCGGAGCCCGACCTGTTCTACAGTGGCGGCACGATTATCATCGACCACGGTATGGATGTGAGTTCTTCCTTTCTGCACCTCAGCGACGTGACCGTGGAAGTGGGCCAGCGGGTGGAGCCCGGCGACATCATCGGCAAGGTGGGCAGTACCGGCCGTGCCACCGGGCCGCACCTGGACTGGCGCATGAACTGGCGCAACCGCCGGGTCGACCCGCAGCTGCTGGCACCGCCGATGCCGGCGGCGCCCGCGGCGCAGTAGCCCTCTCTCCGCCGCAGACGGTACCGCCCGGCGCCGCATGTGGCGTATAATGCGCGGCCGTTTTCGAGAGAGCTGTCATGACCGGAACCATCGACAAGAAACTGCTGAGCATCCTGGTGTGCCCGGTGAGCAAAGCGCCGCTGGAATATGACAGCGACAGGCAGGAACTGGTGTGCAAGGCCAGCGGTCTGGCCTACCCGATTCGCGACGGTATCCCGGTGATGCTGGAAGACGAGGCGCGCCAGCTCACGGCTGACGAAAAGCTCGGCTGAACAGCAGTCGCTCAGGACGTTTCAGGAAACCAGGATCAACAGGCACCGATGGAAGACACGATTTTTGGCAAGATTACCCGCGGGGACATTCCCACCGAGTTCGTTTATGAGGACGAGCATTGCGTGGCGATTAACGACATTCACCCGATGGCGCCGGTGCACGTGCTGGTGATTCCCCGCAAGCCGATTCCCAAGCTGGCAGATGCCACGGATGAGGATCAGGCACTGCTCGGCCACCTGATGCTGGCGGTCGGCAAAATCACCCGCCAGCTCGGTGTCAGCGAGGGCTTCCGGCTGGTGGTCAACAACGGCGAAGGCGGGGGCCAGACCGTGTTCCACCTGCACCTGCACATCCTCGCGGGGCGCGACTTCGACGAAGCCAGCCTGGCCCGCGGTATCCAGGGATAAGCAGGGATAGCAAGGGCAGTAGACAAGCAAAGACAGCCATGAAGAGTTCCGAGATCCGCGAGGCCTTCCTCGCCTATTTTGAACGCCAGCAACATACCCGCGTGGCCAGCTCCTCGCTGGTGCCCCACGACGACCCGACGCTGCTGTTCACCAACGCCGGCATGAACCAGTTCAAGGACGTGTTCCTGGGCGCCGACCAGCGCGACTATCGTCGTGCCACCTCCAGCCAGCGCTGCGTGCGCGCCGGCGGCAAGCACAACGACCTGGAAAACGTCGGCTATACCGCCCGTCACCACACCTTTTTTGAAATGCTGGGCAACTTCAGCTTCGGCGACTACTTCAAGCGCGACGCCATCCGCTTCGCCTGGGAATTCCTGACGGTGGAAATGGGCCTGCCGGCGGAGCGCCTGTGGGTCACCGTGCATGTGAGTGACGATGAGGCCGCGGATATCTGGTTCAACGATATCGGTGTCAGCCAGGAGCGCTTTTCTCGACTGGATGAGGACAACTTCTGGCAGATGGGCGACACCGGTCCCTGCGGCCCCTGCACCGAGATTTTCTACGACCACGGCGAAGACGTGCCCGGCGGACCACCCGGCAGCGACAATGACGACCTCGACCGCTACGTGGAAATCTGGAACCTGGTGTTCATGCAGTACAACCAGTCCGCCGACGGCAGCCGCGAGCCACTGCCTGCGCCTTCGGTGGATACCGGCATGGGCCTGGAGCGCATTGCCGCGGTGATGCAGGGCGTGCACTCCAATTACGAGATCGACCTGTTCCAGGCGATCCTCAAGCAGGCGGCGAAGCTGCTGGGGCAGGACTCCACCGAGCACAGTTCACTACGGGTGATTGCCGACCATATCCGCTCCTGTTCCTTCCTGGTCTGCGACGGCGTGTTGCCCAGCAATGAGGGCCGCGGCTATGTGCTGCGCCGCATTATTCGCCGCGCCATCCGCCACGGGAACAAGCTGGGCGCCACCGGTCCCTTCTTCCACCAGCTGGTCGCGGTGCTCGTCGAGCAGATGGGCGAGGCTTACCCGGAGCTGCGCGAGGGCCAGGCCCGCATCGAGCAGGCGCTGCTGGCCGAGGAAGAGCAGTTTGCCCGCACCCTGGACAATGGCATGGCGATTCTCGAGGAAGCGCTGGCCGATCTGGATGACACGGTTATTCCCGGTGAAGTGGTGTTCCGCCTCTACGACACCTACGGCTTCCCGGTGGACCTCACCAATGACATCGCCCGCGAGCGCGAGCTGAGCCTGGATATGGACGGCTACGACGTCGCCATGGAGGAGCAGCGCAAGCGCTCCCAGGATGCCGGCAGTTTCGCGGTTGACTATAACGACGTCGTTTTGAAGCTCAAAGGTCTCACTGAGTTCACCGGTTACGAAGCTACCGAGGGGCAAGGCAAAGTTCGAGCGATCATAAAGAATGGTGAACTGGAACGGGAACTCTTCGAGGGAGAGGAGGGTGTCATCGTGTTGGATCGTACACCTTTCTACGGCGAGTCTGGCGGCCAGGTGGGTGACACCGGATACATCGCGGGTCATGGCGCAAGCACCTCTCGCTTTGAGGTCCGGGATACCACAAAGGGCAACGACCAGCATCTGCACCATGGAACTGTATTGTCCGGCGAGATTCGGGTCGGTGATGCAGTAGAGACTCTGGTTGACAGCAGCGTACGCCAGTCAACGGCACTGAATCACTCCGCCACCCACCTGCTGCATGCAGCCCTGCGCACGGTGCTGGGCGATCACGTGCAGCAGAAAGGCAGCCTGGTGGATTCCCAGCGCCTGCGCTTCGACTTCAGCCACCCGCAGGCGGTGAGCGGAGAGGAGTTGAAGGCCATCGAGGATATGGTCAACGACCAGATTCGCGCCAACAGCGAGGTTACCACCCGGCTGATGGGCATGGAGGCCGCCATGGAGGCGGGCGCCATGGCCCTGTTCGGTGAGAAATACGGGGAGGAAGTGCGGGTGCTCAATATGGGTGGCGACTTCTCCGTGGAACTCTGCGGCGGCACCCACGTGGACCGTACGGGTGATATCGGCCTGATGCGCATTACCTCTGAATCGGGGATTTCCGCCGGCGTGCGCCGGGTGGAAGCCGTCACCGGTGCAGCGGCCATTGCCGCCTTCGATGCCGCCGAGGACAAGCTCGCCCGGATCGGTGAACTGGTGAAAGGCGACACCGGCAACGTGGTGGACAAGGTGGGCGCCCTGCGCGCCGCCAATCGCGAGTTGGAAAAGGAAATCAAGCAGCTCAAACAGAAGCTTGCTTCCAGCGCCGGCGGCGACCTCGCCAGCCAGGCGGTGGAAGTGAATGGCGCCAGGGTACTGGCGGCTGCCCTGGACGGCGCCGACCCGAAATCCCTGCGCGACACTGTCGACCAGCTCAAGAACAAGCTGGGTAGCGGGGTGGTACTGCTGGCGGCAGTGGACGGCGACAAAATCGCATTGACGGCCGGGGTTACAAGGGACCTGACGGACAAGGTGCGTGCCGGCGACCTGATGAAGGAGTTTGCCGGCCGCCTGGGCGGGAAGGGCGGCGGTCGCCCGGACATGGCCCAGGGCGGCGGCACCGATGTAGCCGCGCTGGCCGCGACGCTGGCCGCCGTGCCGGAGTGGGTGCAGGGCCAACTCCCATGAGCCTGCTGGTACAGAAGTTTGGCGGTACCTCGGTAGGTACCGTTGAGAAGATTGAGCAGGTGGCCGACAAGGTAGCGCGGTTCCGCCGCGACGGGCACGGCCTGGTGGTGGTGGTGTCCGCCATGGCGGGGGAGACCAATCGTCTGATCGGCCTGGCCCACGAGGTGCAGGACCAGCCGCTGCCGCGGGAGATGGATGTGCTGGTCTCCACCGGTGAGCAGGTCACCACCGCACTGCTGGCGATGGCGCTTAACAAGCGTGGGGTGAAGGCCAAGTCCTACAACGGCAGCCAGGTGCGCATTCTCACCGATGATGCCCATACCAAGGCGCGCATCCGCGACATCGACGACGCGCGCCTGCATGCCGATATCGAGGCTGGCTACGTGCTGGTGGTGGCCGGTTTCCAGGGTGTCGATGAACACGGCAACATCACGACGCTCGGCCGTGGCGGGTCCGATACCACTGCCGTGGCGCTGGCGGCGGCGCTGAAAGCCGACGAGTGCCAGATCTACACCGACGTGGACGGGGTCTACACCACCGATCCGCGCATGGTCGATGGCGCCAAGCGCCTCGACACCATCACCTTTGAGGAGATGCTGGAAATGGCCAGTATGGGCTCCAAGGTGCTGCAGATTCGCGCCGTCGAGTTTGCCGGAAAGTACAGCGTGCCCCTGCGGGTACTGCACAGTTTCGAAGACGGACCAGGCACCCTGATCCGACTGGAGGAAGAGAGCGACATGGAAAACCCCACTATCGCGGGCATTGCCTTTAACCGCGACGAGGCCAAGATTACCGTGCTGGGTGTGCCGGATACCCCCGGTGTGGCCTACCGCATCCTCGGGCCCGTGGGCGAGGCCAACATCGAAGTGGACGTGATCGTACAGAACGTATCGGAAGACGGCAGCACCGACTTCACCTTTACCGTGCACCGCACCGAGATGGAAAAGGCCGAGGCGATTATCCGCAGGGTGGCCGAAGAGCTGGGTGCCCGCCAGGTTACTGCCGACAACAAGATCGCCAAGATTTCCCTGGTAGGTGTGGGCATGCGTTCCCATGCGGGCGTGGCCAGCCAGATGTTCAAGACGCTGTCTGAGGTGGGCATCAACATCCAGATGATCAGTACTTCGGAAATCAAGATCTCAGTGATCATTGATGAAAAATTTATCGAACTCGCCGTGCGAGCTTTACACTCCGCGTTTGGCCTCGATCAGGAATCTTCGGCGGCTGCCGAGGTCTGAATACTGGCAAATACGACAAACTCGGCAATACTTAAGTAATCGGTGCAGCGTTATTGCATTAGCCGGCCGTGGTACCGAAAACATGGATAGGAGTACCAGGACATGCTGATCCTCACCCGAAGAATCGGGGAAACGCTCATGGTGGGCGACAATGTGACCGTCACGGTGTTAGGGGTGAAGGGCAACCAGGTACGCCTGGGCGTCAACGCTCCGCGCGACGTGGCCGTCCACCGCGAAGAAATCTACAACCGCATCCAACACGAAGACGACAAACCCGGCGGCTCCGAGGAGTAGCAGGACTAGCTCAGAGACAGTCATCAGCGAGCACCGAAAGCGCGCTTATCCAAGCCCAAATAGTTGATTTGAGAGCGGTTATTGGTATGATGCCGCCCTTCCGGAGAAGTGGCCGAGTGGTCGAAGGCGCTCCCCTGCTA
>JANQIO010000012.1 GCA_028282105.1 Halieaceae bacterium | reverse complement strand
TGCGCAGCGCCCACTTGGGGCTGCCGGGATGCGACCGTTTCGGCGCCAGGCACACCCGCCTGCCGCCTGGCTCCGGATTACGACCGGTCAATGCTCGCGCGTAGCGCGGAACTCGATATCGGGCCAGCGTTCTTCCATGAGCTGGAGGTTGACGCGGGTGGGGGCGAGGTAGGTGAGGTAGCCGCCGCCGTCAATGGAGAGCTGGTCGGCGGCTTTCTTGCGGAAGTCTTCCAGCTTGCGGGGGTCATCGCAGTGCACCCAGCGCGCGGTGTACACGCTGATAGGCTCGTAGATGGCCTCCACCTTGTACTCGTCCTTGAGGCGGTAGGCCACCACATCGAACTGTAGCTGACCGACAGCGCCGACAATCAGGTCGGTGTTGCTGATCGGCGCGAAGACCTGGGTAGAGCCTTCCTCAGAGAGCTGCTGCAGGCCTTTCTGCAGCTGCTTGGACTTGAGCGGGTCCGCCAGCCGGATACGGCGGAACAGCTCGGGCGCGAAGTGCGGAATACCGGTAAAGCGCAAGTCTTCACCGGCGGTGAAAGTATCACCGATCTGGATCGTGCCGTGATTGTGCAGGCCTATGATGTCTCCGGATACCGCCTCCTCAACCAGGGTTCGCTCACCCGCCTTGAAGGTCACCGCATCGGCGATTTTCACATCCTTGCCGGCGCGCACATGGCGCATTTTCATGCCCTTCTCGTAGCGCCCGGAGCACACCCGGAGGAAGGCGATGCGATCGCGGTGCCTCGGATCCATGTTCGCCTGGATCTTGAAGACGAAGCCCGAGAACGGCGCCTCGCGGGCGTCCACGTCGCGCTGCGCAGCGAGCCGGTCCAGCGGCGCTGGCGCCCACTCCACAAAGTGGTCCAGCATTTCACGCACTCCGAAGTTGCCCAATGCGGTACCGAAAAACACCGGGGTGAGCTTACCGGCCAGATAGGCCTCGAGGTCAAACTCGTGGCTGGCGCCGCGCACCAGTTCCACCTCGTCGAGGAAGTCCTGGTAGCCGTCACCGATAAACTCACGGGCGGCGTCGGATTCCAGGCCCTCGATGCGGATGTCCTCAGGCAGGGCGTGGCCCTGGCCTGGCGTGTAGCCGTGGATGGTGTCGCTGTAGAGGTCGTAAACGCCCTTGAACAGCGAGCCCATGCCGATCGGCCAGTTGACAGGGGCGGCCTGGATTTCCAGTACCGATTCGACCTCATCCAGCAGCTCGACAGGATCGCGGATATCGCGATCCATTTTGTTCACAAAGCTGAGAATCGGCGTATCCCGTAGCCGACAAACATTCATCAGCTTGATGGTACGCTCTTCCACACCCTTGGCACCGTCCACCACCATCAGCGCGGAGTCGACCGCGGTGAGCGTACGGTAAGTGTCCTCGGAAAAGTCCTCGTGGCCCGGTGTATCGAGCAGGTTCACTACGCGCCCGTTGTAGGGAAACTGCATAACCGAGGAAGTCACGGAGATGCCGCGCTCCTGCTCCATGGTCATCCAGTCCGACGTGGCGTGTGGGCCGCGCTTGCCTTTGACACTGCCCGCCACCTGGATCGCATTGCCCAGCAGCAGGAGTTTCTCGGTAATGGTGGTTTTACCAGCGTCCGGGTGCGAGATGATGGCAAAAGTGCGGCGCTCATCGATCTGGCGAACAAGCTCGGCGGCGGCGTGGGTGGACATGTTCAATACTACAGGAATGGGACGGAGCGCGGATTATACGCGGAATGCTGGCGGGTAACAGGTGAGTTCAGTCTATAATTCCACAATGGAAACAGGGGATTACCATCCAGGTATAGCAGGGAGCTGCTTACGCAATCTGCTCTATGCGCGCTGCGTTGCTATTCTGGCCTACGCGGCCGCCCTGATGTTGCTGCTGTCGCGCGGCACGGAGCAGGCGCCCGGTGGCGGCTACCTGATGGTGCTGGGCGCGCTGACGCTGATGACCCTGTTCAGCTTTCTGCGCATGACCAAGCCCTGGCCGGTGCGCGACGCCGAGTGTTTTGTGCAACTGGTGTTGGACATTCTCGGGCTGAGCGGCCTGCTCTACTTCAGCGGCGGCGCCCACAATCCCCTGGTGGCCTACTACCTGGTGCTGATTGGCTTCGGCGCCATCATGATGCCCAGGCGCTACAGCCGCGTTGTCACCGTGTTGTGCATCGCCAGCTTCATCGGCCTGGCATTCAAACACCAACCCATTCCCATGTTTCACGGCCCGGCGTCCGAGCAATTGACGGCGGCAACCGTGGTCGGCTGGGTGTCACTGCTGCTGGCCGCCGCGGTGTTGAGCTGGTTTGGCGGTGATATGGCAGTGTCCGTGCGCAAGTTCCTGCGCGAGCCCGTACAAGCCCGGGAAGATGATCACGAGCAACAACAACTCACCGCCCTGGCCAGTCTGGCAGCCGGGACGGCACAGGAACTCGGCACGCCGCTGGGCACCATGTCGGCGCTGGTCGAGGAACTCAGCGAGGTCGCCAGCAATGAGAAGCACCGGGAGGATTTCCATCTGCTGGCGGAGCAGTTGGACCACTGCCGGGGCATCCTGGAAAAGCTGTCCAAGACCGCCCGCCTAACCGAAGGCGGCGAAAAACGCTGGGTGGAGCTGACGGGCTTTGTCGAGGCCACCGTCAACCAATGGCTGCGTTCACGACCGGAGGCCGATGCCGAGGTCACCATATCAGGCTCCGGCGATTCACCGCGCCTGGAAGCAGAGTACGGTCTGTCACAGGCGCTTGAGCACCTGCTCAACAATGCCGCGGATGCGGCGCCGAGGGATATTCGCGTCGATGTGCGCTGGGATGCTGACCGTTGCCGGCTACGAATCGAAGACAACGGCAGCGGTTTCCCGGAATCCATGTTGGGCGTTCGCCGCAAGCCGGCCGTAGTCAAGCAAACCGAAGGCCTGGGGATCGGCCTGCTGCTGTGTAACGCCACCGTGACTCGCTATGGCGGCAGCCTGGAACTATCGAATCGCAAGCAGGGCGGCGCCAGCGTGCTGATTACCCTGCCGAGGACAGACGCCTAGGCCGAGACCGGTGCCGGCAGCCGCGCCTGGAGCTGTTGCAGCAAAGCCTCGCCCACCGCCTCCATGGTCGGCGCAGCGAATCCCGGAGGCAGGCAGTCGCGCAGGCAGGTTACCGCCATACCCTGGTAGCCGCAGGGATTGATACGGGAAAACGGCTCGAGGTCCATGTCTACATTGAGCGCCAGGCCGTGATAGCTACAACCGCGCCGAACCCGCAAGCCCAACGATGCGATCTTGGCCTCGCCCACGTAAACCCCTGGTGCGTCGCGTCGCGGCGCCGCTGCCACCTGGTACTCACCGAGTAGCGCAACGACGCTCTCTTCGATCAGGTCAACCAGGGCGCGCACTCCCATGCCACGCCGCCGCAAATCCAGTAGCAGGTAGACCACCCACTGGCCGGGGCCGTGGTAGGTCACCTGCCCTCCGCGGTCCGCCTGCACCACCGGGATAGCGCCAGGCACCAGCAAGTGCTCCGGTTTGCCGGCCTGCCCCTGGGTGAACACGGCTGCATGTTGCAGCAGCCAAAGCTGATCTTCGCTGTGTTCATCGCGCTGGTCGGTAAAGGTCTGCATGGCACGCCAGGTGTCGAGATAATCGACCTCACCGAGGCGCCGTATCTGCATGCCGTCGCGGGCCTAGATGACCATCTGCACCAGCCCGGTGGCGAGCAGGTCCTGGTGCAGTGCTTCGAGCTGGGGCTTGCCGGTGGCGGTGATTTGCACCGAGAGGGAAACAAACGTGCCCTCGCGGCTGGGACGCAGCCTGATGCTGTCGCGCGGAAACCCCGGCGAATGGCGCTCAATCACTTCAACGATGGTCGCTTCGAATTCCGGTACGCTGCGCCCCAATACCTTGACCGGGTAGTCGCAGGGAAATTCAATCTTCGGCGGTTCCACTTTCTTATCCACGCGCTTGCCTTTTCCAATCCAGTATCCCGGTTCTCACCGGCCATCAGCGGCTATTAATTGCCGAACAACTCAATAAAAAACAGTTTGATACTATCCCACAGGCGCGCAAAGAAACCCGCCGGCTCCACTGCCTGCAGGGCTACCAGGGGCTCATTGAGCAGGGTTTCTCCTTCCAGTTTCACCAGCAGCGCGCCGTAGCTGTCACCCCGCGCCACCGGCGCTTTGATCACCTTGTCGATTTCCATGACGGCATCGAGGTCATCGCGGCTGCCCCGGGGAATGGTCATGCGAATCGTGCGGTCGACGCCTAGCGACAGGCTCTGCTGCTGCCCCATCCACAGGCGTGTACTGGCGAGCTCTTCGCCGGCACTGTACAGGGACAGGGTCTCGAAAGTGCGGAAGCCGTAATTCAGGAGCTTGCGTGATTCCGCTTTGCGCGAGCGCTCACTGTCGGCCCCCAGCACCACGGAGACCAAACGCATGCCGTTACGCTTGGCGGAGGCCACGAGGCAGTAGCCAGCCTCCTCCGTGTGACCGGTCTTCAGGCCATCCACCGAGGGGTCTTCCGCCAGCAGTGCATTGCGGTTGTACTGACGAATGTTGTTGTAGGTGTATTCCCGCTCTTTATAGAGCGCGTATTCCTCGGGGTAGCGCTCGATCAGGGCCTTGGCCAGCAGCACCAGGTCACGGGCCGTGGTGTAGTGCTCCGGATCGGGCAGCCCGTGGGAGTTTACGTAATGGGTGCCGGTCATGCCTAAATCGGCGGCGTGGGCATTCATCATGTCGGCGAAGGCACTCTCGCTGCCGGCCACATGTTCAGCGATTGCCACGCTGGCATCGTTACCCGAGGAAATCACCACACCCCGGTGCAACTGCAGCAGGCTCACCGGCTTGCCGGGTTCTATCCACATCAGTGATGAGCCCGCAAACACCGGGTTCTGCGCCCAGGCGTTCTCACTCACCTGCACCATGTCGTCGTTGCTGACGCGACCGGAGGCCAACTCACTGGCCAGCACGTAGCTGGTCATCAGCTTGGTCAGGCTGGCAGGGGCCAGGCGCGCATCCGCATCGCGCTCGGTAATCACATAGCCGGTGTCGGCGTCGATCAACAGCCAGGCGCTGGCAGCCACCTCTGGTGGCGGCGGCAGGACGGCGGCCTGAGGTGCAGCGACAGAAACAAGGGACAAAAGCAAGCTGGTCAGCAGGACTGAGAGTCGGTTCATGGGACCTATATTGAATTGGCTGGTGACGGCGGGACCGATTGGCGGGAATGGTAACGTATGCGGGCGGACGACGAAATACAGAAGGCGCAGGCCAGGGTCAGTAGGCCAAAGCGCCGAACTTAGTCCGGCATTAGCCGGGTTTCCGTGTAGCCCAGGGTTTTGAGCCGGGACTGCAACGCGAGCAGCCGCTGCTGATCGTCAACAGGGCCAACCCGCACCCTGAAGTAAGCGCTGTCGCCCAGCACGATTTCCGATACCGCCACCGGCGCCGTCATCTGGTCACTGAGTTGTCGACCCAGGGCGTAGGCACTGTCCGCCTCGCTGAATGAGCCCACCTGGATATAGCGGTAGCCGGGGCTGGGCGGATTCCCCAGCAGACCGCCGGCGCGCAGGTCGCGATGACCCGGCACCTCAATGTAGGCGACCTCCACGGGCGCGGTACCCTGGTCGGCAAATCCCAACTTCACTGCCGCTGCGTAGGACAGATCAATAATCCGATCGGGATGGAAGGGGCCGCGATCATTGACGCGCACCACCATGCTGCGACCATTGTCGAGGTTGGTGACCCGAACGTAGCCGGGAATGGGCAGTGAGCGGTGCGCCGCCGTGGCCAGGTAGGCGTTGAAGGTCTCCCCGTTGGCGGTTTTGCGGCCGTGGAACTTGCGGCCATACCAGGATGCCCGGCCGCGCTCTCGATAGCCGCTGGCGCTTCCCATTACCCGATAGGTCTGTCCATTGACCTGGTAGGGGCTGGTATTGCCGGCCGCCACCACCCGCTCCGGCCGCGGCACGGGCTCCACCACCTTGTCGGCAGACAGTTCGTACAGTGGCTTGCCGTCTCCGGGCTCCAGACTGCCAGTACAGGCCGACAGCAGCAGCGGTAGCAACAGGGCTTTGCAAAACTTGCTCACAGCCGCTCCCGGATCGCCTCACTGAGCTGGTAGACCGCCATGGCATACATGGCGCTGTGGTTGTAGCGGGTGATCACGTAGAAATTGTGCCAGCCGAGCCATAGCTCCTCCCCCGCTTCGCCCTCGAAGGCCATCACCGTGGCCAGGGTGTCCGGCGCCATTTCCACCGTGGGATAAATGCCCCCGGTAGCCAACACCGCCAGGCTGCGGCGCGGCTTGAGACCGTCGTTCATCCAGTCGCGACGCGGGTCTGCCGACACCGTGGCCGCCGCCGTCACCGGCAGGCCCGACCGCCAGCGATGGCGCTTGAAGTAGTTGGCCACGCTGCCGATCGCGTCGATCGGGTTGTCGATAATGTCCACCACGCCGTCGCCATCGAAGTCCACGGCGTAGGCCCGGTAGGAGCTGGGGATGAACTGGCCGAAGCCCATGGCTCCGGCGTAAGACCCTTTCAGTTCCGCGGCGGGCAGGCCCTGCTCGCGGGTCATCAGCAGGTAGGCGCGCAATTCGCCGCTGAAGAATGGCGAACGAGGTGGATAGTCAAAAGCCAGGGTGGAGAGCGCATCGATCACGCGATAGCTGCCCTTGTGGCGGCCGTAGCGCGTCTCCACGCCGATAATGGCGGCGATCAGTTCTGCGGGCACCCCGTATTGCCGCTCGGCGCGCTGCAGGCTGTCGGCATAGCGGCGCGAGAACTCCACACCCTGCTGGGTGCGGGCCTCGGTGACAAAGATTTTGCGGTACTCATGCCAGGCCTTGGTTTTCTCGGCGGGCCGGGCGATGGCCTCGAGAATCGAGTCCTTGCGGGCGGCTCCTGCAAACAGCGCCTCCAGCTCGGCACGATCGAAGCCCTCGGTGCGCACCATTTCCTCGATCAGGGCCTGGGCGGCGGGATGATCAGCGTAGCGCTGCTCCTCGGTCTCGGCGCTCCAGGCCAGCAGTGGCAGAAGCGCCGCGACCAGCAGCGCGTTGCGCAGGCTGAGCGCCAGCGAGTTCAGACAATCCATGGCTAAGTTCACTCCTGTCAGGCGCTTCACGAGCCCTCCCATACCGCCCTGTTCAATGCGGGCTTTTGCAGCTTTCCCAGCATGCTCTGGCGCACCGCCCTACTGGCCTACCAGCCGCCGCTCGGTGCTGATTGCCATGAGAATTCCGAAGCCCGCCATCAACGTTACGATCGAGGTGCCACCGGCACTGACCAGCGGCAGCGGCACTCCCACCACCGGCAACAGCCCCGATACCATGCCCATGTTTACAAACACGTAGACAAAGAACGTCAGTGTCAGGGCCGCCGCCATCAGGCGCGAAAAGCTGTCCTGGGCGTGCATGCCAATCCAGAAGCCGCGCACAAAGATCAACACATACATCGCCAGCAGCAGGATCACGCCGCGCAGGCCAAACTCCTCCGCCAGGACCGCAATAATAAAGTCAGTGTGGCTCTCCGGCAGGAAGTCGAGTTGGGACTGGGTCCCATTGAGCCAGCCCTTGCCACTCCAGCCCCCGGAGCCGATGGCGGTCTTGGACTGGGTGATATTCCAGCCGGTACCCAGCTTGTCGCGCTCCGGGCTCAGCAGGGTAAGTATGCGCTGGCGCTGGTAGTCGTGGAGCAGATAGACCCAGGCCGGCCAGGCCGAGAGCGCTGCCAGTACGCCGGCGCCAAATATCACCCGCCAGCTGATCCCGGCCATGAACAACACGATCAGCCCCGAGGCCGATACCAGCAGCGCGGTACCGAGGTCGGGCTGGCGTACAATCAGCGCGGCGGGCACGCCCACCAGCACCAGGCTGGCCAGGATATTGATAAACCGGGGTGGCAGGATGCGCGCCGCCAGGTACCAGGACATCATCAGCGGCATGGCCAGCTTCATCAGCTCGGAGGGTTGGAAACGAAAACCGCCGATGGACAGCCAGCGCTGGGCGCCCTTGGCGCCCACCCCGAATACCAGCACGCCCACCAGCAGCGCCAGCCCGCCGAGATAGATCGCCGGCGCCCAGCGTCGATAGCGCTGTACGCTGACCTGGGCGGCGGCCAGCATGACCGTGTAGGCGATCACAAAGTACTCGGCCTGGCGAATGACGGCGCCGAGCCGCTGGCCACTGGCCGAGTACAACACCACCAGCCCGTACACGGTGAGGGCAATCAACAGGAACAACAGTGGGAAATCGATGTGAAAACGCTCGGAAATTGCCGGGCGCCGGGCAAGATCACTGGACGCCGACGGCATCTGGCGCACATATTCAGCCACGATCAGCCAGCTCCTGCCCCAGCAGATACCGCTCTATCACTTGCCGGGCAATCGGCGCCGCCACGGTACTGCCGCCACCGCCGTTCTCAACCACCACCGCGACGGCGATAGCCGGGTCTTCATAGGGCGCAAAAGCTACAAACAGGCCGTGATCGCGGTAGCGCTCTTCCAACGCCTCCTCGTCATACTCGGCATCCTGGGCGATGCCGACCACCTGCGCGGTGCCGCTCTTGCCCGCCATGGTAAACGCCGAGCCCCGGCCCACGGCCCGGGCCGACCCGCGTGCGCCGTGGAATACCGCGTGCATGGCTTCATGTATCACCTGCCAGTTGGCTTCGTCTGCCTCGACGATCGTGGCCGGCGCCCAGGCGGAGGGCTCGCCGTTGACCGCGCGCAACAGGTGCGGCGTGAACTGCAGCCCGCGGCTCGCCAGCACCGAGGTGGCGACCGCCAGTTGCACAGGGGTAGCCAACATATAGCCCTGGCCGATGCCGACGTTGAGGGTTTCGCCCGGGAACCAGACCTCACCCCGGGCCCGCCGTTTCCAATCGCTGGAGGGCAGGATGCCGCTGCGCTCGTTGGTGGTATCCAGGCCGGTGGCCGACCCGAGGCCAAAGGGCTCTGTGAACTCATGCAAACGGTCGATACCCATGCGGTGCGCGAGATCGTAGAAATAGACATCGCAGGATTCTTCGATGGCCTGATGCAGGTCTACCTCGCTGCCATGGCCGGTGCCGCGTATCCGCAGGGTCCAGTCGCGGAAGCGCCGCTCCTCGCCTGGCAGCCGGTACCAGCCCGGATCCCGTATGGTGGTTTCCGGCGTCACCAGACCGTACTCCAGCCCGGCGAGCCCGAAAATCGGCTTCACGGTGGAGCCCGGTGGATACTGGCCCTGCACTGCCCGGTTGAACAGCGGCAGGTTGGGCGAGTCGCGCAAGGCGGAGTAATCCCTGGCACTGATGCCGTTGACAAACAGATTGCTGTCAAAGCCCGGGGCGCTGACCAGGGCCAGCAATTCGCCGTTGCGAGGATCCATCGCCACCACCGCCCCACGGCGTCCTTCGAGGGCGGCGTAGGCTGCCTCCTGCACCCCCACGTCCAGCGACAGGGTCAGATCAGCACCCGGCACCGGGTCGGTGCGCTCCAGGACTCGCAGCACGCGCCCGAGGGCATTGGTTTCGACGTTCTGGTAGCCGACGTTGCCGTGCAGCAGATCCTCGTAGTACTTCTCTATGCCGATCTTGCCGATGTGGTTGGTGCCGCGGTAATTCACTTCATCGAGCTGCCGCTCCTCTTCCTCGTTGATGCGGCCGACATAGCCCAGGGCATGGGAAAACAATTCGCCCTGGGGGTAGTGGCGTATGAGCTGGGCGTCCACGACCACGCCGGGCAGCCGATAGCGGTTCACCGCCAGCAGAGCGCGCTCCTGTTCGCTGAGCCGGAAATGCAGGGGCACGGCCTCGTACGGCCGGCGGCGACGACTGCGGGTTTCGAACTTCTCCAGGTCCGATTCGCTGATCTCGACAATGTCGCCCAGCGCCTCCAGGGTTTGCTCCAGGTCCGGCACCCGTTCAAGTACCAGCGAGAGCACAAAACTGGGCCGGTTCTCCGCCAGCAGCACACCGTTGCGGTCATATATAAGGCCGCGCTTGGGCGGCAGCGACTGCAGCTGGACGCGGTTGCGATCCGACTCGGTGCGGTAGGTTTCGTACTGATTGATCTGCAGGGAGAAATAGCGCGCCATCAGTATCGCCATCAGGCCCAGCGCCAGGACCAATACAAATACGGTGCGAGCACCGTAGATGCGCGATTCGAGATAGGGATCCTTGAGGGCTACTGCGGGCGCCATATCAGCTCCGATGATACGGGTGGCCCGCGTTGATTGTCCAAGCCCGGTAAAGCTGTTCCACCAGCAGCACACGCACCAGTGGATGCGGCAGGGTCAGGGGCGACAGCGACCAGCGCAGCTCCGCGGCCTCCAGCAGCGTGGCATCAAGGCCATCGGGGCCACCGATAGCGATGCTGTAGTTATCACCGGACATCTGCCAGTCCGCCAGCCGCACAGCCAGTTGCTCGGTGCTCAAGCTCTTGCCAGCCCCATCCAGCACCACCAGCCGGTCCCGCGTCGGCATAGCGTCGCGAATACGCCGGGCTTCTTCTGCCATCGCTTTCGCCGGGTTGCTGTCACGGCCGCGACCGCCCAGCGGCAAATCGCGGATGTCGAGCTTGAGTTCGGGAGGAAGGCGCTTGCGGTATTCGCCGACGGCCTCATCTACCCACCGGGGCATACGAGAACCCGGGGATAGTACGGTGAGTTTCACTCCGGTTGTTCCGCGCTCACCGCAGGCGCTGACCAGAGCCGTTCCAGATCGTAAAAATCACGGGTCGCGGGCAGCATGACATGGACCACCACGCCGCCGAAATCCACCAACACCCATTCGGCACCATCCTGGCCCTCGACTCCCAGCGGTCGCTGCCCCTGTTCCTTGGCCTTCATCAGCACATTGTCCGCCAGGGATTTGACGTGGCGATTGGACGTGCCGCTGGCAATCACCAGGAAGTCCATAACGTCAGTCAGACCCTGTACATCCAGGTCCACAATGTTGATGCCTTTCAGGTCATCGAGGGCGTCGATCACCAGCTCTCTAAGTTCAGCAGATTCCATGTTGCTCCTGTTTGTTCGGCCCGCTGTCGCCAGCGCCGTAGGCCCCCAGCCGCTGGATCGTGTCCCACACGGCATCGGGCAGCAAATATCTCGGTGACTGCCCGGCGGCAATCATGTCGCGAATCTCGGTGGCAGCGATGGGCAATTGTCGCAGCTGCTGCATGACGACACGCCCCGCCGGGCTGGCGTGCAATTCATCGGCCGTCCCACGATGCTCACCCGCCCAACTGGCGATGCTGCCACTGTCCGGGGCCTGCCAGCCGGGTCGTGCCATCACCACCAGGTGCGCGAAATCGAGCAGCTCCTGCCAACGGTGCCAGGCGTCCAGCCGCTCCAGAATATCGGTGCCGACGATCAGGCACAGCGAACGCTCCGGCCCCAGCTCTGCGCGCAGCTCCACCAGGGTATCTATCGTGTAAGACGGCCCCTGACGGGAAAGCTCGCGTCGATCACAGACCAGCCCGGGTTCGCTGGCCACCGCCTGTTCCACCAGCCCGGCCCTGAGCTCCGGTGACAGTTCGGGTGCACCGCGCAGCGGCGGCTGCGCGGCTGGCACCAGGCGCACCTGCACCAGTCCGAGACTCTCCTTGAGTTCGAGGGCCGAGCGCAGGTGGCCGTTGTGGATAGGGTTGAAGGTGCCGCCAAAAATGCCAATGGGGCCGCTAGTCACTGCCGGGTTTGCCCCTCGCCGAACACTACATATTTCTGCGACGTAAGCCCCTCCAGGCCGACCGGCCCGCGGGCATGCAGTTTGTCCGTTGAGATACCGATTTCCGCACCCAGACCGTATTCAAAGCCATCCGCGAAGCGTGTGGACGCATTGATCATCACGGAACTCGAATCCACTTCGCGCAGAAAGCGCATGGCGGCACTGTGATCGCGGGTGACAATGGCATCGGTGTGCCGGGACCCGTAGCGATTGATATGTCGGATAGCCTCGTCGAGCCCGGCCACCACGCGCACCGCCAGCACCGGGGCCAGGTATTCCTCGTACCAGTCTGACTCTTCTGCAGGCACGACACCGTTGACCAGCGCCAGAGTCTGCTCGCAGCCACGCAGTTCCACGCCGGCCGCCGCAAGATCACCTGCCAGCGCCGGCAAAAACTGCGCGGCCACCTCGGCATCCACCAGCAACGACTCCATGGTGTTGCAGGTACCGTAGCGTTGGGTCTTGGCATTGAGGGCGATTGCCCGCGCCATTTCCTGATCAGCGGCCGCCGCCACATAGACATGGCAGTTGCCATCCAGATGCTTGATTACCGGCACCTCCGCCTCGCGACTGATGCGCTCGATCAGCCCCTTGCCACCGCGGGGTACGATCACATCCACGTATTCCGCCATGCGCACCAGTTGGCCCACTGCCTCGCGATCCGGGGTTTCCAGTACCTGGATAGCGGCCTCCGGCAGTCCGGCTTGCGCCAGCCCCCTGGCGATGCAGCGGCCGATGGCCTGGTTGGAAGCCAGGGCCTCGGAACCGCCGCGTAGAATACTGGCGTTGCCCGACTTGAGGCACAGGCTGGCCGCGTCGATGGTCACATTGGGACGGCTTTCATAGATGATGCCGATCACCCCCAGCGGAACGCGCATGCGGCCGACCTGGATGCCGCTGGGCATAAAGCGCAGGTCATCCACCTGGCCCACGGGGTCAGGCAGCTTGGCCACCTGCTCGAGCCCGGTCAGCATTGCGTCAAAGCGCGATGGCGTCAGTTCGAGGCGATCCAGCAGCGCTGGCTGCAACTGCTTCTCGCGTCCCCGCGCCATATCGCTGGCGTTGGCGCTGAGCAGCGCGGCACGGTCCTCGGCCAGGGCTCCAGCCGTGGCCAGCAGGGCGGCGTCCTTGGCTGCCGTGCTGGCAGCCGCCAGCACCGCCGCCGCCTCACGCGCCGCCTTGCCGGTTTGCTGCATATAGGAGATCAAATCCATGGGATCTACCCGCTGAAATTGCGGCGATTATACCTGATGGCCGGCGGCTGCCAGAGAGGCAGACGACCAATGGTAGAAAAAACACCGGTCATTGCATGAATCTTATTGACAATCATTCTCATTATTATTAACTTTGAACCATCAACCATTGGAAACGGACCCGACATGTACGTTTGCCTCTGCAAGGGAATCACCGACACACAGATTCGCGCCGCCGTCGAAGACGGCGCCAGCAGCCTGCGAGACGTGCGTAAATCCCTCGGCGTTGCCAGCCAGTGTGGCAAATGCGGCATTCTGACCCGGGAAATCCTTCGCGAGAGCCTGGTCGACAACAGCGACGAACAACAGCTCTTCTACGCTGTTTCCTAGCTCTTTATAAAACCGCTCCAGGTATAGCCTCACTCAGTTTCGAGGTGCACCACCACCTGCGGTTTTCCTAACACCACTCCAGGTATAGCCTCACTCAGTTTCGAGGTGCACCACCACCTGCGGTTTTCTTAACACCACTCCAGGTATAGCCTCACTCAGTTTCGAGGTGCACCACCACCTGAGGTTTTCTTAACACCATTCCAGGTCCAGCCTTTTATTGTGCGCTTCAGACCCGGCGGGTTTGTTCGACCCGGTGCACGGCACCGCGCGACGCTATCTGTGATTGTCCCGATTGACCGCGCCACGGCGGCCACCGAATGCTCCTGCCTCGCGCCGCTCCGGAGAAAGTTTCAGCCCGAACCAGCGCTTTGCGCGACCGGAGTGGGTGTAGGTTTGCGCCATATCAGGGTTTCCCGGCGTGTGTGGGGGTAGGATTAGCCGGTGATACGATTGCGAATCGCTCTTATTATCATTCTATATTATCGTTAAAAATCAATAGCTTAGCGTTGTATTTGCTGTCTGGGACACCTATACTTCTGAGCATCTGATCACTGCCAAGGAGGCAATGCCATGAACGGCGACCCCAAAGTTATTGAATATCTGAACAAGGTCCTCGGCAACGAGCTGGTGGCTATCAATCAGTACTTCCTGCACGCCAAGATGTACCAGGACTGGGGGCTCAAGGAACTGGCCGAGCATGAGTACCACGAGTCCATCGACGAGATGAAGCATGCGGACAAGCTCACCGAGCGGATTCTGTTCCTGCAGGGCCTGCCCAATTTCCAGGATCTCGGCAAGCTGATGATCGGCGAGAACATCGAGGAAATGCTCAACTGTGACCTGAAGCTGGAGATGACCGCGATCCCCGACCTGCGCGATGCCATCGAGTACTGCGAGTCGGTGCGTGACTTCGTGTCTCGCGACCTGTTCAGCGACATTCTCGAGTCAGAGGAAGAGCACGTGGACTGGCTGGAGACCCAGCTTGGCCTGATCGAGAAGATGGGTATCCAGAACTACGTCCAGAGCGCACAGTTCGTCGACCAGGGCAGCGTGCTGGAGAGCGTCGCAGACTAACCGCGGCCGGCAATCTCATTCCTTGAGGAAGGGTGCCCGGCGGGGCGCCCTTTTTTTGTGCCCCGAATTTGACGGCGAGCTAAACGGCTTACTGCCGCTGAACCAGGGTCGTCACCGACGCGCTGGAGTAGGCCATGGCATCCGGCTCATCACCGGTCGCCAGCAAGCGCGTCTGTTGCCAGGTGCCGGTATCAAGCTCCTGAACGGTGTCCGCCGCCGCATGGGCGATCCACACCCGGTCTCCGGCCGGGGAAATTTCAATGCCGATAGGCACCGAACTGTCTCCCACCCTATCGCCGAGTATGGTCCCACCCGACTGCTGCAGGCCGATATTCAGCGTGCGTTCCACTTCGATGGCTACCGGGTCAATCACGGTCAGCTCAGCGCTGCGGGCGCTGGTCACCAGCACCTTGCCACCGGTGCCGTGAGGCATCACTTCGGCCCGAATCGGGAAACCCGCCACCGGTATGCTCGCCCGGGTAGCGAGGTTGAGGGCGTCAAACAGGGTGACCGTATCGTCGGCGCGGTTGGTGACCCACAGGTCGCGGCTGTTGTGCGACAGGGCAATGCCTTCGGCGCCGGCGCCGGAGCGCCGAAAGGCCAGCAATTCGCCACCCGCGACATTGATCAGGCTGACCGAGCCTGAGCCGATGTTGGCCACGAAGGCGCGCTTGCCGCTGGGGTCATACGCCAGCATGTGGGAGGTATCCTGGCCGGTAGGGATCGCCTTCTCTACCACACCATCCCAAACGTCCACCACCAGCAGGGCCCTGGCGCCCTCGGCCGTGACCAGCACCCGGCGATTGCCGGGCATGAAAACGATGCCGTGGGGCCGGGTGTACTCACCAAGATCAATCGTGCCGACCGTCCGGCCCAGCTCCACTTCGATCACCGTCAGGCTGTTGCCCGGTTCCTCTGTGCCGTAGTTGGTGACCACCGCCAGTCGGCCGTTGCCCGACACCGCTATTTCATGAGGACCGGGCCGGGTGTTGGCGCGCGCCACTTCCCGGCCTGTCGCCAGGTCGATGAGGGAGACACTGGCCTCCGCTTTGTTGCCCACCAGCAAGGTTTCCGCAGCCACCGGCCACACCGCGCCAGCGAGTGCCAATGCCAACAGTCTGAGCAGTTGTTTCAAGCCGACCACCTTTCTCTGCAGAGTCTGACAAAGCGCCGGGCACCGGCGGACAGCACAGCGTCCTTGCGGTAGAACAGGCCCACCCGCCGCGGGATACGCGAGAACGGCAGCCCTGCCACTTCCTCGAGCCGTTCACAGAGGGGCTCGTGCACCAGCAGTTGGTCGCTAACATAACCCAGCGCGTGGCCGGCAGCCAGCAGCCGCAGTCGCATACTGATGGACCTGACTTCCCAAACGCGACAGAAGTAATCACGAATACGCTGGGCACCGGGTCGCTCCTCGGGGTCGTCCAGGAAGGAGGCCAGCAGCGGCAACTCCGCCAGCGCCGCCAGGGGCTCAGTCCGTAGCTGCGCTACTGCCGGGTGGCCGCTTGCCACCACCAGAGTGCGTAGCTCTTCGTAGAGCGGAATGCCCTCCAAGGCCGGCATACGCGACTGGAAAGGCCCCATACCCAGCTCCGCAGCACCGCTGACGACCGCCTGGATGACCTGCCGTGACGGCAGCTCGTCCAGCTGCAGGCGGGCGTAGGGATGCTGCTGACAGTATTCGAGCACCAGGGCCGGGGCGTGATAACGGTTGATAGTACCGTTTACCGCCAGCGAAAGATGCGACTGCTCACCCAGTTTTATAGCGCTCAGATCGCCCAGGAGCTGGGCCTCCTCACGTGCCCTGCTCTGGGAATAAGTTAGTACTCGCATACCCGCTTCAGTCAGTTCCAGCGGGCGCCGGTGGAACAGCCTCTGGTCAAGTTTGCGCTCAAGGCCGGTGATCGCCTGGGACACCGCCGATTGGCTGATCGCCAGATGCTGCGCCGCCCGCTTGAAGCCGCCATACTCGGCCACGGCCACCACTACCCTGAGTTCCTGGGACTCGAGTCGAATACCCATAGTTTATTGCTACTTATCTACATATAAGAATTATTAGCTTAACTTATATTTTATGGCCAGCAATACTCGCTGCGACTTTTTCAGAGGACGCTGTCATGGGTGATATCAATGTAGGCCTGGAAGGTGTGGTGGTGGGCGCCACCGCTATTTCCCACGTCGACGGCGCCAGCGGCAAGCTGAGCTACCGGGGTATCGACATTGAGGCGCTCGTCGAGCGCCCCTACCTGCAGGTGGCCTGGTTGCTGCTCTACGGAACCCCGCCCAGCCTCAGGCAGGAACAGCAGCTGGCGCACTTCCTGCTGGAGCACCGGGCACTGGCCAAGCAGGAACTGGAGCTGCTGACGGCGCTACCCCGGGAGACGCACCCCATGCGGATGCTGCAGGCACTGGTACCGGTGCTGGATTTTGGCGCCCGCTCCAGCATCGAGCTGCCGGGTGGCGAAGACGCCCGCCGCGGCCTGATCATCGCGGCGCGACTGCCGGTCCTGCTGTCTACCTGGCTGCGCCAGCGCAGCGGTCGCAAACTGCCCGCCAACGGTCGGCGACTGGACCCACTGGAGGATTTCATCGCCGGGGTGAAGGGTCGCGACCCGTCGCCCATCGAACTTGAGGCCCTGCGGGTCGCCCAGATACTGCAGATGGAACACAGTTACAACGCCGGCACCTTTGCCGGGCGGGTGGTGCTGAGTGCTGCATCACCGGTGGAGTCCAGCATCGCTGCCTCCATCGGTACGCTGTTTGGCCAGCTACATGGGGGCGCCGACCAGGCAGCGCTGGAATTCGCCCAGGTCGTGGGCGGTCCGGAAGCCGCCGATGCCGCCGTTGCAGCAGTGCTGACGGATGGCGGCCGCATCATGGGTATCGGCCACCGCGAATACCGGGTCACTGACCCCCGCGCACAATTGCTGAAGCCGCTGGCAGCGTCGCTGTGCGCCGAAGACGCGGCGCACCATCGGCTCTACCAGACACTGGCGGCCATCGAAGCGAGTTGCATCCGGCGACTGGAGAAACCCGGCAAAGCGCTGCGGGCGAATGTGGAGTTTTACAAGGGGGCGGTGTTCCACGCCCTGGGCCTGCCCGCGGACAGCTTTACCGCGATGTTTGCCATGGCCCGCGTGTGGGGCTATCTCGCCCACGCCCTGGAGTTCAGGCCGCAAGCCAGATTGATACGCCCCCGGGCCCAGTACCGGCCCCAGGCATCGCAGGCCGCCGGCGACCCGCGAAACCCGTCCCCAGCCGGGGCGATCGGGCGTTGAGATACAAAAAAGCCCGCGCAAGGCGGGCTCCAGAGCTCCAAACAGTAGCTTTACCGGCGCGCACTATAACGGGCTGGTGACCGTAGGCCTGCGCCAGCTACCGTCGGCGCTTCAGGCGCTGGCGGCGCTGTCCTCAGCGCCAGCGGCTTCCTTGACCAGGGGCTGCAGTTCGCCGGATTCGTACATCTCAACCACGATGTCGCAACCGCCGATCAGCTCACCGCCCACCCAGAGCTGGGGGAAGGTCGGCCAGTTGGCGTAAGCCGGTAGATTGGCGCGTATCTCGGGATTGCTCAGCACATCCACGTAGGCGAAACGCTCTCCGCAGGCCATCAGCGCCTGGGAGGTGCGCGCGGAAAAACCGCACTGCGGCTGGTTGGGGGACCCCTTCATATAAAGAATGACGGGATTGTTCTCAATCTGTTCTTTGATGGTGTCGATAATGTCCATGATGACCTATACCACGATTTTGTCTGACCTATTGTAGCTTCTATAAGGAAAAAGTTCCCTATTGGATCATCGCCGATGATTGCCTCGGCGGCCCGCAGGCCATTACCATGCCAGATTCGGCGCACGCTGCCAGCTTACCGCGCCAGACTCTCGCACAAGCCCAAGGGAATTGTCATGCAATCGGCCCTGATGAACACCTACAAGCGCCTCGATGTCACCTTCACCCACGGCGAAGGGGCATGGCTGATCGATAGCGAGGGCCAGCGCTACCTGGATGCGATCGCGGGCATCGGTGTGAACTCCCTGGGCCACGCCCATCCCGCGGTGGCGGCGGCGGTCAGTGAGCAGGTGAACAAGCTCGTTCACACCTCCAACCTGTACCGCGTGGAGTTACAGGAGCAACTGGCCCAGCACCTGGCTGAGGTCTCGGGGCTATCTCGCTCCTTTATCAGTAACTCCGGCGCGGAAGCCAACGAGGCGGCCATCAAGCTGGCCCGACTCTACGGCCACCAGCGCGATATCCAGAACCCCACCATCGTGGTCATGGAGCACGCCTTCCACGGCCGCACCATGGCGACCCTGTCCGCCACTGGCAACCGCAAGATCCAGGCCGGTTTTGAGCCGCTGGTGGCGGGCTTCAACCGCGCACCCTTCGGCGATGCGGAGGCGGTGCAAACCATTGCCGAGAACAACCACAGCGTGGCGGCCATTCTCGTCGAGCCCATCCAGGGCGAAGGCGGCATCAACCTGCCGCCCGCGGGCTACCTGGCAGAGCTGCGCAGGCTCTGCGACGAACACGGCTGGCTGCTGATGTTCGACGAAGTGCAGTGCGGCAACTGCCGCAGCGGTAGCTGGTTTGCCTGCCAGGGAGAGTCCGTGGTGCCAGATGTCATCACGACCGCCAAGGCCCTGGCCAATGGCGTACCCATCGGCGCCTGCATGGCCGGAGGCGCCGCGGCGGACGTATTCCAGGCCGGCCATCACGGCTCGACTTACGGCGGTAACCCGCTGGCCTGCGCCGCGGCGCTGGCAGTGATCGACACCATGGCAACCGAGAACATCGCCGACCGCGCCGCCAGCCTGGGCGCGCGGGTCTTGAATGGCTTCCGGGACCGGCTGGCCGGCATGCCCGGCGTGCGCGACATTCGCGGCCGCGGCCTGATGCTGGGTATCGAGCTGGAGCAACCCTGCGCAGAGCTGGTGGAGGCCGCACTGGCGCGAGGCCTGTTGATCAATGTCACCGCCGGCAAAGTGATTCGTATGCTGCCGCCGCTGATCCTCAGCGACGGTGAGGCCGACGAGCTGGTCGACAGGGTCGCCGGACTGGTGACAGATTTCCTGGCCGCGGCCAGCCCGGAGCGCGCCAGCGCGTAATCCACAGCCTGGCCACAAAATCCGGCGGCATGTGGATAGCCTTCAGGGAGCCCGCATTGCTGGCCTATCTGTGTATGTTTTGCACAGCTGTTGTCACGCTTAATAACAAAATAAGCTGTTAACCGATCTGGCTTAGAACAAATTGATAGAAGCCCTGTGATTGTGCACGCAAGCGCCTGATTTCTATAGACTTTGATACCACGCGGGCTGGCAGGTTAGTGTCCACAGACACCCCGGTTTGCCCACACTTTATCCACAGAAAAACCCCAACTCCAATGCCTTGCATTCCGGTGACAAGCGCATTATCTTGTATCTCGGCTGTTCGCCAAACCCAATATATAGGGGAGCGGCCGGGGAAAGCCTGCTGGGCACGATGGAAACGCCCAAAAGCGCGGTAAGGGGAGCCAAATCCACCCACCACCCGGTCGAATTCACAATAAGTGGGTCGCAGCAGCCAGCGAGCGAAGTTTTCCAGACAGGGCCAAGGGGAAACATCCAGCACCGGCAACGGGCCGTAACCGAGTTCTTCGGGCACGACCACGACTTAAAAGCAGCACCTGGCAACACAGTTTGCGTTAGCAACAGCTAGCACGCGTTACTGGCTAGCACAGCGGGTGAGCGAGAAAGGTCTGAGACAGTTCAACAGCCGGCACTGGGAACGGGGGACAACAAGCCAAGGGCACACCGGCAGTGTGACCACCCTACCTGCGGCGATACCTGCGGTGATGGAAAGCTGAAGCAGGCACGGTCGTGACCGGTGACGGCGGGACCGGCAAATTAATAAGGGCAAATAAAAGCGCGTTAGGCACATCGACAGGCGAGCACTTGCAACGGGGATACGCCTCCTCGATGACGCCAAGCCTGATTCCGGAGTAGACATGCAGACAGAGATCGAGCAAACCCAAACTGGCCAGGGCAGCCTGACCGAAGCTGACACCGGCGCTGTCGCGCCGGGCAACATTTCCGCCACTGCGCCCGGCCAGATCCGGGTCATCAAACGCAACGGCACGGTAGTACCCTACGACGACAGCAAGATCTCTGTCGCCATCACCAAGGCCTTCCTGGCGGTGGAGGGCGGCACGGCAGCCGCCTCCTCGCGCATCCATGAAACCGTGGCCAAGTTGACCGACCAGGTGAGCGCCACCTTCAAGCGCCGCATGCCTTCCGGCGGCACCATCCACATTGAGGATATCCAGGACCAGGTGGAGCTGGCGCTGATGCGCGCCGGTGAGCACAAGATCGCTCGCGATTACGTGATCTACCGTGAAGAGCACGCCCGCATGCGCGCCGAGAAGTCGGGCCAGGGCGAGGCGGCTATCGACTCACCGCATGTCGGCATCCACGTCACCCAGGCCGACGGCAGCCGGGCACCTCTGGATATCACCCGCATCAACACCATCGTCAAGGAAGCCTGTGCCGGCCTGAGCGATGTGAGTGAGTCGGAGATTATCGACGAGGCGCTCAAGAACCTGTACGACGGTGTCTCCCAGCAGGAGCTCAGCACCTCGCTGGTGATTACCGCGCGCACCCTGATCGAAAAGGAACCCAATTACACCTACGCCGCCGCCCGCCTGCTGCTGGACGACCTGCGCGCCGAGGCACTGAATTTCCTCGGGGTGGCCAGCAACGCCACCCAGCGCGACATGGGCACCCTCTACGCCCAGGCGCTGCCGGCGTATATAGAGCGCGGCATCGCGCTGGAACTGCTGGCGCCGGAGCTGGCGAGTTTCGACCTGGCCGCGCTGGGCGAGGCGCTGGCACCGGAGCGCGACCTGCAGTTCACCTACCTGGGCCTGCAAACGCTCTACGACCGCTACTTCATCCACAGCGACGAGGTGCGTTTCGAACTGCCGCAGATCTTCTTCATGCGCGTGGCCATGGGCCTGGCCGTCGAGGAGGATAACCCCACCGCGCGGGCCATCGAGTTCTATCGCCTGCTGTCGTCCTTCGACTATATGAGCTCCACCCCCACCCTGTTCAATGCCGGCACCCTGCGCCCGCAGCTGTCCTCCTGTTACCTGACCACGGTACCGGACGACCTGCACGGCATCTATGGCGCCATCCAGGACAACGCCATGCTGTCCAAGTTCGCCGGCGGTCTTGGCAACGACTGGACGCCGGTGCGGGCCCTGGGCTCCTACATCAAGGGCACCAACGGCAAGTCCCAGGGTGTGGTTCCGTTCCTGAAGGTGGTCAATGACACCGCCGTGGCGGTCAACCAGGGCGGCAAGCGCAAGGGCGCAGTCTGCTCCTACCTCGAAACCTGGCACATGGACATCGAGGAGTTTGTCGAGCTGCGCAAGAACACCGGCGACGACCGGCGCCGCACCCACGACATGAACACCGCCAACTGGATTCCCGACCTGTTCATGAAGCGGGTCTTCGACGACGGCGAGTGGACCCTGTTCTCGCCCAACGACGTACCCGACCTGCACGACCTTTACGGCGCCGCTTTCGAAAAGCGCTATGAAGAGTACGAGGCGATGGCCGCCAGCGGCGAGCTGAAGCTGCACAAGAAAGTGCCGGCCCAGACCCTGTGGCGCAAGATGCTGGGCATGCTGTTCGAGACCGGCCACCCCTGGGTGACCTTCAAGGACCCCTGCAACATGCGTTCGCCGCAGCAGCACACTGGTGTGGTGCACTCCTCCAACCTGTGCACGGAAATCACCCTCAACACCAGTGCCAACCAGGAGATCGCCGTGTGCAACCTGGGCTCGGTCAACCTGCCCCAGCACGTGGACGAAAACGGCCTCAACCTGAAGAAGGTCGAGGAGACTGTGACCACCGCAGTGCGGATGCTCGATAACGTTATCGACATCAACTACTACTCGGTGGACGCGGCGCGCAACTCCAACTACCGGCACCGCCCGGTGGGCCTGGGCCTGATGGGCTTCCAGGATGCGCTGTACAAGCAGCACATCGCCTACGGCTCGGACGCGGCAGTGACTTTCGCCGATAACTCCATGGAAGCGATCAGCTATTACGCTATCCAGGCCTCCACCAACCTCGCCGAGGAGCGCGGCGCCTACGAGAGCTTCGACGGCTCCCTGTGGAGCAAGGGGATACTGCCCATCGACTCCCTGAAGAACATGGCGGCGGAGCGCGGTGCAGACTACATCGAAGTGGACACCAGCGAGACCCTCGACTGGAACAGCCTGCGCGCTCGTGTCCAGGTCAAGGGCATGCGCAACTCCAACGTGATGGCCATCGCGCCCACGGCGACCATCGCCAACATTACCGGCGTGTCGCAGTCCATCGAGCCCACCTACCAGAACCTGTATGTGAAATCGAACCTGTCCGGTGAGTTCACGGTGGTCAATCCCTACCTGATCAAGGACCTCAAGGCTCGCGGACTGTGGGACCAGGTGATGGTGAACGACCTCAAGTACTACGACGGCAGCGTACAGAACATCGACCGGGTGCCCGAGGACCTGAAGGCGATCTACGCCACGGCCTTTGAAGTCGAGCCTCGCTGGCTGGTGGATGCTGCCAGCCGGCGCCAGAAGTGGATCGACCAGGCCCAGTCACTGAACCTGTACATTAACAACGCCAGCGGCAAGAAGCTGGACGTCACTTATCGCATGGCCTGGTATCGGGGTCTCAAGACCACCTATTACCTGCGTTCACTGGCCGCCACCGGTACCGAAAAGTCGACCATCGACACCGGCGCCCTGAACGCGGTATCGGCCGGCGAACCGGCACCGGCGGAAGTGCCTGCGGCCTGCTCACTGGACGATCCGGATTGTGAGGCCTGCCAGTAAGGCAGGCCTCCAGCCAGGCAACAAGACAAAAAACGTTAGACAGCAACACCATTAGGGAACAGCAGCTCAAACAAGCCACCACACCATAAGTGGAAACTAGGGTAGGAATTCCAGGAGAGAAACAGATGCTGAGTTGGGACGAGTACAACACGGAAGAAGGCGCAAGCGAGGCCAAGGCAGTAACAGCACCGCCGGTGAGCACTGCGGCCGGCGAGGCAGCGGTCGCGGATCAAGCACGGCAGCAGGCTGAACCGCTGCCGACACCCATCGTGGAAACCATTAGCGAAGCCGAGGCCGAGCAACAGGTCGCCACGGCCGCTCCGGTAGCAGCGGACGCCGAGGCGGAGCACGCCCTGGCCGCTGCCAGCCAGGCGGTCGCGGAGATGGACGTGGCGCCGGGCCTCGAAGAGCTGGAGATGGGCGCCGCCCGTGTCTCCGTCGACGAGAAGGCCATGATTAACTGCCGTGCCGACCTCAACCAGTTGGTGCCCTTCAAGTATGACTGGGCCTGGCAGAAGTACCTGGACGGCTGCGCCAACCACTGGATGCCCCAGGAAATCAACATGACCGCCGACGTGGCCACCTGGAAGAGTGCCGACGGCCTGTCCGAGGACGAGCGTCGCATCGTACTGCGCAGCCTGGGCTATTTCTCCACCGCCGACTCGCTGGTCGCCAACAACCTGGTGCTGGCTATCTACCGCCACATCACCAACCCCGAGTGCCGCCAGTACCTGCTGCGCCAGGCTTTCGAGGAGGCGATTCACACTCACGCCTACCAGTACTGCATCGAGTCGCTGGGTATGGACGAAGGCGAGGTGTTCAATATGTACCGGGAGGTGCCCTCGGTCGCCAAGAAGGCGGCCTGGAGCCTCAGCCACACCCACGCCCTCAGTGACCCCAACTTCCACACCGGCACCCTGGAGGCAGACCAGGAGCTGCTGCGTAACCTGATCGGCTTCTACGCCGTCACCGAGGGTATTTTCTTCTACTGCGGTTTCACCCAAATCCTGTCCATGGGCCGCCGCAACAAGATGACCGGCGTGGCCGAGCAGTTCCAGTACATCCTCCGCGACGAGTCCATGCACCTGAACTTCGGCATCGATGTGATCAACCAGATCAAGCTGGAAAACCCGCAGCTGTGGACCGAAGAGTTCAAGCAGGAAGTGATCCAGATGGTGCTGGAAGGCACCCAGATCGAGATCGAGTACGCCCGCGACACCATGCCGCGCGGTGTACTGGGTATGAATGCCGCCATGATGGAAGAGTACCTGCAGTTCATCTGCAACCGCCGCCTGGCCCAGCTGGGCCTGCCCGAACAGTTTGCAGGAGTGCAAAACCCCTTCCCGTGGATGTCCGAGATCATGGACCTGCGCAAGGAGAAGAACTTCTTCGAAACCCGGGTCATCGAGTACCAGACCGGCGGCGCGCTGAGCTGGGACTAGGTGACACAGCTACGTGTAACCCAGAGAAGAAGCAGCAATAACGGCAGTAGCTGCGATAGCTGCAATAGAAGTGGCAACACGCGCGGCCCACACGCTCTGGTCGGGAGCAGGGCCGCAAACTTACGAGCCGATACCAGTGAGGATCGAGCATGAGCGATGACAAACGAGCCACCACCGATACGGAAACCATCCTGATGGCACTGGACCAGATCAGCCAGACCATTGATGTGATGACCAGCGTGGTCGGCAGGCTGCGGACTTACCTGCAGGAGCAGGAATCCATCCGCAAGACCGAAGCGGCCGGTGACATGACGCCGCTTGAGGCCAATACCACCGTTCACTAGCGACGTAAAAGAAGCGGCCCGTTGCCGACGGGCAAAGCGTGTTACCTACAGCCGCCTCGGCCAGGCGGCTGTCCCCACCTCCCCCTCAGAAAACACCACCACGGCATAGGTACGCCCTGACAGCCGGCACACCGGCAGCGAAGCTAGCCGTCAGTCAGCAGCCGATCAACAGCGGCCAGTGCCTCCTGCAGGGCCTGGGTAGGCAGTTCTGATCCCCGGAAATACTCCTCCGCCATGGGCGCGATGGCGCACTCGGTGGGCAGGTCCTGCCCGCTCTCGATGAGCTGGTACATGGTGGGAAGAAAAATGAACTGCAGCCACTGATCGAAGCCGAGGGTGTCGATACAGAAGGGCTGAGTGCTGGCGAGGGCCTCGTCGGTGGGGGGCTCCTCCCGCCACAGGTTCATCTGCCGCAGGCTGGCTTCTACATCAATCAACAGTTCGGCGACTTTGTCGGCCTGGGCCAAGAGGTTCTCCAGCAGTGCTCGTTGAATCGCTTCTTGTGGCGATTGTACCCGTCACTCGATAGTGAGTCGAAACGGCGGCAGCGCCTCCAGCAGGGCCTTGCCGTAGCGCCGCGTCACCAGGCGCCGGTCACACACGGTGACACGCCCGCTGTCGGTCTCAGTGCGCAGCAGCCGTCCGCAGGCCTGCACCAGTCGCAGGGCGGCGTCGGGCACGGTGATTTCCATAAAAGCATTGCGGCCGCGCCGTTCCACCCACTCCGACAGCGCTGCCTCCAGGGGGCTGTCGGGCACCGCGAAGGGGATCTTGGCAATCAGCACGTGACGGCAGTAATCCCCCGGCAGGTCGACACCCTCGGCGAAGCTGGCCAGCCCGAAAATCAGGCTGCCGGTACCGCTGTCAATCTTCTCCCGATGGCGGCGCAGGATTTCATGTTTGCTGTAGTCCCCCTGCAACAGGATCCGATCGCGCCACTCCCCGGGCAGGCCCTGGTAAACGTCATTGAGCTGCCGGCGCGAGGAAAACAGCACCAGGCTGCCCTCTGCCGGGTCCAGCCAGCGCGGCAGGCTCTCCACCAGGCACTGGGTGTGGGCCTCGGGGTCGCCCGGGTCACAGTCCATGGCCGGAATGCGCAGCTCGGCGCGAGCGTGGTCGAAGGGACTGGGCACGACCTTAAAGCTGCCCGAACGCGGCATGCCCGAGTGCAGGATAAAGCGCTCGAAGCTGTTGAGCGCGGTCATGGTGGCCGAGGTGGCCACCACGCCGGCGGCCTGCGGCCACAGATACTGCTCCAGCAGTTCCGCTGCGAGCACCGGACTGGAACGCAGCTCATAGGTCACACCACCCCCGGCGCTGATCACATTGACCCAGCGCGCGGTGGGTACCACCTCGGTATCGGCAGGCGTGTCCGGGGTCGGCGCCGCGGCATAGTCGGACCAGAGGGCGAGATTGCCCTCCGCCCGTCCGAGCATGGCGCCTATGGCCGCATACCAGGCCTCGGCCTCAGTGCTGTCGATCCCGGCGAGATCACCATCCATGGCATCTTCGAAGCGGTCTTCCAGTCGCTGCAGCCGATCCTGCAACTGGCTGAACTGTTGCGCCAGGCGTTCCGACTGCTGAGCGAGATGCGCAGGAATCTCTCCCATCTCGAAGCGCAGGTGCACACTGTCGGTGGGGTCTCGCGGCAGCGGCATGCCGTCGATGCCAGGCAGCAGCTGCGTGGCCACATCCAGCTCCGCGGCCGTGGCCTCGAAGCGTTCCTGCAGCTTGAGCATCGCCTCAGATAGCTCGGCTACCGCCAGCGCCGCCGCCCCCTGGCCGAGCTGCTGACGGCAGTCATCGGCCCATTGCCGGGTGCTGCCGAGACGACAAAACGCCGAGAAGTGGTTCAGCGCCTTGGCAGGCAGGTGGTGGCCCTCATCGAAGATGTAGACCGTGTCCTGGGGAGCAGTGAGAATGGCGCCGCCACCCAGGGCAAGGTCGGATAACACCAGGTCGTGGTTAGTGACTATCACGTCTGCCTGCTGCAGCGCATCGCGGGCCTTGAAGAAACTGCACTGACCCACATTGGGACAGCGTCTGCCGCTGCAGCCGCTGTGGTCGGTGGTGACGCTGAACCAGGTGCTGTCCGCCACCTCTTCGCGCCAGCCGTCTCGGTCACCGTCCCACTCGCCTCTGCCCAGGGCCTCTGCCATGGACTGGTACACCGGTAGCGCGTCGGCGGCGGCGTTAGCCTGCATTTCGTCCGGATACAGCGGAATCAATGGGTCTTGCTCACCGCCGCTGGCCAGTAGCTGGTCGAGCCGTGACAGGCAGATATAGCGTCGGCGGCCTTTGGCCAGCACGAAGTCAAAAGCCAGGCCGCTGTGACGGCGAATATCCGGCAGATCCTTCATTACCAGCTGTTCCTGCAGGGCGATGGTGGCGGTGGAAATCACCAGGGTTTTGCCCAGCGCCCGCGCCAGTGGAATAGCCGCCACCGTGTAGGCAATAGTCTTGCCGGTACCGGTGCCCGCCTCGATAGCCACCTGGGGGGAGGACTCGGAATTTTCAGCGTCCATGCGCGCCAGCGCATTGGCGATCTCGGCAATCATCTGCCGCTGGCCCCAGCGTGGGCTCAGGGATTTACCGTCTATCAGGGCGGCGTAGGCCTGGCGAATCTCGTCCTTGGATTCCTCAGACAGCAAGTGCGTTGTCGCCCCCGTTCTCCAGCAACTGCTGACGGCTGGTGATGGCATTGGCGTAGATGGCCAGGGCGAAATCGCGCTGGGCTGCCGGTATGGCCTGCATGCGCTGCTGAAAGGCCGACTCGCTGCAGCTACCCGGCAGCTCGCCAAGCTGCAGGGGTGGCGCACCGGCGTGCAGGGCTCGCCAGGCGTAGTCGTTGGTAGCGTGCAAGCGATAGTTGCCAATCACCTGGCGGTCCATCTCTGCGGCAACCTGATCGGGGTCGTCAAAGCCGGCACCAAGCGGCTCGCCAAAGGCCACATGCACCAAACCCTTGTTACCGCTGATGCCGGCGGCGATGCTGGCGACGTCCTCGTGCTCGGCCTTCTCATAGCTGCCGGAGTTGGCTAGCTGAGCCAGCTCCGCTGCCTTGAGCCCGTCGCAGGGATCCAGTTCATAGGAGATGGAGACCGGCACGATATTCATCGCGGCAATGAAGTCGCCAAAGCTCTCATTCTTACGGTCCTGGCTCATGGCCAGCATCTTGATGATGGCGGGCTCGGTGCGGTCGAGACCATCCTTGGCGCGACCTTCGCGCTGGGCAATCCAGATCGGCGCCCGGTCGACCTGGATGGAGTGCCGTATATAGCCCGACAGCTCGCGGTAAGCCTTGAATACCTCCCGCGGGCCTCGGGCCGAGCGCTTGACGATAAAGCTCTTGTTGAGGCGCATCAGGTCGGAGACATAGGGCTTGGTCAGGAGGTTGTCGCCGATAGCGATGCGCACCGTGTCGAAACCGTTGTGGTAGAGCGCGTAGTTGGTGAACGCCGGGTCCAGGGTAATGTCCCGGTGGTTGCTCATGAACAGGTAGGGCCTGGCGGGATCCAGCCGGTCGAGGCCCGACACCGAAAAGCCTGCTGTGCTGTCCTCGATCATCTGCGACATATAGCGTTCGATGACCAGCTGGAAACCCTGCACGTCAGTAACGCCGGCGAGTTCGCTGCGCAATGCGCGCCGCACCAGGGCCCGCAAGGGCAGCCCCAGCCAGCTGGCGAGGCCCTTGAACTTGAGCCGGCAGATCGCCGCGAGGAACTCCCTGTCGTCGAGCAGACGCTCAAGCACGGCGGGTACTTCAGCGTCATTGTAGGGCCGGATTTCGGCAAACTGGTCCATGCGCTAGGGACAGCATAAGGGAAAGGCGCACACCTTATAGGAAAGCTCTGCGATAGTCATCCGGACCCGAATTTCCTGGCCAATGGGCGGCCAAGCCGGAGCTGATTCATGCTATGCTTGCGCCCGCTTCGAAGCCCCCTATTTTGTTTGGAGATTGTATGGAAGCCACAAACTCACTGCTGATGGTACTCGGCGTCGCGATTCTGCTGGCCAGCTGGGTGGTACTGCTGGTCACCTCCTGGAAGGAGGATTACAGCTGGGGGCTGTGCTCAGTGCTGCTGCCGCCGCTGTCCTACTGCTATGCCCTGTTCCGGCTGGACAAGGCCGGCGAAGCGCTGGTGCTCGCCGCGATCGGCTGGGTACTGTTGTTCCTCGCTTTCTGACCCGGCACCGACTGCGAAAAAACCGCAGTGGCGGGGTTCATTACCAAAGTTTAATGAACTCCGCGCTCCCTCCCAGTTGTAAATTTCCCCTTTAAAAACAAAAAGATACGACGCAGCACAACAGTGCGGCAGCGCACTCTCGCGGTGCAGTGGTAAATCCATGATCTGGTGCACACAAGGCGCCGTAAAGAGCCGGTAGAATCCGCCGCGGTTCCATAGTTAGAGCTGATTTTTTGTTTTTTTGTTTGACCATTTACCCAAGGGGAAATCATGAAGTCCATAGTTACCACTGCTATCGCCAGCGGCCTGCTGGCCCTGTCCGCCTCTGCCTTTGCAGCCAAGCCGACCAGCATCGTGTTCGACTCCAACGGCAAGTCCGCCGATGGCACCGAGTACGGCAACTATCACGTCAAGTGCTCCAACGGCAAGAAGATGCCGCTGACCGCCTGGGACAACCGCAAGAAGTGGTGTGTCGGTGAAGGTTCTGCCGAGAGCTGCGAGAAGAAGCAGATCAAGGCTGCCAAGAAGGCCTGCAAGGCGGCCTGAGTCGCCCTGTCTGTGAACACTGATCGGGCCCGGTCCTCGGGCTCGATCACCTTTCTTTGCGAGCCCTTCGCCAGCCCTTAGCCAGCCGGCAAACCCCTGATCCCAAATAGCCAGCGGCGCTGCAGCGCTCGCGCTAAGAGAAGCTGATTCTACCCGGTAGCTGCCGCAGTCAGTCTGCGTATGGCGCTTCCCCGGTGCCGAGCACCAGCCGTGCGAGCGTCATAATCAGCGTGAGCTGTTTTTCTTCCGCCTCGGCACCGAGCGGGTCTTCGCCCAGCAAGTCACGGTACATAGGCGCCATGGTGATATAGGACATTACCATGTTGTTCAATCCCATCACCGCCCAGGGCTGCAGCTCGGCCACCGGGCCCAGGTGAGGGGCGGCCGCCTGGTCCGGGGGCTCAAACATCGGCCGGAACAGGCCGTCCACCAGGGCATCCGTGTGCGGGCTGCCGGACAGCGCGGCGTGTTGCAGCAGCCGGGCCAGGTTCGGTCGCTGATGATGCATGCGCACGGTAATTTCCAGCCAGCGGTAGATACCGTCCGCGGTAAGTGGCGCCTGCCGCAGTTCATGGAGTGGCGCGGTAAAGTCCGCCAGCAGGCGCTCTACCACCGCGCCGTACAGCGCCTCTTTATTACGGAAATGGTTGTACAGGCTGGGGGAGCGAATACCGACCCGGTCGGCGACATCACCCAGGGAAGTCGCTGCATAACCGCGCTCTGCAAACAGGTCTTCGGCAGCATCGAGGATGCGTTCGGGCGTGGATTTTTCACTGCCAGGGGCGGGTACATTCATGGCCGGATACTAACTAATAGTTATTAGTAATGCTATTTTACGGCTATGGACAGACAGGCAGACATTCACGCGATAGAGACGCTGATTTACCACTACGCTGACCTCATAGACGCGGGCCGTTTTGAAGACGTGGCGCGGCTGTTTGCCAATGGCTGTGTCGTGAGCCCGGACGGCGAGGAATGCAGCGGGGAAGGCCCCGTGCTGGCGTTGTACCGCAAGACGGCGCGCATCTACCCGGACACCGGCACACCCTGTACCGAGCACATGACCAGCAATGTGTCGGTGCAGCTCGCCGAGCCGGGGGATACCGCCACCAGTTCCAGCCGCTTTACCGTGCTGCAGGCGCGGGAGGACTTTCCCTTGCAGGTGATCATTGCCGGCCAGTACCGGGACCGTTTTCGCAAACGTAACGGCCAGTGGGAATTCACTCGCCGGGAGATGTACCCAAGGCTGATCGGCGACCTCTCCCGCCACCTGATGGTGCCGCTAAACCCCTGATACCGTTGACAGTTCAGGGGGAAATGTGAATAATCGCGCCTCTTTAGAATTTGTGTACAGAGGTAACAACGTTGGCAAACTCACCGCAAGCCAAGAAGCGCGCGCGTCAGGCCGTCAAACGCCGCGGGCACAACGCCAGCCTGCGCTCACTGGTACGTACGGTCATCAAGCGCGTTAACGCCGCCATCGAGGCCGGCGACGCCGAGCAGGCCAAGGCCGCC
>JANQIO010000005.1 GCA_028282105.1 Halieaceae bacterium | reverse complement strand
CCAGGAAGGCGCCAGCAGAATCAGCGACATAATCATGCCGAGACTCTGGGCCCAGTCGGGCAGGGCGGTGTAGTGCAGGTGGTGGGGGCCGGCCCAGATGTAAACGGCGATCAGCGCCCAGAAGTGCACGATGGACAGCCGATAGGAATACACCGGGCGCTCAGCCTGCTTGGGCACGAAGTAGTACATGATGCCCAGGAAACCGGCGGTCAGGAAGAAGCCCACCGCGTTGTGCCCGTACCACCACTGCACCATGGCGTCGACGGTGCCGGCGTAGATGGAGTAGGACTTGAAGGCGCCGACCGGGATCGCCAGGCTATTGACAATGTGCAGCACCGCCACGGTGATGATGAAGGCGCCAAAGAACCAGTTGGCCACATAGATGTGCTCCACCTTGCGCTTCATGATGGTGCCGAAGAACAGGATGGCGTACATCACCCAGACTACGGTGATCAGCAGGTCAATGGGCCACTCCAGTTCGGCATACTCTTTGCCGCTGGTCAGACCCAGGGGCAGGGAGATTGCGGCGGCCAGGATCACCAGCTGCCAGCCCCAGAACACCGCCGCTGCCAGCGCGTCAGAAATCAGCCTCACCTGGCAGGTGCGCTGCACCACAAACAGGGAGGAGGCAAACAGGGCGCAGCCGCCAAAGGCAAAGATCACGGCGTTGGTGTGCAGCGGGCGCAGGCGTCCGAAATGCAGATAGGGGAGTTCCGTATTCAGTATCGGCCAGGCGAGCTGGGCGGCAATCAGCACGCCGACCAGCATGCCGACAATGCCCCACACCACCGTCATTACGGCAAACTGGCGCACCACCTTATAGTTGTAGACCGGGTGGGCCAGGGTGCCCTTGTCCACGTGCATTTGCACGATGCCGCTTCCGGCTGTCGCATTCGAGCTCATGGCTGTATCGCTCATCTAAAGAATCCTTGAAAGTCTGGTGTCGGTGCTGCTGGCTCAGGCGTCAGTAAAGGCCGGCCCGGCGCCGAAGTCCCACAGGATCACCGAGCCCACCAGAATGCAGACCAGGATCACCAGGCAAATGGCTAGAACGGCGCTGGAGAACAGGAAGCCGCGCTCCTCGGGAATGCGCATCACGATCGGTATGCCCAGGTACATCAGGTAGACCGACCAGCAGACCGCCACCACTCCAATAAGCATATCGAGCCAGAGTACCGGATAGAAACCAACGACCCCGGCAACGAACAGGGGGGTGGCGGTAAAGCCGGCAATAACAATGCCCTTGGCAAGATTGGAATCGGCGCCGTAGGTCTTGGACATCCAGTGGATGAAGTAGCCGATCACGCCGATGGAGCCGACCATGGCGCAGTAGAACAGGATGATCAGCATCAGTGCGCTGTCTTTGGTGAGCCGTATGGCGCCGCCTTCGCCGACTGTCCAGCCGACGTTGGTGGTGCCGTAATACCAGGCTATGGAAGGCAGCAAGGCCATGATGGCGGGAAACAGCACCATGGTTTTCATGGTGGGCGTGGACAGGTCTGCGACACGCTGCCACTGCACACTCGGCTGCACCAACAAGCCCAATGCATGATTGAACATCGATTCACCCCTCGTTTGTGGACGGGCGGTGTTCTTGTCACCGCCTTCGTTTATGGCGCCGGGTATCCCGGCCCCGGCAAAGCACTATTCCGGCTGCTCCGGAAACCCCGTGTTTAGTCCTCGTCCTCGCGTACGTGGACGTTGGCAATTTCATTCAGGCCATCCAGGTCGAGAATCTTGATCTCTTTGTTGCTGACCTCGAGAATCTCGAGTTTCTGGAGGCGGCTGAATACCCGGCTGACGGTTTCTACCGTCAGGCCCAGGTAGTTGCCGATATCAATTCGCGACATCGGCAGGCGGAACTGGGTAGCGCTCAGTTTGCGGCGCGAGTTGCGGGCGGAGATGCTGAGCATCAGCGCGGCGATACGCTCTTCGGCCGTGTTTTTACTGAGCAGGGTGATGAGCTGCTGGTCTTCGGTGATCTCGCGGCTCATCAACTGGAAGAAGTGACGCTGCAGTTCAGGCATCTGCGCGCTCAGCTCCTGCAGGGCGCTGAAGGGAATCTCGCAGACCGCTGCGGTTTCCAGGGCGCGGGCAGAACAGGCGTGAGCGTTCTTGCTGATGCCGTCCATGCCGAGAATTTCGCCCGGGAAGTAAAAGCCGGTGACTTGCTCGCGGCCATCATCGGTGACCCGGTAGGCTTTTATCGCCCCGGAGCGCACGGCATAGACCGCTGAGAAGGTAACGCCTTCCTGGTAGAGGTGCTCACCCTTCTGCAAGGGTTTGCCGCGCTGGATGATGTTATCCAGGCGCTCCACGTCGGCTGAATCCAGCGCGATTGGCAGGCAAAGAGAATTGAGCCGGCAATTGCCACAGCTCACCCGGTAGTCATGGGTGCATCGACGCGCACTCGCAGAATCACCCACAGTTTTTGCAGGAATATCCATAAGCCCCCCCGGACAATTTCCCTATAGTATAGTCCGTCAAATCACCGCGGAATAGCGCGGCGCGTTGGCAGCGGCATCCGGTGGGTTCAGATATTGGTCAAACACCATACAAACGTTACGCAGGAATGGCCTCCCCTGCTCGGTGACGCGTATGGCCCCCTCTTCCAGTGACAGCAGGCCGTCGGCCTCCATTTCCCGCAGGGTCTCGGCTTCCTCACCGAAATGCTGCCAGAAACTGGTGCCCCCAGGCACCTCACAGCTGTCGAGATCCAGTGACAGGTTGCAGATCAGCGACATGATGACGTGGCGCCGCAGCCTGTCTTCGGAACTGGTGCAATAGCCCCGGTGTATCGGCAGCCGGCCGCGGGCGATCTCGTCGTAGTAAGCATCCAGTTCGCGAGCGTTCTGCACGTAGTAGTCGCCCACCTGACTGATGGATGAAACGCCCATGCCCACCAGGTCGTCTGCCAGCAGCAGCGAATAGCCCTGGAAGTTGCGCTGCAGCTTGCCGTCGCGCTGAGCGACGGCGAGATCGTCATTGGGCAGCACATAGTGGTCCAGGCCGATGTGCAGGTAGCCGGCTTCCTGCAGGGTTTCGGCAATCTGCCACTGCAGTTGCAGCTTGTCAGACGCCAACGGCAGGGTCATGCGGTCGATGGCGCGCTGGGACTTGAAGCGCTCCGGCAGGTGCGCGTAGTTAAAACAGGCGATGCGATCGGGCTTGAGTTCCAACACCTTTTGCAGGGTCTCCTGCATGGTGATGCTGTCCTGGTGAGGCAAGCCGTAAATGAGGTCGAAGCTGATAGACCTGAAATCGAAGTGGCGAATCTCGTCGACCAGCTTGCGCACCATCTTGTAGGGCTGCACACGATTGATCGACTTTTGCACCAGCGGGTCAAAGTCCTGGATACCCAGGCTTACCCGATTGAAGCCAAGGGCTTTCATCAGCGGGATCGCCCCCGGCGCCGTGGTGCGTGGGTCCAGTTCCACCGAGTACTCGCGCAGGCCGCTGTCCAGCAGGGTGAAGTGGCTGGCGAGGTCGTGCATCAGCTCGGTGACCTCGGCGTTGTCCAGGTAGGTGGGTGAACCACCGCCCCAGTGCATCTGGCGGACCGGCCGGCGACCGCCATGCAGTTCTGCCTGCATGGCAATTTCCTGGCGCAGGAAGCCGAGGTAGCGCTGCGCGGCGCCGGGCTCCCGGGTCACGATTTTGTTGCAGGCGCAGTAGTAGCAGATGTCGTGGCAGAAGGGGATGTGGACGTACAGCGACAGCGATCCCAACTGGTGGCTGCGGGCATCGCCGTAATAATCCTCCAGCGGGAACTGCTCGCCAAACTGCGGCGCAGTCGGGTAGGAGGTATAGCGCGGACCACTGCGTGCGTACTTCTCCACCAGTGCCATGTCCTGCCGTCCCGGTTTTTCCACCAATTTGTCCATTCAGTCTGAGCCTCTGCCCGAGAGCATAACAACGCTGCCTCCGGGGGAGTTTGATGCAGGTCAAGACCGCAGAATATGTAGGGTTAACAGAGGTGGTATATAGGCCTGAACCGCGCCAGTACCGCTGCTCGCAGCGGTTGACCGGCTGTGAGCGCTGTCGCCAGAATGGCCGCAAAACAGAGGGATAGCTATGAACGTTCGCAGCCTGGGTTATGTGCGCATTCAATCTACCGATCCGGCTCAGTGGGCCAGCTTCGGCACGGAGGTGTTGGGCATGATGCTGGTGCCGGGAGAGGAGGGCGCGCTCTACCTGAAAATGGATGCTCGTCCCCACCGCTTTGCGATTGTCCCGGGCGACAGCGATCGGCTGCTGCTATGCGGCTGGGAGCTGGCTTCGGCGGCGGATTTTGCCGCCGCCTGCGAATCCCTGGATGCCGCCGGCGTGGCCTTTATCCGCGGTAGCGAAGCGGAGTGTGCCGAGCGCCAGGTGCAGGCACTGGTGCGCCTGGAGGATCCCGCGGGCAATACCCTGGAGCTGTATCACGGCGCCGCCTTGTCCTACGACAAGTTTGTCTCTCCCGCGGGTATTCCCGGCTTTGAAACCGGGTTCAACGGCGACATGGGTTTCGGGCATGCAGTGCTACCTGCGCCGAACCTCGTTGAAACCCACGCGTTCTACCGCGATCTACTGGGCTTTGGCGATACCGATTACATGCATTTTCACTTCAGTGAGGACCCGGCCGATCCCGGCCAGGGCCTCAACTTCATGCATGTGCAAAACCCCCGGCACCACAGCCTGGCGCTGTACCAGGCGGAGATGCCCTCGGGCTGTGTACACCTGATGGTGGAAGTGCACAGCATCGATGAAGTGGGCTACTGCCTGGACCGGGTGCTCGAGCGCAATATCCCGGTCACCTCTACCCTGGGGCGCCACAGCAACGACCGCATGCTGTCCTTTTACATGGCCACTCCGGGTGGGTTTGCACTGGAGTTCGGCTGCGACGGGCTGCAGATGGATTGGGAAGGTTACACGCCTACCGTGTCCTCGCGACCCAGCCTGTGGGGCCACGAGTTCCAGATGCCGGAGTAGGCCTACCCCTACCCCGGCGCACCACCGCTTACCCCAGGCTGGCCACGCTCTTCAGCACCAGGCGCACCAGTTCTGCCTGCCGGGTGGCGCCGGTCTTGGCGAACACCGACTTTAGCTGGGCGCGGGCGGTGTGCTGGGAAATGTTCTGCTGCTCCGAGACTTCTGCCAGGCTCAGGCCCTGGGCCAGGCGCAGGGCCAGCGATGCCTCTGCCGGTGTCAGCTGGAACAGTTCCTGTAGCAACTGCCGGGATACCTCGCTGGGCTGCCGGTCAGGAGCCTCAGCCAGGCTGGGGTCGCTGATAAACACCGCCACGCTGGGGCTGGACTGGCCCTCGGCCCATTCCGCCAGCGGCACCGGGCGCAGCACCAGGCCGTAGTCTTGCAAGCCGCTGGGACGCGGCACCCGCAACGCCCGCACCATGCCTGTCGTGCCGGCCCGCTGGGCGGCGATGGCAGCTTCAATCAAGCCCTGCAGCTGGGTATCCGTCGCCCGGTCCTGGACGTGGAGTCGCTGCTCCACCAGTCCCAGGCCGTCGTCACCGGCGAGCAGCGCCGCCGCCACCGCGTTGGTGTTCAGTACCCGGCCGCGCTCGTCCAGTACCAGTGTGGCGACGGCGAGTTGGTCCACGGCGTCAGCGTAGAGGTCCCGCTCTGACTCGGTACGACTCAGGCGGGCGTGGATCTGGATGGCGCGCCGCAGGTGCGGCAGCAAGCCTTCGCAGAATTGCTTGTGCTGGTCGTTGAAGGCAGGCTCATCGGGGCGTCGCGCGATACGCAGGCGGGCCTGCATACCATCGGGTTCCACCGTGTCGACGCCGAGGATATGGAACACGCCGATGGGTTTCAGGTAGTTCAGGTAGTAGTCAGACACCAGCAGCTCGTCATCGGGGATCAGCTCGCGCTGGGTGACCACCTTGCCCGGCGGCAGGTTGACAAAGGGGTCGATGGCGAAAAACTGCTCCTGGTAGGTCATCGCCTCCCAGTCGCTGGGGTCGGCGAGGTCATCTTCACCGGTTTCACTGCGCTGGCAGTTGAGGATGACGCCGCGATCGCCGGCGGCGGGCGGCCTGAGCACCAGCGAGACCACCTGGGCATCCAGCGCGCGGCGCAGCGCCGGCAGGAAGCTGCGCCAGGGTTTCTCCTGCAGCGGGCCTTCGTAAATCAGGCCGACCAGATCCTCGAAGCTGGGTACTGTGGAGTCCGCGGGCGCGAACGGCGAGGACCCCATCGCCTACTTTTCCATCATCTCCAGCTTGTCGGTCAGGCTGGTCAGCGGAGCGGGGCGGCCGACGCCCCAGCCCTGGATGTAGTCGCAGCCGATCTCGCGCAGCTTGGCAATGACTTCGTCGTTCTCGGCAAACTCCGCAATGGTTTCCATACCCAGGAAGTGGGAGAGGTCATTGATGGATTTCGCCATGGCGAAATCCTTGGGATTCTCGTGGATGTGCTTGATGAAGGTGCCGTCGATCTTCACGTAGTCCACCGGCAGGTCCCGGAGATAGGAGTGGGAGGCGAGGCCGGTGCCAAAATCGTCGATGGAGAACTTACAGCCAATATTCTTGAACTCGTTGACGAAGTCCGTGGCCTTGACCATGTTGTTGATGGTGCCGGTTTCGGTGATCTCGAAACAGATTTTGCTGGTGCCTACGCCGTACTCTGAAATCGCCTCGAACAGGAACTCCATGAAGGCGTCATCGGTGACGCTGTTGCCGGAGAGGTTGATGGCGAGGTTGGGCACGTCTTTTTCTTCGTCCATCATCTGGCTGATCCAGCTGAACACTTGTCGGACCACCCACTGGTCTACCTGCACCATGTAGCCGAACTGCTCGGCACTCTTGATGAAATCCTGCGGTGAGCTGAGCTTGCCGTTCTCGTCAGCGATGGCCATGAGAATTTCATAGTGTTCCACCTCGAGCTGGCCATCCACCAGTTCGGCGCGGGCAATAGGCTGGGCCTGCAGCACGAAGTTCTTGGTGTCCAGCGTGTGCTCGATCTGCTTGATCGCTTCGGCTTCTTCGGATTTGTAGGCATCCGCGCGGGCCTTGTCCTCATTGAACTGGACCACCCGATTGCCGCCTTCCTTCTTGGCCTGGCCCGACACGAGCTGCGCCCTGTCCAGCACGGCACTGACCGATTCGGTGTGGTCGAGAATGGCAGCGACACCTATTGACACCGTAAAGGAGATCTTTTCGCCATTGACGTCTACCGGGCTGCTCTCGATGTCGCCGCGAATGCCCTCCGCATGGGCGATGGATTGCTCCAGAGTGCGATCCAGCAGCAGCACTGCAAAGCGATCGCCTTCCAGGCGAGCGGACGACACCTTGCGATCGTGCTGCTGGGCCAGCAGCTTGCCGAACTCCACCAGGATCTGGTCGCCGGTAGTTTCGTCATAGACCTGGTTTACCAGGCCGAACTTGTCGATGTCGATATAGAGCAGGGCGTGATTGGCGTGCTTGGCCTTGGCGTGCTGCAGCGCCTGTTCGATCTGGTCCATGAACGTGTCGCGGTTGATCAGGCGCGTCAGGCTGTCGTGATTCTTCTCGAAGCTGAGCGAGCGCTGGACATGCTCCAGGGTCTTGTACATGGACTGATCCACCAGCGGTAGCTCTTCGCTGGGGGTAGGCGGCTTAACGCCTTTGGATAGCTGGCGCGCCAGCTCGACGCCGCTGACATCCGCCACTTTCTGGCCGCGCTCGTTCACGAAGATGAAGCGGTCACCGTCCTCGTTGATCCAGGCCAGCTGCATACGCCGCTTGGCCCCCTGCTTGTCGCGGTAGGTCAGCCAGGCGCCGCGCTCGAGATCCTCCACCCGCTGCACCCAGCGGCGCAGCCTCGGCAGTGTCTGGACTTTCTCCCGGACTTTCTCCGGATCGCGCTCCTCGGCATCTTCCGGGGGCTCAACCTCGACGTACTCAAGCTCGGCGCGCCCCGCCAGCACCTCGCGCAGGTTCTCCAGTACCGGCTCGTGTTCCATGTGGGTGGGCAAGGCCTCGGAGATCTGCTGGCTCACCATGTCCAGCAGTGGCTCCGCCTCGAGGGCGCGTTCCACCTGCACCTGCTCGTCTTCTCCTTCGCCCTGCTTCTTCTGCATCAGCCACAGGGACAGCAGGTCGAGGGTCTTGACGTAGTCTTTCCAGGCGCGGCTGTTGGGGCCCTGTTTTACGAAGGTCAGTTTCAGCAGGTCGCGCCAGCCCTTATCTACCAGGTCCACCAGGGGGCGGGGCGCCTGCGGCGGGCGAATACGGGTCCGCAGGACTTTGTCTACGGCTTTCTCCGCCTTGCGCAGCTTTTCCTGCCCGTCCTGGGTCTTGACGACGCGCTCGACGTTGCGCTCCAGGGCTTTCTTCTGCTGCGCCGAGAGGCTGTCCAGCTCCTCCAGGGCATTGGCAAACACCTGGCTGTCGGTCTGGTAGTTCTGGACAATATTGTCGATGATCCCCGAGACCTTGGTTTCCAGCGCCCGGTTGGGGTAATTGCTGGAGTTGGCCAGTTGGGTCACCTTGTCGATGACGCCGCGGGCGGGGTGCGACTGGTCAGCGAAGAACTGGGGTTCCAGCAGCGCCAGCTTTGCCAGCGGTATCTGCAGGTCGCCGACGATGGGGCGCAGTTCCGGTTCTACATCGACTTCGACGGAGATATCCGAGAAAAGATTGTCGACCAGGTCGAGCTGGTTGATGCTGTCCGTCTCGAAGCCGTCGGTGCCTTCCAGACCGGGCATGTCGGCCTGGCGGTCGGCGAGGTATTGGCGCACAGAGCGCTGCTCGCGCAGCTCCGAGCGCACCTGCTCATTGGACTGCAGTTGCGACAGCACATTGGCCAGGGCGCCGGAGGTTGCCGGCGGGCCGCCGCTACCGGTGCCGGTGCCGGCGCTGCCTGCCAGGGTGCCGCCGCTTTCCACCGGTGCCGCCCTGCGGAAGTTGAGTGCGTCAATAACCGATCGATAGAGCGTGGGTGCATCAAAATGCCTGCTGGCAGCGCCGCCTGTGGGCGCCATCGGCGGCGCAGCCAGGCCGCCGTCACTGGCGGGCACGGCGCTGGGAACGCCACCGGGCATAGCTGCGCCACCCTGAGCGGCGCCGCCCACAGGTACGCCGCCCTGAGGAATCCCGCCCTGGGGAACCCCACCTTGCGGTCCGCCACCGTGCGCTGCTCCGCCTTGAACAGCGCCACCCTGAACAGCGCCGCCCTGAACTGCTCCACCCTGGGGAACGCCGCCCTGGTGAACGCCTTCCTGTGGAAGACTGCCCACGCCGGCTGTCGCGGGCTGGGCGCCGCCAGCCAGTGCCGCGTCCGCTGACGCGCCTCCGTCGACTGGCGCTCCGCCAGCGGGCGCCGTGCCAGCGGGCGCCGTGCCAGCGGCCGCCGTACTGCCTGGCGCTCCGCCTGGGGCGGGCGCGGATGCAAGGCCGGCATTCTGGGCGTCGGCCTGCAGCTCCGCCGTTTCAGCCTCGCTGGGCAGGTCGGGTTGCGGCGCCGGTGCCGGTTTGGGGCGGGGCGCCGACTTGGCGCGCTCCTTCTGGAGGCGCTCGAACAGGGAGCCGTTTTTCTCCAGATCCTCGTCGATGTCCGGTTGTACGCCGCGATCCTTCAGGAAAGTGTTGAGGCTTTTATAGTAGGGCGCGAGCTTCTTGACGATCTCGTTATCAAAGAACTTGTAGAGGTCGGAGACCACCACCGTGTTGACCCCGCCGCCGATTACCGCCTCGCGAAAAGCGCTGCACAGCTGTGCCACATGCACGGGAAGCCGGGTATCCATGGGTTCGGTGTCGCACATATCGGCGAAACGAATCGTCAGCGCCTCCATCGGCAAGCCGAGCTTGCGTTGTGCTTCTCTGACGATTCGGTCGATGGTGAGTGAATCCTCGAAGTCCTGGATGTCCACCAGGCCCAGGTCCTCGACATCTACCGATTCGAGATCGTCATCCGAATCCTTTTTGGGTCGCAGCGGGTCGTCGAAGAACTCCGTTATCTGCTTGCTGAAGATCTCGCGCATTTCCTGGTGGTCGCGTCGCAGGATGTTCATGGCTTCGAACAGGGCGTCCTGCCGGTCGCGATTACCGTGCTGCGAGGCAAGATCCATCATGCGGTCGGCAGCATCCATGATGAATGGGTCGATCAGGCTGTCCGCCTGGCGCAGCGCCCGTTCTTTAAAGGCTTCCAGATTGGCGCTGCTATCGCTGCCCGACTTCACCGCGCCTGCCGGCAGCAGCAGCTGGCGGACGTGGGCAACGTAGACCTCGTCGTTGGAGCGCATTTCGAGACTGATGGATCGGCCGTGCACCGAGTTGATGGAGACCGCCACGTCCAGCGGCGTTCCATCCTCGTTGTAGACGTTGCTAAAGGCGAGGGTGGCGCGCGCGCCCACCGGTATCTTAAGTGCCTCTACGGCACTTTCCGCACTGGTCCGGTGGACACCGCTGATCAGCAAGCCGTGATCCAATAGCTCGCTTACCTGGCCGGCGTAGCTCGCTCCACCTTCCAGGTGAAGCTCCGCCGAGTGGGATTCCGGCAGTACCTCAGCTTGCGACATGTTCAACCTTTGTTTTTGCTTTTGTTTTAGCTTTCGCCCCGGTCTTCGCCAGCGATAGTGTCGCTCCTGGCCAGGGCGTTTTTGATTCCGCTGTGTCTGCCATCACGTCAACCGTCATAAGCACCATGTCAGGGACGGCTACATCAGGTAGCGCCCAGCGGTCTCTTGCGTTGGCTCTTTTGGAAGCAATCACTGGGTTCGAGAATCCGCAGTAACGCCCGCCTGGCCAACTTCACGTAGCCCGCTGAGTATAACCTGATAGACAGCAGGGGATACAAACCGGCTTGGCGGGCTTGTGACGGACTTGTCGTTCCGGGTCAGCCGTCGCCCGCGTTGGCCGCATCCAGGAAAGCGGGTTTCTCGCCGCCGCCGTGTACCAGCAGGCTGGCGCCGCTGATATAGCTGGCCAGCGGCGAAGCGAGGAACAGGCAGGTGTCACCAATATCCTGCGGTGTGGCAAGCCGCTCCAGCGGGATGGTAGCTGCGACCCGGGCGATACCTTCGGCGTCGCCGTAGTGCAGATGCGCCTGTTCGGTCAGTACCAGGCCGCATACCACCGTGTTGACCCTGACCCGTGGCGCCCACTCCACCGCCAGCGAGCAGCCCAGACTGGTCAGCCCCGCCTTGGCAGCCCCGTAGGCCGCGGTGCCCGGCGAAGGTCGCTGGGCGCTGACACTGGCTATGTTGATGATACTGCCGCCGCCATCCTGGGTCTGCATCACCCGGTTCGCCGCCTGGGCGACCAGCAGCGGCGCCAGCAGGTTGAGCTTGATGATAGCGTCGGAAAACCGCGGGGAGGCGGTGGCGGCATCCGCCGCCGGCGCGCCACCGGCGTTATTGATCAGGATATCGAGGCCCCCGCTGGCTTTCACCACGGCGGCGACAAAGCTGTCGACCTGCTCGGCATCGCGCACGTCACAGCTGTGGAATACCGCTGTTTGCCCGCCGGCGGCGGGTAGCGAGTCAGGCGCGTTGCGGCCACAGATATGCACTTCGGCGCCGGCGTCCAGCAGCCGCTCAGCAATGCCGCGGCCTACGCCGCGGGCACCGCCGGTGACAATCGCGGTTTTGCCAGTCAGGTCGAGGGGGTTATCCATGCGCTGCAGCCCTTGCTGGTTGTTGTCCCGCGACCGGCCGACAGCGGCGTCTCGCGGCTTGTTATGGGGGTGTGAGTTACATAATATGCCGGGTCACAATCCTACCCCCGCCGGAAGCGGGGTTCCAATATCCAGGCAATCAAACAGTCACCCGCCGGCGGCGGGCCTGCAATCCAGAGGAACTATCTATGACGAACGAATCGCTGCCAGTATTGGCAATACTGGGGGGCACAGGTGATCTCGGCACGGGGCTTGCGCGGCGCTGGGCCCAGGCCGGCTACCGGGTGATTATCGGCTCGCGCACCCAGGAAAAAGCTGAAGCGGCGGTTGCGGATCTGCACGAGGTGATGGCCGAGCGCGGTGTGGCTGAAGTATCCGTTGAGGCGATGGAGAACCTCGCCGCCGCCCAGGCCGCCAGTATTGTCACCCTTACCGTGCCCTTTGCACACCAGGTCAGCACGCTGGAGCACGTGGCCGGCGCACTGGAAGGCAAGATTCT
>JANQIO010000230.1 GCA_028282105.1 Halieaceae bacterium | reverse complement strand
CCGCCACGCCGGCGCCAATTACGTTGCCCTGCACGCGCTGCCGCGGCTGGGCCTCAAGACCCGGGACGAGCTGTATCGCGCCTGGGCCATTCGCGATGCTGAAGAGCGCGGCGAAACCTTTGAACGCATTGATACCGGATCCGCAGGAGCGCTGCGATGAATGAAATGACCAACCTACAGGACCTTGCCGACACCGACAGCCGCAGCGGCCAGCGACTGCAAAACAAGACTGTCATCCTCACGGGCGCCGCCGGCTCCATCGGCAGCTTTATCACGCCGCAGCTGCTGCGCGAAGGCGCGCGGGTGGTGATGACCGGCCGCGACGGCGACAAGCTCGAGGCTTTCATCGACGAGCTGGTGGCCGAGGGTTTTGATCGCAACAGTATGGTCAGCGCCGTCGGCGACTGCGCCGACCCTGAGGTGTGCAGAGAGATCGTGGCGGCAGCCATGGATAACTTCGGCAGCCTGGAGGTGCTGATCAACAATGCCGGCGCTGCCGGACCCAAGTATACGCTGCGGGATATCCCCTTTACTGACGTCGAGATGCGCGCCTGCGGCGACGACATGACCATGTTCGATTCCGCCATGAACCTGCTGGCCTCCCCCTGGAATATGGCGCGCGCGGCGGCCGCCCATATGTCGGCGGGCGGCAGCATTATCAATGTCTCGACCATCTTTTCCCGGACGCACTATTTCGGCCGCATTCCCTACGTGGTGCCCAAGAGCGGCCTGAATGCGCTGTCCAAGGGCCTGGCCATCGAGTTGGGCGAGGACAAAGGTATCCGTGTCAACACGCTGTTTCCGGGCCCGGTGAAATCGCAACGCATCGATACCGTGTTTGCCCGTATGGACGAATTGCAGAGCAAGCCACCAGGCAGCACGGGGCAGGAATTCCGCGGCCTGATGATCACCACCCGCGACGAGGAGGGGGAGCTGGGCTTCCGCTACCCCACGCCTTCGGACGTGGCCTCCACCCTGGTGTGGCTGGCGTCAGACGAGTCCGCCGCACTCTCCGGCCACCACGTGGAGGTTACCAACGGCATGCAGGTGCCGGCCCAGAGTCGCTCCAAGCTGGTGTCCTGGCCCGACAAGCGACTGGAGGACCTGAGTGACAACGTGGTGCTGATTCTCGCGGGGTCCGACTATGAAGAAGCGCTGGTGTTCGCCGAGCGCCACATGGAGAGTGGCGCCCGGGTGCTGCTCGCCTTCCGCACCCTGCAGGCACTGGGCAACGCTCGCGGACTTGTGCAGTCCCGTGGCCTGGACAGCATCCAGCTTTCCCACCTGGACCCCCTGCGGCGCGAGTCGGTGGATCGCACCATGCAGTTCATCGAAGACCAGTACGGCCGGCTTGACGGGGTGATCGTGCTGCCGCGGGAGCCCAACGGCACCCACGGCTACTCCCTGTGCTCCGCTACCGATGAAGATGTAGAGAACTTCGTACGTGACGAGATCGTCTCACCCGTGGCCTTTGCCTCTACCCTCGCCACCAATCTCAAGCGCTGGTACGACAAGGGTGAGGCGCCCGCCATCACCTACGTCACCAACCCCAGCGACCGGCACGGCAACCTGATGAACGAGGTGATTCGCGCCTCCATCGAGGCGCTAATCCGCGGCTGGCGCCATGAAGACGAGGCGCTGACGGCGCGCGGCGACATCGGTTGGGCGGTACTGCCCAACCAGTTGGTGCGCTTCGACAGCGAGGACGAGGACAACCTGACCTACTCCGCCGACTGGGCAGCCACCCTCACCAATCGCGTACGCAAAATGGACCCGATCAACCTGTGGGTGCCGCAGAGCATCAAGCGCTCCACCGGCAAGTCGGCAATGCCGGCCGCCATCCAGCGGGTGCTGCCCGGCCTGCACAAGGGCAAAACCGCCGTGATTACCGGCGGCAGCCTGGGCATCGGCCTCCAGCTGGGCCGCTACCTGGCGGTGGCGGGAGCACGGGTGCTGCTGAGCGCCCGCAGCGAGAGCAAGCTGAACGAAGCTCGCGACATGATTGTCGAGGAGCTGCGCGGCGTCGGCTATCCGCGCGCCGAGGAGCGGGTGCACATCCTCGCCGACATCGATGTCGGCGATGACGACGCCCTGGACAAGTTGTTCCAGCACTCCATCGACCTGTTCGGCCACGTCGACTTCCTGATCAACAATGCCGGCATCTCCGGCGCCGAGGAAATGGTCGTGGACATGACCCTGGCGGACTGGAACCGCACCATGCAGGCCAACCTCATTTCCAACTACGGCCTGATCCGCAAGTACGCCCCGCTCATGAAGGAGCAGGGTTCGGGCTCGGTACTGAACGTTTCCAGCTACTTCGGCGGTGAAAAATATGTCGCAGTGGCCTACCCCAATCGTGCCGACTACGCGGTATCCAAGGCAGGTCAGCGGGTGCTGGCGGAGATTCTCTCCCGCCACCTGGGTCCGGAGATCCAGATCAACGCCCTCGCCCCGGGACCGGTAGATGGCGCCCGCCTGCGC
>JANQIO010000026.1 GCA_028282105.1 Halieaceae bacterium | reverse complement strand
TTCCGCGGATCTTCGGCATAACAAACCGTCATTTGGAGAGTAAATCAGATGAATATCCGTCCGTTGTACGACCGTGTAGTAATCCGTCGTAAGGAAGAGGAAGAAACCACGGCCGGAGGCATCCTCCTGCCCGGCTCCGCCAAGGAGAAGCCCAATCAGGGTGAAGTCGTCGCCGTCGGCGAAGGCAAGGTGCTCGATAACGGCGAAACCCGCCCGCTGGCCGTCAAGGTTGGTGACAAGGTGGTGTTCGGCCAGTACGCCGGCAGCAACACCATCGAAGTAGACGGCGAAGAGCTGATCATCATGGGCGAAAGCGAAATCTTCGCCGTGGTCGAGTAAGCGGCCCGTCAACAGATCACAGTCAACTATTGGTAAAGGAAAACAACCATGGCAGCAAAAGACGTATTTTTCGGTGACGACGCCCGCAGCCGTATGCTGAAAGGCGTGAACGTTCTCGCCGATGCCGTTAAGGCAACCCTGGGCCCCAAGGGCCGCAACGTAATCCTCGACAAGTCCTTCGGCGCTCCCACCGTGACCAAGGACGGTGTATCCGTCGCCAAGGAAATCGAGCTGGAAGACAAGTTCGAAAACATGGGCGCACAGATGGTCAAGGAAGTCGCTTCCCAGGCCTCTGACCAGGCAGGTGACGGCACAACCACCGCCACCGTACTGGCCCAGTCCATCCTCAACGAAGGCCTCAAGTCTGTGGCCGCCGGCATGAACCCGATGGATCTCAAGCGCGGCATCGACAAGGCAGTCGCCGCTGCCGTGGCGGAAGTCGAGAAGATGTCTACCCCCTGTGAAGACAGCAAGGCTATTGCCCAGGTAGGCACTATCTCCGCCAATGCGGACACCTCTGTCGGCGAGATCATCGCCGAAGCTATGGAAAAGGTCGGTAAAGAAGGTGTTATCACCGTGGAAGAGGGTTCCGGTCTCGAAAACGAGCTGGACGTGGTAGAAGGCATGCAGTTCGACCGCGGCTACCTGTCTCCCTATTTCATCAACAACCAGGACAGCATGAGCGTCGAGCAGGAAGCACCGTTTGTCCTGCTGGTCGACAAGAAGGTCTCCAACATCCGTGAGCTGTTGCCGCTGCTGGAGCAGGTCGCCAAGGCCTCCAAGCCGCTGGTGATTATCGCCGAAGACGTTGAAGGCGAAGCGCTGGCTACCCTGGTGGTCAACAACATGCGCGGCATCGTCAAGGTGGCTGCCTGTAAGGCGCCGGGCTTCGGCGACCGCCGTAAGGCCATGCTGCAGGACATCGCGATCCTGACCGGCGGCACGGTAATCTCCGAGGAAGTGGGCCTGGATCTCGAGTCCGCTACCCTGGAGCACCTGGGCCAGGCCAAGCGCATCACCATGGACAAGGACAACACCACCATTATCGACGGTGCCGGCGACGCGGAAGCGATCCAGGCCCGCGTCGGCGAGATTCGTGTCCAGATTGAAAACACCTCTTCTGACTACGATCGTGAGAAGCTGCAGGAACGCGTGGCCAAACTGGCTGGCGGTGTTGCGGTGATCAAGGTAGGCGCTGCCACCGAGATCGAAATGAAGGAGAAGAAGGCCCGCGTTGAAGACGCCCTGCACGCGACCCGTGCGGCGGTGGAAGAAGGCGTGGTAGCCGGTGGTGGCGTGGCGCTGGTGCGCGCTGTGGCGACCGTCGTCGACGTGAAAGGTGACAACGAAGACCAGAACCACGGTATCGCGGCTGCACTGCGCGCCATGGAAGGTCCGCTGCGCCAGATCGTTGCCAATGCTGGTGACGAGGCTTCCGTGGTACTCGACAAGGTGCGCCAGGGTGAAGGCAACTACGGCTACAACGCAGCGACTGCGGAGTACGGTGACATGATCGAAATGGGTATTCTCGATCCCGCCAAGGTCACCCGCACCGCGCTGCAGGCCGCCGGCTCTGTGGCCGGTCTGATGATCACCACTGAGGTGATGGTCGCCGACGCGCCGGAAGACAAGGCAGCTGCCCCGGCAATGCCCGACATGGGCGGCATGGGTGGCATGGGCGGCATGATGTAAGCCGACCGGCGCCTGAAACGAAAAAGCCCCGCAGATGCGGGGCTTTTTTTGGTTTTTCTTCGTAGCGAGGGCGGGGAAGTTCTGGGCTACACCATGTTGGACGCAGCAAACTCCCAGTTCACAAGCGCCCAGAAAGCCTCCAGGTACTTGGGGCGGGCGTTGCGGTAGTCGATGTAGTAGGCATGCTCCCAGACATCGCAGGTGAGCAGGGGGGTGACGCCATCGTCGGTGAGAGGGGTTTTCGCGTCATCAGTGTTGACGATGGCGAGGCTGCCGTCAGCATTCTGCACCAACCAGGTCCAGCCGGAGCCGAAGTTGCCCATCGCCGCGGCATTGAACTCGTCCCTGAACTCCGCCATGGAACCGAATGAGGCTGCGATGGCATCGGCCAGGGCGCCTTCCGGATCTCCGCCGCCCTCGGGGCTCAGACTGTGCCAGTAAAACGTGTGATTCCAGATCTGGGCGGCGTTGTTGAACAGGCCGCCGTCGCTGCTCTTGATGATGGCTTCCAGGGATTGCTCAGCGAGCTCGGTACCCTCGACGGCGGCATTGAGTTTGTCGACATAGGCGGCGTGGTGCTTGCCGTAGTGGAAGTCGAGGGTCTCTTCGGAGATATGCGGTGCCAGTGCGTCGCGGGCGTAAGGCAGTGCCGGCAGTTCGAAAACCATGGGGTGCTCCTTGCGATAAAACGTCGATATGTGGGAAAGACAATGATTCTGCGTGCTGATACGTACGCTCCCATCCTATCGATCAAGTGTTTCGATCACGTTTAACAAGGGCAGCCATGATGTTCAAACACCGAGGGTTAGTGAACAAGAATAGTCGTAGAGCAAACAATATGAGCCCTGCATTTGCGGGGCTTTTACATTTGTCGGCAAGGCTGCTGGCGAGGGGCTGCCATCGGGTGAATTCGCTTCCGCTCAGAGTTAAAGCCAATTAAAATGTCGCGCAATGAAGGCCCCCGCCCGGTTGCTGGTTGTGCTCTTCAGGTCCTGAGTTCTCGGGGCCTCGGAGCCAGCGGATGTATTTCGGCGAGGCGACAGATTTATAAGAATTTTTTCTCTTGTTAAGGAGCGAACCTATGGAACTTGCTATTGGATTTCTTTTTCGCTGGGCCCATGTGATCTTCGGGATCACCTGGATCGGTATGCTCTATTACTTCAATTTTGTGCAGACCGAGTACTTCAAGGAAGCGGAAGCCGATGCCAAGTCGGACGCCATGAAGAAGCTCGCTCCGCGCGCTCTCTGGTGGTTCCGCTGGGGTGCGATGTTCACCTTCCTGACCGGTCTTTACCTGCTGCACTACCTCAAGGCCTATTCAAGCTTTGCAGGCTTTGGGTGGATCTGGACGGGCGCGCTGGCGGGTACCTTTATGTTCCTGAACGTCTGGCTGGTGATCTGGCCCAATCAGCAGATTGTGCTGGGCATGAAAGAAGGTGATGGCCCCGCGGCCGCCGCCAAGGCCGGCCTGGCTTCCAGAACCAATACGCTGTTCTCCGGCCCCATGCTGCTTGGCATGTTTGGCACCGGGCACTCCGGAATCGCCCCCAGTGCCACCGGTGTTGGCATCATGATGGGCCTAATTGTTCTCCTCGAGCTTAATGCCCTGTTCGGCAAGATGGGCCCGATGGCCAGCGTCAAAGGCGTTATTCACTGCAGCGTTGGTCTGGTTGCCGTTATGTGGGCCGTTCTGGCCCTGGTGTAATCATCGCAGTTCGGGCCGGGTATCCCGGCCCGGTTCTCATCCCGCGCGCTGACAAGCTGAGACAACCTCTTCAGGCAGTATGAGTAAAGACGACGGCAAAATCGGCTCCATCCCGCCAATCGTACCGGCTCGGGATGAAGTGGCGGCGCGTCAGACCGCTCGCAAGGGTGACCGGCGTCGGCCCTCTAATTCGCCGTCCGGTGGCGGTGCGGGTTTGCTGGCTCGCCTGTTTATTGCGGTATCGCTGGCGGTGGCGGGTGTCGCCTGTGCCTGGGCCTGGCAGCTCCAGCAGGAGCTGGACGTTTCTGAGCAGTTGATGGCGCAATATGAGGCGCGCATCAGCGACCTGGAAGACCGGCTATCGGACACTGACGAGGGCATGAACCAGTCGGCAGCCGCCATGGCCGTGAAGGTCAAGGAACTCTATTCCGAGGTCGACAAGCTCTGGGCCTCGGCCTGGCGCCGCAACAAGGCCGCTATCGCTGCGCTGGAAAAGAGCCGCGATGACCTCAACAGCAAAGTGGCGACACTCACGCAAACCGACACCGCGTACTCAGACCAGTTACGGGCACTGGGATCCGATATCCAGAAGCTGCGCGCGGTGGCCGGCGACCTGGAGCGCCTGATCACCACGGCCGATGCGAACCAGGCCCTGCTGGAACGGCTGGGGGACGATGTTAGTCGCGCCACCCTGGAACTGGCTCGGGTGCAGAAGCGCATGGATACCACAGAAGAGTGGCAGGCCTCGGTGGACGGTTTCCGCAAGCAGGTCAACCAGAGTCTGATCCAGCTGCGCCAGAGCATGGGCACAGCGCCCTCCAGCGCGCCGGGCGCCCAGTAGCGCTCAACGCTCCGCTGCCCGTCCCGGGTGGCAAATCCACCCGTCTGATCCCCCTTCCGGCAACGGTTGGATGTACAATATCCGCCCTTTCCTGAGGCCAAGCGAGAGCAAGTTTCATGACGGTTATCCGCCAGGACGATTTCATCGACAGCATGGCAGACGCCCTGCAGTTCATTTCCTACTACCACCCGCTGGACTACATCCAGGCCGTGCACCATGCCTACGAGATGGAGCAGAACCCCGCCGCCAAAGACGCCATGGCGCAGATTCTGATCAACTCGCGGATGTGCGCCCAGGGCCATCGCCCGATCTGCCAGGACACGGGTATCGTCACGGTGTTCCTGAAGATTGGCATGAACGTGCAGTGGGAGGCGGACATGTCGGTGGCGGATATGGTGAATGAGGGCGTTCGCCGCGCTTACCTCAATCCGGATAACGTACTGCGCGCCTCCATCCTCGATGACCCGGCGGGCGCCCGCAAAAACACCCGGGATAACACGCCCGCGGTGATCCACATGGAGGTGGTGGAAGGAGATACCGTCGATGTGCAGGTGGCGGCGAAAGGCGGTGGTTCGGAAAACAAATCGAAGCTGGTCATGTTGAACCCCTCGGACAGCATCGTCGACTGGGTGGTAAAGACCGTACCCACCATGGGGGCCGGCTGGTGCCCACCCGGCATGCTCGGCATTGGTATCGGCGGCACCGCGGAAAAAGCCGCGGTGCTGGCCAAGGAATCCCTCATGGATCCGGTGGACATCCAGGAGTTGCGCCAGCGCGGCCCGGCCAATCGCGTCGAAGAGCTGCGCCTGGAGATTATGGATGCGGTCAACAAGCTGGGCATTGGCGCCCAGGGCCTCGGTGGCCTGACCACCGTGGTCGACGTCAAAATCAAGGATTACCCCACCCATGCCGCCTCACTGCCGGTGGCGATGATTCCCAACTGCGCCGCCACCCGCCATGCGCATTTCGTGCTGGATGGCAGAGGCGCCGCGCTGCAGACGCCACCGAGCCTGGACGACTGGCCCGACATTACCTGGGAAGTGGGTGAGGGCGTGCGCCGCGTCAACCTCGATACCGTCACCCGTGAGGAGATGGCCACCTGGCAGCCCGGTGACACCTTGCTGCTGTCCGGCAAGATGCTGACCGGCCGCGACGCCGCTCATAAGAAAATCAAGGAGCTGATTGAAAGCGGGGAGGGGTTGCCCGCCGAAGTGGATCTGAAGGACCGCTTTATTTACTACGTGGGCCCGGTAGACCCGGTGCGCGACGAGGTGATGGGCCCGGCGGGCCCGACTACGGCCACGCGCATGGACAAGTTCACCGACTTCATTCTCGAACAGACCGGCCTCATGGGCATGATTGGCAAGGCCGAGCGCGGGCCTACTGGCCTCGAAGCCATCAAGAAGCACCGGGCCACGTATCTTATGGCGGTAGGCGGCGCCGCCTACCTGGTGTCCAAAGCCATTACTGAGGCCAAGGTGGTCGCCTTCCCGGAGTTGGGTATGGAGGCCATCTACGAGTTCGAGGTGCAGGATATGCCGGTCACGGTGGCCGTCGACGTCAACGGTGAGTCCGTGCACAAGACGGGTCCGGCCATCTGGGAGGCGAAGATCGAAGAACAGGCCCTGGAGCTGATTTGATCGACAGGCGCGGACGCCTGGCCCAGGTAGGGGCGCATGGCTGACAGCTTTTACTGGCACGACTACGAGACTTTCGGCGTCGATCCCAGCCGGGATCGGCCGGTGCAGTTTGCCGGCCTGCGCACCGATGCCGAGCTCAACATCATCGGCGAGCCGCTGATGTTGTACGCAGCTCCCGCCCGTGATGTGCTGCCCCACCCGGAGGCCTGTCTGGTCACCGGCATCACACCTCAGCAGGCCCTCGCCGAGGGCCTTGCCGAGTGCGAGTTCATAGCGCGGATTCACGAGCAGCTGGCAAGGCCAGGCACCTGTGGTGTCGGTTACAACAGTATCCGCTTTGACGACGAGGTGACGCGCTATACCCTGTACCGCAACTTCTTCGACCCCTATGCCCGGGAATGGAAAAGCGGCAACTCGCGCTGGGACCTCATTGACGTGGTGCGCCTCACCCACGCCCTGCGCCCCGACGGCATCGAATGGCCGCTGGGCGACGACGGCAAGCCCAGCTTCCGGCTGGAGAAGCTTACCGCCGCCAACGGCATCGGCCACGAGGCCGCCCACGACGCCCTGTCAGACGTTGAGGCCACCATCGACATGGCCCGGCTGATCCGCGACCGGCAGCCGCGACTGTTCGACTACGCCCTGCGGCTGCGCGACAAGCAGTTCGTGCTGGCTCAGCTGGATATGGAAGAGGCGAAGCCGGTGCTGCATGTGTCAGGCATGTTCGGCACCGACCGCAACAACATCGCCCTGGTGGCGCCGTTGGCGCGGCACCCGGTCAACAAGAACGAGATCATCTGTTTTGACCTGGCGGCGGACCCGGCCTGCCTGGAGGAACTGGATGCCGAAACGCTGGCCAGCCGCCTGTTCTGCCCGGCCACCGAACTGCCCGAGGGCGTCGAGCGGCCGGGGATCAAAAGCATACATATCAACCGGGCGCCCATAGTCGCCACCCCGAAGCTCCTGGACGCCGCCACCGCCGAGCGGCTGGGCATGGATGTAGAGCAGTGTCGAGCGCACCGCTCGCGCCTGCTGGCCATCCCCGGGCTCGCGGCAAAACTGCAGGCCCTGTACGCCAAACGCCAGTTGCCCGCCATCACCGACCCGGACCGCATGCTCTACAGCGGCGGCTTCTTCAGCGACGCTGATCGCCGCAGCATGGACCGTGCCCGGGCGGCCAGCGCCGCGGAACTGGCCCAGGAATCCTTCGTGTTCGAGGATGCCCGGCTACCGGAGATGCTGTTCCGCTACCGCGCCCGAAATTTCCCGGACAGCCTCAACGACGCCGAACGCGCCCAGTGGGAAGAACAGCGCTTCCACTACCTCACCGACCCGGAAGCCGGCGCCTCCATCACCCTCGATGACTTCCACGCCACCATAGAGCGGCTCAGCGCCACTGCCACCCCCGAGCAGCAGACGGTCCTCGATGCCCTGCTCGACTACGGCGATGGCCTGCTCGCCTGAGGTGCAGCCGCTGCTTTTCGCTCCGTAGGCCGGACGAGAACTGGGCCTGTCCCCACCACAGACACGCTACAAGCATGACATCCCTGTCTCGCTCGGGAACGCGGACGCCGCGCGGGCCGTCCCTGGCCGTTCACGGTCCGTGGCGGGGACAGGCCCAGCTCTCGCCCTCACATCCAGCGAGATTCTGGCTGCCTAACGGCAGGTCACTATCTGGAATAACTCCTGCCAGAGCGCGTGTGGTGTCTGGGGTGTTTCCGGGACCGTATGCGGCCATGGATGGCCGCATCCGAGCGGGACAGGGATGTCATGCTTGTAGCGTGTCCGGGAAGGTGTACCCCCAGTTCGCGCCCGAGCTACGGAGCAAAAACCCTCGAAAACCAGCTACTGGACGAGACAGGAGTTCAGGCGGTCTTG
>JANQIO010000023.1 GCA_028282105.1 Halieaceae bacterium | reverse complement strand
GCCAGCACAAGCACAGCGATACCGGAACGCATTTCAAAGTAGAACTGGGTGGCCTTGGATTCCACGTAGGGAATGACGGAGGTGGCGCTACTTTCCAGATACAGATACCACTCTTCTTCAAACATGTCTGACGTCACATCCAGCTTCCGGGCCGCTCTCGGGTCCATGTAGTTTGCTTCTATGCGGGCGGCGATCGACCCAACAAGAGAACCGAGGAAGCCGGATGACAGCAGGATAACGACGCCGTAGAGCAGCTGTTTCGAGTTCAGGTCAGCCAGCCAGATGCGCAGATCGCTGAAGGGAAAGTGGGTATCCACAAACAAATACAAAGCCAGGGACAGGATAAAGCCGGGCGTCATTATGGAGATGAAGTTACTGTAGCCAAAGCTGTGCATTGCCAGGGTCTCCAACAGCAGTCGAGGAACGGCGAAAACCGACTGTCCCGCACGACAGGCCGGTCTTACCAACCACAAAGAACCGTCAGCTTACCTTTGCAGTTCCACAAAATCCCCTCCCACAACGCCTCGTCGAACCTGTACACAGTTGCCACCCACCGTTCCCGGGCAGCGTCGGCGCAGGCACAGTGGCTTCCATGGAACAGCGTGAGCACTGAGTATGTGTTTGTCTTTTTCCCGTCTTTTTCACTCACTACACTGCTGACAGGCATCCAGCGAGGTATTGAGGACATGCTGCAAAAACGGACGATTGGCATCATTGGCACTGGCCAGGTGGGTATGGCGACGGCCTATGCCCTGTTTCAACAGCGAATTGCGAATGAGCTGATACTCATCGATATCGATGACCAGCGCGCCCAGGGTGAAGCGATGGACCTGATGCATGCACAGGGCTACGTGGGGCGACGCCGGGTCTGGGCGGGTGAGTACGCTGACCTGGCCAATGCGCAGACGGTGATCGTCACCGCCGGCGTCGGGCAGCAGCCTGGCGAAGACCGGTTGTCGCTACTCAACCGCAACGCGGCGGTGTTCAAACAGATTGCGGAGCAACTGGACCGCCATGCTCCCAACGCGATCCTGCTGATCGCCTCGAATCCCGTCGATATCCTGACCTACGTAATGCAGGAGTTGTCCGACAGACCGGACGAGAAGATCATCGGCACCGGCACCATGCTCGACACGACGCGCCTGCGAACGCTGTTGGCCGAGCACTACGAGGTAGACCCCCGCTCCGTTCACGCCCTGATCCTCGGCGAGCATGGCGATACGGAAATTGCCGCCTGGAGCCGCGCCAATATCGGCGGCACGCCTATTCGCCACCACACCATCCTGGGCAAGGCATACGACCCCGCGTTTCTCGACGAGGTGTTGCGCCAGGTCCGCTCCGCCGCCTATGAAATCATCCACCGTAAGGGCTACACCAACTGGGCCATCGGCCTGGTGCTCTCACACCTGATTCGCACCATCCAGGAAGACCAGGGCAGCGTGCTGCCGATCAGTGTGCGCCTGCATGGCGAGTATGGCATCAACGACATCTGCCTGAGCATCCCCGTCGCCGTCGGCATCCACGGCGCCGGCGGCCGAGTGCCGATACCGCTGGACGAGGACGAGGTGCGAGCCCTGCAGGCCTCTGCGGACACCCTTAAGCACTTCCTGAACTCCCTCTCGCTCTAGCATCACAGCCAGCGGTGTTTCCCTTGCTGGCGTGGGCGACTGGTCCAGTACCGTGCGCCCGCGAGGCATGGACAGCCAGCAGTTTCCGTTTGAGCTCCTCACAGGCATACGGTAATTTGGCGCGTTTGGAACCCAACGCGCTACCCGTTACGGAGACACCAACATGCTTCGACCCGCCGGCTTGCTGCTCACAGCAGCCCTCACCCTGGTTTTCGCCCTCCCTTCAGCTGCCGCCGAGAAGGTCGACCCCTCGCTGCTGGAAGGTTTGGAGTTCCGGCTGCTGGGCCCCTGGCGGGGAGGACGCGTGACGACGGTGACGGGTGTGGCGGGCGACCCGCAGCTTTACTACATGGGCGCGGCCGGGGGCGGCGTATGGAAAACCCATAACGCCGGCGTGAGCTGGGAGAACATTTCAGACGGCCAGATCCCGGTGGGCACCATCGGTGCCATCGCGGTGGCGCCTTCGGATGCCAACGTAATCTATGTAGGCACGGGTGAAGCGCCCATTCGCGGCGTCACCACCAGCCAGGGTGAAGGGCTGTGGAAGTCTACCGACGCCGGTCGCAGCTTTAGCTTCATTGGCCTGCCCTCCGCGGGCCAGATCGCCAAAATCATTGTTCACCCCAAGGATCCGGACACCGCCTGGGTGGCCGTGCAGGGGCAGATCTGGGCGCCCAATCCCGAGCGTGGCGTGTACCGTACGCGGGATGGCGGCGCGAGCTGGGAGCAGGTGCTCAAGGTTAACGCGGATACCGGCGCAGCAGACCTGAGCATCGACCCCAGCAACCCGCGCATACTGTACGCGGCGATGTGGCACCACGGTCGCAAGCCCTGGTTCATCAAATCCGGCGGCGAAGGTGGCGGCATCTACAAATCCACTGACGGCGGCGATACCTGGAAGAAGCTGGAGGGCGGACTACCGACCCTGGTGGGCAAAATCGGCGTCGACGTTTCCGCTTCCCAGCCGTCGCGTGTTTACGCCATCATCGAGGCCGAGCCTGGCCAGGGCGGCCTGTGGCGCAGCGATGACTACGGTGAAAACTGGCAGCAGATGAACAGCCATCGCGTGCTGCATACGCGCGCCTGGTACTACATCCACCTGGCCGCCGACCCGAGCGACCCCGATACGGTTTGGGTGATGAACGTGCCGCTGATGAAATCGATCGACGGTGGCAAGACGTTCAAGAAGATCCAAACGCCCCACGGCGACCATCACGATCACTGGATCAACCCGAACAACAGCCGCATCATGATCAGCGGCAACGACGGTGGCGCCACCGTGACCTTCGATGGCGGGGAAACCTGGTCGAGTATTGAGAACCAGCCCACGGCGCAGTTCTACCGGCTTATCACCGATGAGCAGTCTCCCTGGCGGCTGTATGCCGGCCAGCAGGACAACAGCACGGTATCCATTGCCGCCTGGGCCTGGGACGGCAGCATCGGCCGCGACGACTACCATGCCATCGGCGGCGGCGAGAGCGCCCACGTGGCTTTCGACCCAAAGAACCCGGAGCTGATCTACGCCACTACCATCAACGGCACGCTCACTGAGTACAACGAGGCCACCGAGAAGGAGCGCATCATCGTGCCCTACCCGGAACGGGTGTACGGCGAGGATGCAGCCAATCTCAAGTACCGGAGCAACTGGAACCCCCCGGTCATCACCTCACCTCACGACCACAGCGTGATTTACTACGGCACCCAGTACCTGCTGAAAAGCACAGACCGCGGCATGACTTGGGAAGAAGTCAGCCCCGATCTCACCCGCAACAATCCGGCGCACCTGGGGCGCAACGGCGGACCGCTAACGCCGGAAAACGTCGGCGCGGAGTTCTACCACACGATTTTCTACATCGTAGAGTCAGCGCAATCCGAGGGTACTATCTGGGTCGGAGCAGACGATGGCCTGCTGCACATTACCCGCGACGGCGGCGAAGACTGGAAGGACATATCGCCGCCGCACAAAGGCGAAGCCATGATCAACGCCATCGAACTGTCGCCCCACGCGGAGGGGAAGGCCTATCTCGCGGTTACCGGCTACAAGCTCAACGACTTCGCTCCCTACATCTACCGCACGGAGAATCACGGTAAGCGCTGGAAGCGGATCGACCGGGGTCTGCCCGATGGCGCCTTTGTCCGGGTGGTACGTGAGGACCCGACCGTCGCCGGGCTGCTGTATGCCGGCACCGAGAAAGGCCTGTTCGTTTCCTGGAACGACGGGGCTGACTGGCAGCCGCTGGACCTCAACCTGCCCGCCGTCCCGATCACCGACCTGCGAGTACGCGAGAATGCGCTGGCGGTTGCGACCCAGGGGCGTGCTTTCTGGGTGCTGGATGATCTTTTTGTCGTGCGCCAGGCAATTGACGGGGACGCGGCGGCAGGCCTGCTCGTCTACTCCCCGCCGGCCCTGGCCATGGGGCGTCCGAAGAGCAATCCCGCAAGCTTCGAGGCTGGCAATCCCTCCCCGTACCTGCCTATCTATTACTACCTCGCAGAGGATCTTTCCGAAGACCAGGCGCTTACCATCGACATCCTCGACCAGCAGGGTGAGGTACTGCGCTCCTACAGCAGCGTGGAGACCGACCACATACGTTGCCGGATCGCCGGCATGGATCCGCGCCGGCCCTTCGAGCCCAAGTACCCCGCCACCGAGGCGGGCCTGCAGCTTTGGCACTGGGATCTCTACGCCGAGGACGTGCGCTGCGTTGACGGCCACACCCTGTTCGAAGGCTACCGGGGTCCTGCTGTCGCGCCCGGTAACTATGCCGTGCGTGTTACGGCGCAAGACATCTCGGCCAGTGCCGACGTGGAGGTGCTGAACGATCCGCGGATTCCCGCCAGCACAGAGGAACTGCAAGAGTGGATCACGATGCAGAACCGCATAGCGGGACTGCTGGATGAACTGCTGCTGGCACTCGAAGGCGCTCGAACAGCGCGCCAACAGGTGAAAACACTGGCCGCTGACCATGCCGATGAAGAGCTACAAGGACTGGCTGCAGCAGCGACGGAGGCCATCAATGCCTGGGAAAGCAGCATCACGGAGCTGCGCCACGAGACCTTCGAGGACGAGGATGCCTGGGTGATGAAACTCGACGGCCAGCTACGGCACCTGCTCGACGTGGTTGAGATGGGCGGCGCACCAGTGACCGGCGGCGCCAGGGAGCGCTACCAGGACCTGGAGGCAGCCTGGGCACAAAGCAGAAGTGCCCTCGACGCCATCAGCACCGAGCAGCTAGAAGCCGTCAATCGCTGGACCGAGAAACGCGCCGTACCCCTCGTCAGCACCCCCTGACACCCAATAAGAAGCCGTGGCTAGACGCACGCGATAAACATGACATTGGACGGGGCGGGCTCGCTGTTTATGTAAATCGCGTGAAATGACGAACTGGAATCAATACCCATCGAAAAAAAATCTGCCAACTCGACTACCTGAGTAGTCCAAAAAAGTACTGAAAGAGCACGATTCCGCCGCTACCCAGCGAAAGGGCGACAAGCCTGAACGCTGGCTGCTGGGAGAGCGGCGCATAAACGCCATGTGTTTCTGACTCAATACGGTTGGTAATCCGGTCAAGGTTTAACCAACCTGCCTCAGAAATTTCATCGTCATCCAGCGCGGCGACACAGTAGGAATTGTTGCGCTCTGCAATCTTTTCTTGCGCGATGATCGCTTCTCTCCTAACAACAATGGCGCAGAGTGTTGCAACGACCAAAAGGTAAGCTAGATAGATCAACTCACCGGTATGAAGCGGCCAGGGCGCAAAGCCAACCCAACGACTTGCAAATAGAATCGCGATCACAAAAAACGGCGCATAGTAAAATCGGTATAGAAGTTCTGTCGTTTCCGCTATTACTCTGGCGTCCACAATTGGTCGCAGGTACCTGGCGGACAAGCAATACTTTTCTGCGTACGCTGAAACAGTCTCCTTCTCCCAGTGACCACTTCCAGACCCAAGTTTTCTCATCAATACTGTTAAACACTGTGTCAAATGGACAATTCGACAAAGCAGAAACGTGGTAGCAACAAACACCAAAACTATGAGAAGGATGGAGACGCTGTTCGCATACGCAGTTCGCAAATGAAAGTTTGCATGCTCTGATAACTGGTACAGCAAGAACATCAGGGCCCCACTTCCTCCAGCAAAAAGCACTACCAGGCTTCTCTCGCCTCTGATGCAGAGTCGCTTCGCTTGGATCAAAAACCAATTCAAATTGTCTTCTTTAACTTTACTTGAAAGAAGACTTTTTGCCTCATCTAGACTAACTCCCTCAGAACCGCTGGCTAGCCAATCGATACCAAAAGCATGCCCAACGAAGCTCTTACGATTCTCGATGCCTATATCATCCAGGACTGCATTTTCGAAAACTTCTTCGTTGAGATACCTAGCTAGGTGTGCCGTGGCCAACTGCAACTTAGAGCAGTAAATCAGCGCGGCAGAACAACCACCTAGTATGAAAATGATGGGTGGAAGCGCACTTATCCCACCACTCCAGGAAAATGGCTCGTACGAAAAAACGTACTCGGGAAGTATCCAGCGCAACGAGAAAAGCGCAGTCACAAAAATCCCTGCAGCCCCAACCTCTATCCAAGAGAAAGGTAGCCCAGCTAGCGTGTCTGACCGTGGAGCCGCATGCGGATAGACTACTTGTAACACGGAGAAGAGGAGGATCGTGACCACAAAGACAATCAAAAGCTGCTCAATCGGTCGCCAATAATAGTTTGAAAGCCCTGCGACATCCGTATGTACCCTGGAGGGATTATTCACATCTGAATCAGCTTGCAAGTCAGGGGATTCAACCGCTACTGGCGATTCAAGCTGATAAAAGCGGCCTCGACCGACCTCAAATAGCTTTGGCGTTACTAAAGGTTCTATTGTCGCCCCTGATGCTTGCGCGACGGCATCGTAAAGTGAAGTTTGATAGGAGTCTCTAAAGAGCGTCCAGTTACTCTCATCGAGCGTTGGCTTTAGTCCATGAGACGTAACTACCAAGGTATTTCTAACCGCCCCAGAAATTGAAGGGGACAGTAAGCTCGTATCTAGGTCGGTGGTGAAAAAGAGCGTAGCCGGAAAAGTTGGCTTTAAGGCCTGCATCACAAGTACTTTGTCATACACGTCACTTCCCAGCACACCGATTGCGGAGTACGAGTCTGGATCCTTGTTAAGCTCACCAGCCAAACGTCTCAAGTAGTCGTACTGGCTGCGTCCAATTGGCTGTTCTTGAGAGCTTAGTGCTGATAGCGCTCTTTGAATTTCTTCTTCGCTGCGTAACCCAAAATCGGAACCAGCATCTCCTTCCCGCGCGTCACCAGGAAGCTGCCCATCCAGTCCACGCAAATATGTTTTCCTAACGACACATTGAGTTTTCGGGCCTTTGCATTTGTCATTAATTGCCTGATCGAACGAATCAGCGAGATGACGTGAATACTCAGAGTCGCTTTCATATACGAGAAGGATTGGTTTTTTTTTGTCCCAGAGACCTGCGAGAGGGCTGAGACTATCAAGGTCTTGAGTTAGGCTTTCGGCAAGCTTGCTATTGGGAAGTACTTTGACGTTAGCTTCCGGCAGGAAAGTACTAAATTCTTCAGTGCCATTTACTTCGTCTATCGTTGCCGACCAGTTGTATAAACGAACCCTTTTAGCGACGCTTCGTATCTTATCCTCTAGGATGCACTTGAACGGCTCATCGAGGCTAGGGGATACCACATCTCCATCAGCAGATTTTCCGCAGTACTCCTCCTCAAAGGCATCAAGCATTACGGCGGAGCTATAGGGCCCCAAAAACTTATAGTCTACCTGACCGCTGCATGCTCTTTTGGGACAAACAGCATCTAGCCAACCATCGACACGAGCGCTTATCGTGAGGAGCTTAGCGATTGGGCCAGAAGCCAGATCTCCATCTCTAAGCCACATAACCACGACACCACTGTAATCGGAGGTTGCATGACCACCTCGAAGATATGACCTTCGTTCAAACCACTCATACGGAACCGTGTCTGTTACACAACTGTAGGGATTAAGACACTTCCCAGGCGCTCGCCATACTTGTATATGTTCTGGATCATCAGGTGAGTATCCCATGTCGTCTAGCGCCGCAATCGTTGCATATCTGCTACGCATTCTTCGCTCTGTCAACTCTGCATAGGGACCGCCAGGTACTACGACCCCAAGGACCAAAGCTTTGCCTTCTTCGGCGCGGTTAACGATAGCGCCTTTGAGCTTATTAACTATATCTGTATTGAAATCAGTCTCAGTCAACTCGCTAAGCTCGTTAAGAGTTGACGCGACGCCGAAATCAAGCGATCCGAGTGGTTTGTTCATCATTTGCTTCAAGGCAGAGTTCCTAACAAAACCCTCAATAAGCTGCTTGCGAAAGCTTGCCCTACTATCTTCAGAATCTCCCGGATCGGGGTCCCCAGCATAGACGCCGAGCTCACGCAGAAGCATCTCTTCTACGCGCTGCTCCACCAGCTCGTCAGACACGGATTCCGAAGAAACTCCGTGCAGCAGAGATTCTGCAAACTCCTGACATGAGACTTTCTCTGACTCCTCATTTGCATTCATCGTGGCTTGGTCAACGGACAGACTGGTTCGCAACAATCCGTCGTTTCGCCAACACTCCGCGAAAAGCACATATCTCTCTAACTTGCTGGGCTCTTCTTCTAGTTTCATCTCACCAAGCCGTTGCTTTAGGAGAGAAGTGAGCATTGTCAGTTGCGGATTCACTTCATCTACGCTGCGTCCAGCCAATTCAAAATTGTCCACCGCCGCAAACGGATCTTGCCAGAGCCTTGCTTCAATTCTCGAAGCAGAGGAGTTAGAGAAATCAATGGGTTTCGGATTGACGGGCCTAAGTTGCACGAAACCACTTTGCCCAACCATGTATGCGCCGACAACAAGAATAATCGCGAGCGCACCTCCAGTTAGTGGCACACTGCTTTCGTTACCTCTATCTACACTCATAGTCGGTCCCTCAACTAGCCCTAATAAGCAAGATCCTTCCGCTTGCCTTTATTCAGCGTACACCGCCGATTAAAACAGTACAGGTGTATTGCCTTGTACATAGAGTGCGTAGCATTCGCGCCGATGGGAGATAACAACGGCGCAAGGAGTGATGCGCGCTCAGCATTGACGAAAGTGTAGTTCACGCAAGACTTCACCGCCGCGAAAAGAGCATCTGAAGGCCGCCGCCTCAAAAAACAATAAGGCTTTGCTCTGATCCAAGTTGAGATCGTGACCCAACAGCATCATTTATCTTTGGCACACTCTCCATTCGCTAAGGCGATAGCTTTGCAGTAGGGCTTTAACAGCAGCATTCAAGGGTGGCTTCCAGCCCGGCTGATCCAATTACTCCTGTTCACCATAGAAACTTGCAAGTAATGCTATGAATCTGGTCAGGCTGATGGGTACCCCCATACCAGCAATTCGCAGGTCTGCACTAGGCTGCTCGAACACCAAGTGGTCGACTGTGGGATTCGCTGTCTTCTGTACCTCCCAAAGATCTAACACCCCACAGTTTCGGAATAGTCGAGTAGGCCGATAAATCGATAAATCAACGGGTCAGACTCATTGAACACCCAGGTAAGCAGCCGGTCCTGTCATCCCGGAGCCTACCCCTTTGAACTGTGGCTCTCCGTGAAAAAACCGACCGGCAGCAAGGTGGCTTCAACCATCCTCGCTCAGGAAGCGATGGATGAAAGTGATCGCCATGGCACCTTCACCTGCTGCGGTTACCACGCGCTTTATTGAGCCTTGCCGGACATCCCCCGCCGCGAATGATCCCGGCACTGAGGTTTCGAGAAAAAACGGCTGGCGCGCTAGTGGCCATCCCTCGGGATTTCTGCCGTCTACCAGTAGATCCGAGCCGGTTATCAAATACCCCGCCTCGTCACGAAGAATTGGCGTTTCTCTCGCCCACTCCGTGTTGGGTTTGCCTCCAATGGCTACAAACAGTCTGCTTGCGTCAACACTGCTGATGCCTCCACTGGCGCGATCCGCGATCGTGATCTTGCGAAGATACACATCACCATCGAGCGCAGTCACTTCTGCGTGAAACCGTACTTCAATCCTGGAGTGGCGCTTTACTCGATCAGATAGGTATTGGGACATCGTTGCAGTAAGGCTCGGGCCTCGCACAAGCATGACCACTTTCTCGGCGTAGCTAGCCATGTGCATCGCCGCCTGGCCCGCGGAGTTCGCCCCACCCACTATGTAGACAGTTTCCCCCTGGCAAAGCGGTGCTTCCGAGGCCCCAGCGCCATAGAACAGACCTTTCCCAAGGAAGCGCATTTCATCCTTAATGCCCAGCTTCCGGTACTCCACCCCAGTTGCACAGACATTCGACCTGGCTGTCATCACACCACCGTCGGCAAGCTGAGCATGGATACGACCATCCCTGAACTCCGCCTTTACCCCTTCGCTCATGAGAATAATCTCAGCGCCAAACTTGAGTGCCTGTTCCCTCGCGCGGTCAGCCAACTCAGCCCCGGTGATCCCTTCTGGAAATCCCATATAGTTTTCGATCATCGAGCTTGTGCCCGCCTGTCCACCAACGGCAGTCTTCTCGATAACGACGGTGCTCAAGCCTTCAGACGCAGCGTATACCGCCGCGCTAAGCCCAGCGGGGCCCGCTCCATAGATCGATACGTCGTACTCCTTCAACCTCGGCCTTGCTATGTAACCAAGCTTGTCGGCGACCTCTCTTACCGTCGGGTCAAAGAGCTGGGCACCGTCCGGAAACTCAACAACCGGAAATCGAACATTGCCGATATCGGCAATACCGAAGCGCTGTAGACAATCCTGGTCTGTATCAAGCTCAATCCACTCATACAGCACCACATGCCGTTGCAGAAACTCACGGAGTTCATAGCCTTCCCTGTGCCCTGCCCGGCCATACAACTTAATACACCTGGACGCATCATCGACCACTCTTCTACTCCTTCGGGTTCGAGCAGCCCAGCCTATAAATCTCAGATGGATGCAACATTGCCGTTAGGCGGCGGCTGGGACCACCGAGTATAGTGAACGCTTCCGTGATTTGAGGCAGGCAATCCAGTCCTGACAAAAAGAAAGGGGGTGTCGCGTGAGCGGCACCCCCTTTGTTTTTGGTCGGGACGGCAGGATTTGAACCTGCGACCACCACACCCCCAGTGTGGTGCGCTACCAGACTGCGCTACGCCCCGAAAGGCTGCGAATTATACAGGCAATTGCGGCCTGTTCAACGCTTATCGGCAGGCCTGCACCGCCGTTCCAGAGGGCTTACTCGCCCAGCATTGAGCGCAACATCCAGGCGGTTTTTTCGTGTACCTGCATGCGTTGGGTGAGCAGGTCGGCGCTGGGCTCATCGCCCGCCTCGTCAACTAGCGGGAAGATGGAGCGCGCAGTCCGCGCCACGGTTTCCTGGCCCTTCACGAGGTTGGCGATCATCTGCTCGGCGCTGGGCACCTTCTTGTCTTCCTCGATCTCGGTGAGCTCCGCAAAGGCCTGGTAGGAACCGGGTGCATGCACACCCAGCGCGCGGATGCGCTCTGCGATCTCGTCTACGGCAGTGGCCAGTTCCGTGTACTGCCCCTCGAACATCAGATGCAGGGTGTTGAACATGGGGCCGGTGACGTTCCAGTGGTAGTTGTGGGTTTTCAGGTACAGGGTGTAACTGTCGGCCAGCAGGCGGCTAAGTCCAGCGGCAATTTCCACACGATCTTTCTCGTCGATACCGATATCAATGCTCATCTCATTGTCTCCGTGGTGAATGACTATGCACCCAGTATAGGTGGGATACCCCTATCTACAAAGTTAATTGTCTAACCGAAATCTATCGATTTTTACGATGAATTATTGCTCGAAAAATTACAATAAATACAATGACTTATGAGAGTTGCTTAAAGTGTAGCTGCCTGCGACCACATGCCGCGTCAGCCTGACAGGCACCTCCCCAGAAACCGGCCAGCTGCGCGCCGGCTGCGCCGCTAAACAGGTGCCTCCCGGGGGCGGGAGACACCCTGAAAACAGGCCGTGTTTGGGCCCTATTCCTCTATGCTGATGCGGTCGATCTCCTGGTCGTCACGGTCTGCCTCACAGAACGGCATGTCGATCCAGCCGGAGTCGGCATACAGGCGGGTGGCGTCCGCGTAGTGGTCGGACGCAGGATCGGTGGACTGGGAATAAGTGAGGATGGCATTGGCGTCCGGACACTCTGTTTCGTCCCAGCTTACCGCCTGAATGTAGCTGTTGCCGTGACGGATATTGGAATAGCCCTCCCCCGCCACCAAACCGCTGGTGATCACGCTGTGCAGCATGCTGCCGCTGCCGCCGTGAATGGGGATACGCTCGTCGTTTTTCTCGTCGAACTGTACCTCACCCCAGGGCAGGTCCAGGGCGATGCCGTTGTCCAGTAACGCCTGCACCCCATCCGCCAGGGCCTGCCTCACAGCCTCCATTACATCGGCATTCGACGTATTGAGGGTGTTCGGCGTATTCACCGGATCGGCCGGGTCGAAGGGCACGGCAAATAGCTCCTCCACATCGTTCGCTATGCGCCAAAACTCGTAGAAGATATGGCCACCGGTGGAATCAATCGTGTGCCGCGTGTCCCAGGCGCTGAGAATAGAGCAGGCTTCCGCCACCGCTGCCGGATCGCTGGAGTACAGCGACCAATCTGCCACCGCCTCGCAGTCGGCAACCAGGTCGGCAAGGATCAGCTCGGCGGGATAGTTCCTGGCACTGTTCAGGCTCTGGCGCACCGTCTCATTGGAGTACAGCGCTTCGCCGAGATCATCGCTGCCCGCCAGGCGCTCTTCGGCCTGCACAAAGGTCAGGCGGGTGCGCTTGCTCTGTTCGATGTTCTCAAGGCCAATCACCTGGGGGAAGCCCTCCAGCAACTGGCGCGGATTGGTGAGCCAGTAACTGTCGTTGGCGTTGGCGCCGTATTCCCGGGTATCCAGGCTGGGCAAACTGTCGTAGCCAAACACGCCTTCCGGGGCGCCTTCATCGTTGCCCCACTCGCAGTCGCTATCGGAACCATCCATGGTAATAAAGCCACCGTCGGTCAGCAGGTTCTGCAGCAGGCCGCGCACGCAGCTGTTCTGCTTGCTGCTGGTGACATGGGGAATGGTGGAGATATCGCCGTAGAAGGCGTCGCCGAAGCGATCCGCGGCGATGGTGTTCACCCAGGGAATACCAATTGCCCTAAGTTCGGCCTTCAGCTCACCGAGATTCTCGGCCTGCCCCATGCGCAGCCACTGCTCGATGCCGCGCAGGTTGTCGAGGTTGGCATCGCGGTAGGCGACGATGCTACCGACCGCATTGGGCCAGCCACCCAACAGGGCGTTGATGGCGCCCAGGTCGACCACGGTGCCGTTGTGGGTGTTCCAGAAGGTGTGTTCCACCGTCGAGATACTGCCGTCATTGTTGCGCACGTCAGCGCTTACAGTGATGGGCTCCAGATCGCGGAATGCACCGTCGTACTCGTACTGCAGCGGGTCTTCCGGGTTCAGCGTCAGCTCATAGAAGGTGAAGCGATCCCCGGTGGATACGGTGTGGCTCCAGGCCAGGTCCTTGTTGAAGCCCAGCACCACCAGCGGCAGGCCGTGCAGGGCCGCGCCCATCACGTCGTATTCGCCGGGAATGGTGAGGTGCGACATATAGAAACGGTCCGGCCCCTGCCAGGGAAAGTGCGGATTGCCGAACAGCAGGCCGGTATTGCCGCCCTGCACGGCCTCGGCGCCTACCGCATAGGCGTTGCTGCCGAGCATATCCGTAGACGGCAGGCCCAGGGCTTCGCGCGTCGCTGCCGGGTCCAGGGCGGCCACTTGTCGCAGCGGCTCACCGGCAGGCAAGCTCTGCGCGGCGGCGACACTCTCCGGCGCCTCAGCGGCCACAATCAGGTCTGCCAGCGGGTCGGCGCTGCCGCGCAGGATACGTTTGTGCAGCAGGCGGCCCAGGTCGTAGAGGTCCACCTCGCGCACCCACTCGGCGTCACGACAGCCCTCTTCACCCTCGGCCAGGTTCTCAACGCCGGTATCGCGCAGGTAGCGGTTGATCCCTGCAACATAGCCCTCGGCCAGTTCCAACAGGTAGTCGGGCATGGCATCGATAAAGATGCGCTCGATGCGCTCGTCGTCATTGTAGAGCTTCATCACCAGGTCGAGGTTCAGGTCGCCGTC
>JANQIO010000198.1 GCA_028282105.1 Halieaceae bacterium | reverse complement strand
TTCGATGCTGTCCTTGTCGGCATCGGCGGCCACTTCCATGCGTGCCCGCACCTTGCCGTTCACCTGCACCACCATCTCGATACTGTCACGTTCCAGGGCGGATTCGTCGAGTGTCGGCCAGGCAGCGTCCATCGCCGCGCCTTCACCGCCCAGCTCCGGCCACAGCACGTGGCAGATATGCGGCGCGATGGGTTGTAGCATCAACACGGCGGCGCGCAGGGCCTCGCGCTCCACCGCCAGGTCCTGGCCCTGGCGCGAAGCCAGTTTGCCCAGTTCGTTGCTGAGTTCCATCACCGCGGCAATGGCCGTATTGAAGGTCTGGCGGCGGCCGTAGTCATCTTGCACCTTGGCAATAGTCTCATGGGTCTTACGGCGCACGGCCTTCTGGCTGTCGTCGAGCCCGCTCACCTCCAGCGCCGGCGGCTCGCCCGCGGCGGTGTGGTTGACCACCAGTTTCCACAGGCGCTTGAGGAAGCGATGCGCCCCTTCCACGCCGGCATCGGACCACTCAAGGGACTGGTCCGGCGGCGCCGCGAACATGCTGAACAGGCGCGAGGTGTCAGCGCCGTACTGGTCGATCAGGCCCTGGGGGTCGACGGTGTTGCCCTTGGATTTGGACATCTTGGCGCCGTCTTTCAACACCATGCCCTGGGTCAGCAGCCGGGTGAAGGGTTCGTCGGAGCTCACCAGCCCCTCGTCGCGCATCAGCTTGTGGTAGAAGCGCGCATAGAGCAGGTGCAGGATGGCATGCTCGATGCCGCCAATGTACTGGTCCACCGGCGTCCAGTAGTCGGCCTCGGCGTCCAGCATGGCCTGATCCTGGCGCGGGCTGCAGTAGCGTGCATAGTACCAGGAGGATTCCATAAAGGTGTCGAAGGTGTCGGTCTCGCGGGTCGCCGGGCCGCCGCACTTCGGGCAGGTACACTCATAGAATTCCGGCATCTTCTTGAGCGGCGAACCCACGCCCTCAAACTCCACATTGGTGGGCAGCACAACGGGCAAGTCGCTGTCAGGCACCGGCACCGCGCCGCAGTCATCGCAATAGATGATGGGGATAGGCGCGCCCCAGTAGCGCTGACGTGAAATCCCCCAATCCCGCAGGCGGAAATTCACGGTGCGTTCACCCTTGCCTTCAGCCTGCAGGCGATCGGCGATTGCATCGAAGGCCGCCTGGAAATCCAGGCCGTCGAACTCGCCGGAGTTGACGGTGACCACGTCGCCCTTGTCGGCATACCAGTCCTGCCAGGCCGCTGTCTGGTACTCATGGTCGCGCTTGGCAATCACCTGCACGATCGGCAGGCCGTATTTGCTGGCGAACGCGTGGTCGCGTTCGTCGTGGCCGGGTACTGACATTACCGCGCCGGAGCCATAGCCCATCAAGACAAAGTTGGCGACCCAGATGGGCACGGCTTCCCCGGTCAGCGGGTGGATGGCCTTGAGCCCCGTGTCCATGCCCAGTTTTTCCATGGTGGCCAGTTCCGCCTCGGCCACGCCGCCCTGGGCCTGCTCATCGATAAAGGCTGCAAGTTCTGCATTGTTCTCGGCGGCCTGCTGGGCCAGCGGGTGCTGCAGCGCCACCGCCACATAGGTGGCGCCCATCAGGGTATCCGGGCGTGTGGTGTAGACCTCCAGGTTTTCGCCGCCCGCTACGCCGAAGCGCAGGTTTACGCCTTCCGAGCGGCCAATCCAGTTGCGCTGCATGGTGCGCACCTGTTCCGGCCAGTGCTCCAACTTGTCCAGATCGTCCAGCAGTTCCTGGGCATAGGCGGTGATGCGCAGAAACCACTGTGAAATCTCCCGACGTTCGACCGGCGCACCGGAGCGCCACCCGCAGCCGTCGATCACCTGCTCGTTGGCCAGTACTGTCTGGTCCACCGGGTCCCAGTTGACCATCGCCTGCTTTTTGTAAGCCAGGCCCTTCTCGAACAGGCGAGTAAAGAACCACTGCTCCCAACGGTAGTATTCAGGGTGGCAGGTGGCGATCTCCCGCTCCCAGTCCAGTGCGAATCCCAGCTGCTTGAGCTGGCCACGCATTTCGTCGATGTTGCTGTAGGTCCAGTCTGCCGGGGGCACCTTATTCTTGATGGCGGCGTTCTCCGCCGGCATGCCGAAAGCGTCCCAGCCCATGGGCTGCAGCACGGCCTTGCCCTGCATGCGCTGGAAGCGGGCGATGGTATCGCCGATGGTGTAGTTGCGCACATGGCCCATGTGCAGCTTGCCGCTGGGGTAGGGCAGCATGCTCAGGCAGTAGAACTTGTCGCGGCTGTCATCCTGTTCAGCGCGGAAACTGCCGTGTTCCTCCCAGTAGGACTGGGCCTGGGTTTCCACCTCACCGGGCGCGTAGCGCTCGTCTGTTTTATCCAACATGCTTCAATTCGGAGCCATCAAAAAAGACCGCGCATTCTAGCAGCTATTGAGCGCCAACTGGAGCTATGGGGGCGGTTGGTTGCTGGTATCAACGTGGCAGTGCAGCCGGGCTTGCCGTACACTTTGCGGCTCCCCATGCGTGGAGCAGACCATGGCTGAACTACAGATTCCCGACCGCGCGCTGCTGGAGCGCTGGCTCCGTGATGCGCGGGTTGAGTTCGAGGACTGCGGCCGCTGCGAGGGCCTGCATCTGCCATTGCTTCGCTCCGTGGAAGGTGTCATCGACAGCCGCCTGTTCCTTGAGCGTTATGGCCTGCTGCTCACCACCGAGCTGGAGATCCGGCCTATGGCCCTGCTGCCGCTGTCGGCGGACCTGGGGCGGCTCAATATGGACTACCCCACGGTAAAGGTTTTTCTGGACGTGGCGGACGATGCTATCCCGCAACTGGTGGTGGCCGGCGTGCTGCCGACCAGTGCCGGCCTGGCGCCGGAGCAGGTCTCAGCATTCGTGGCCTTAACCCTGGAAGAAACCCGCCAGCTCGCCGGCGACTGCCTGCAACTCGATTACCTGTTTGCCGAACCCCAGGGCGATCGCAGCGGCGCCAGCCCGGCGCTGCACTGAACACGGCGTCAGTCGTGCTGCAGGCGCAGACCCATGCTGCCGGCGCCGAGTACGGCTGCCAGCAGCAGGGCGCAAAGTACCAGGATGGGCATCGACCCGATTCTTGAAAACGGGGTTTCCCCCAGCATGACCCGGGCTTCACCCGACAGTGCCAGCCGCTCAAACTGGGGCGCTTCGGCGACGATGCGGCCGCGCTCATCGATAATGGCCGAAATCCCGTTATTGGTGCCGCGTATCAGGTAGCGGCCGTTTTCCAGGGCCCGCATGCGGGCCATCTGCAGGTGCTGGAGCGGGCCAATGGAGTCACCGAACCAGGCGTCATTGCTAATGGTGATCATCAGGTCGGCGCGGCGTGCGTACTCCCGTACTAGGCCGGGGTAGACAATCTCGTAGCAGATGAACGGCGACACCCGGAAGTTATGCAGCAGCAGGGGTTCCTGCGCCCGGCTGCCGGCACTGAAGGCGGACATGGGCAGGTCGAAGAAGTCGATGGCGCCGCGTATCCAGTCTTCCAGCGGCACGTATTCACCGAAGGGCACCAGCCTTTGCTTGTGGTAGACCCCCGAGCCCTGGGCCAGACCGACAATGCTGTTGAAGTACTGCCGCTGGCCTTCCGGACGCCAGAGAATGCCGGTTACCAGGGCGCTGTCTGCGTCAAAGGCGCGCCGCGCCAGCGGCAGCAGAAAGCCCTGGGCGTTCTGGTAGTAGTTGGGAATCGCCGCTTCCGGCCAGAGGATGATGTCCTTGCCCATCAGCTCGGTGGTCAGGCCATCGAAAATACGTAGTGTGGGCTGGTAAAACTCGCGCTTCCACTTCATTTCCTGGGGGATGTTGGGCTGCACGATGCCCACGCTCAGCGCATCCGCACTGGCGGGCGCCACCCAGCGTGCCTGGCCAAGCTGCCAGCCGATCAGCCACAGGCTGGCCACCATGGTGCCGTACACCAGGTAGGCCTGCAGGTGGCGTCGCATCCAGGCCAGGTAGATACAGCTGGCGGTAAACGCCAGCAGCAGGGAAGCTCCGTAGACGCCGATCACCGGTACCCATCCCTCGGCCCAGGTGTCGAGGCTGGCATAGCCGATGTACAGCCAGGGGAACCCCGTCAGCAACCAGCTGCGCAGCCACTCGCACAAGACCCACAGGGCGGGGAAGCCCACCAGCATGCCGGCCATGTGCGGGCGCAGGAAGCGGGTATAGATCCAGGCGAACAGAGCCTGCAGTAGCGCCAGGCCCATGCAGAACAAAGCGGTGAGGAATATGGCCAGCGGCACGCTGGCATTGCCGTGCTCGTGGATGCTCACATAGACCCAGGAAGTGCCGGTGCCGAACTGCCCCAGGCCAAAGCACCAGCCCAGCAGCACCGCGCGCCGCGGTGAGCAGCCGCGCAGCAGGCCCATGTACAGGCACAGGCTGGCGATGGCCGCCGGCCAGATATCGTAGGGGGTGAGCGACAGCGTAAGCAGCGCGCCGGCAAAGCTCGCCAGCAAGCCCGGTCCCAGCCTGCCGAGCCACTGCACTGGCCTAATCCTCTTTGCGTACGCGCAAGCTGTGGATCTTGCGCTGGTCCGAATTGACGACTTTGAATTCCAGGCCCTCGATCACGGTGCTCTCGTTGTGCCCCGGCAGGTGGCCAAACTGCTGCATCACCAGACCGCCGATCGTGTCGAACTCGTCGTCGCTGAAGTCGACCTCGAACTCTTCGTTGAAGTCGTCGATGGGGGTCAATGCCCGCACGATATAGTCACCATTGCCGAGCTTGCGGATAAACACGTCGGCATCGCTGTCGGTTTCGTCTTCAATTTCGCCGACGATCTCTTCCAGCACGTCTTCGATGGTGACCAGCCCGGCCACGCCGCCGTACTCGTCGATCACGATGGCCATGTGGTTGCGGTTCTCGCGGAACTCCCGCAGCAGCACATTGAGGCGCTTGCTCTCCGGCACCACCACACCCTGGCGCAGCAGCGCGACCACGTTGAAGTCGTCTCCCTGGGGTTCGAGGATTTGCGGCAACAGGTCTTTCACCAGCAGGATGCCGAGCACGTCGTCGGGGCTGTCGCCGATCACCGGATAGCGCGAGTGGGCGGATTCGATAATCTGCGGCAGGATTTCCTCGAGGGTGGCGTCGGCTTTGATGACCTGCATCTGCGAACGCGGGATCATGATATCCCTGGCCTGCTGTTCCGCGACCTGCATGGCGCCCTCGATAATGCTCTGGGCGTCCTCGTCGATCACCTCATTGTCGCGTGCCACCTCCAGCACTTCGCTGAGCTCCTTGCGGGTGCGGGGCTCGGAACTGAAGGCGGTGGCAATCTTCTCCAGCCAGGTTTTGTCCGGGGCGTCGTTGCTCGATCGCTCTTCGCTCACCGGCCCGCCTCCCTCAGTTCGGTGGCCACGGCATAGGGGCAGGGGTGGCCCAGCTCGGCAAGGATAGCGGTTTCCAGCGCCTCCATGTCCTCGGCCTCGACCGGGTCGACATGGTCAAAACCCAGCAGGTGCAGGCTGCCGTGCACCAGCATATGGCTCCAGTGCTGTTCCGGCGTCTTGTGCTGTTCGCCAGCCTCGCGGTTCACCACCGCCGGGCAGATGACGATGTCTCCCAGCAGCGGGTGTTCAACGCCGGGGGGCAGGTCTGCCGGGAACGACAGCACGTTGGTGCTACCGCTTTTGCCGCGGTAGCGGCTGTTGAGCCCGGCCATCTCGTCCTCATCCACCAGGCAGACGCTCACCTCGGCCTGTTCGCGGCGACCGGCCAGGGCGGCGGCGATCCAGCGGCGTATGTCCTCCTCGTCGGGGCAGGGGTCGCCGCTGGAAGACTGGATGTCCACCACCAGGTTCAAGAGCGTGACTTGTCGAGGCTGGAGGTGGTATGGCTGGCGTCGAAGCTGTCGTAGGCCTCGACGATGCGCTGTACCAGGGGGTGGCGCACCACGTCGCGCGCCTGGAAATAGGTAAAGCCGATGCCCTCCACTCCGTCCAGTACGTTCATGACGTGGGTGAGGCCGGACTGGGTGCCGCGGGGCAGGTCGATCTGGGTGGCGTCACCGGTAATCACTGCCGTCGACCCGAAACCGATGCGGGTCAGGAACATCTTCATCTGTTCCCGGGTGGTGTTCTGGGCTTCATCGAGAATGATGAAGGAGTTGTTCAGGGTGCGCCCGCGCATAAAGGCCAGCGGTGCGACCTCGATGATGTTGCGCTCGATGTACTTGTTCACCGTCTCGAAGCCCAGCATTTCATAGAGGGCGTCGTAAAGCGGCCGCAGGTAGGGGTCGATCTTCTGGCTCAGGTCGCCGGGCAGGAAGCCCAGCTTCTCGCCGGCTTCTACTGCGGGGCGCACCAGCAGGATACGCCGCACCTTGTCGGTGATCAGGGCTTCTACTGCGCAGGCCACGGCCAGGTAGGTTTTACCGGTGCCCGCCGGGCCGATGCCGAAGTTAATATCGCAGCGGCCGATCTGCCGCACATAGCCCTGCTGATTCTTGCCGCGGGGCTTGACCGATCCACGCTTGGTGCGGATCACGGCGATGTTCTCCACCGCGCTGTCGGCCGCTTCGGGATTGTCAGCACCGGGTTCGACCAGTGCCTCCAGTCCCGCCTGCTGCAATTGCAGGTGCAGGGATTCCGGGCTCAGGGTGATGCCGGTGCAGATTTCAGCGTACAGGTCCTGCAGCAGGGCCTGTGTGACCTCCACGGCCTGGGCACTGCCGGCCACCGTGAAGTGGTTACCACGGGCACGCACGGTGACGTCCAGACGCTCTTCGATCTGTTTCAGGTGTTGGTCAAATTGGCCGCAGAGTGTGGCGAGATGGCGGGCGTCGCTGGGTTCGAGCTCGAAGCTCAGCTGACTGGGAGGTTCGTCGCTATTCAAATTGGTCGATTAGCCGCGGGGCGGCGTTGCACTCCTGGTAAAGGATAATGGTGTTTTAGCCGACGTCAACCGCGAGATCAGCGGTGATGAGACGTCCGCGCAGGGAATTCGGCAGGGCCTCGTCGATGTGGATGTCGGCGAACTCACCAATCAGCGCATGATCGGCGCAGTGGAAGTTGACCACCCGGTTGTTCTCGGTGCGGCCCTGCAACTGCCCCGGATCCTTCTTCGACACACCGGTCACCAGCACCCGCTCCACGTTGCCCACCATACGTCGGCTGATGGCCATGGCCTGCTGGGTGATGCGGGTCTGCAGGATCTGCAGGCGTTGCTTCTTGACTTCCTCCGGGGTGTCGTCCGGCAGGTCGGCGGCCGGGGTGCCGGGCCGCGCGCTGTAGATAAAGCTGAAGGAGTGGTCGAAGCCGACCTCCTCGATCAGTTTCATGGTGGCGGCAAAGTCGGCCTCGGTTTCTCCGGGGAAGCCGACGATGAAGTCTGAGGAGAGGCTGATGTCCGGGCGGTGCCGGCGCAGCCGGCGCACCTTGGACTTGTATTCCAGGGCGGTGTGGCCGCGCTTCATGGCCATCAGGATGCGGTCACTGCCCGCCTGAACCGGCAGGTGCAGGTGGTTCACCAACTGGGGAATTTCCGCATAGGCGTCGATCAGGGCGTCGCTGAACTCGACCGGGTGGGAGGTGGTATAGCGAATACGTTCGATACCGGGGATGCGGGCCACCATGTGCAGCAACTCGGCAAAGTCGACGATATCGCCGAGGTGGTTCTCACCGCGGTAGGCATTGACGTTCTGGCCCAGCAGGTTGACTTCGCGCACGCCCTTGTCGGCGAGACTGGCGACTTCGGCAATCACGTCGTCCAGCGGCCGGCTCACTTCTTCGCCGCGGGTGTAGGGCACCACGCAGAAGGTGCAGTATTTGCTGCAGCCTTCCATAACGGAAACAAAGGCGCTGGGGCCATCGACGCTGGGCTCCGGCAGGCGGTCAAACTTCTCGATTTCCGGGAAGCTGATATCCACCACCACGGTGCCGTCGGACTGGCTGCGTTCATTGAGCATGTCCGGCAGGCGGTGCAGGGTCTGGGGCCCAAACACCAGGTCCACGTAGGGGGCGCGCTTGCCGATTTCCTCGCCTTCCTGGCTGGCAACGCAGCCACCGACGCCGATGATCAGCTCCGGGTTCTTCTGCTTCAGATGCTTCCAGCGGCCGAGCTGGTGGAAGACCTTTTCCTGGGCCTTTTCACGGATCGAGCAGGTATTCAACAGCAATACATCCGCCTCCTCGGGGGTGTCCGCGGGGATCATGGCATGGCTTTCGCCCAGCAGGTCACGCATACGGTTGGAGTCGTATTCGTTCATCTGGCAGCCGTGGGTCTGGATGTACAGCTTCTTCGGCACGTGTCGGTCCGGGTGCTCAAATTTTGGGCAGCGGATTATAGCGGCTGATGACCGATCAGTGGTAGTATTGCCGCCCATTTTTTGAGCAAACAAACGTTCCAGTACGCCATGCCCCAGCCGATCTACAAGGTGGTTTTCCAAAGCCAGAACCAGGTCTACGAGATTTACGCCCGGCAGATTTTCCAGAGTGATATGTGGGGCTTTATCGAGATCGAGGAATTCCTGTTTGGCGAGCGCAGCAAACTGCTGGTCGACCCTTCTGAAGAGAAGCTCAAGAATGAGTTCAGCGGCGTCAAACGCAGCTATATCCCCATGCACTCCATCATCCGCATTGACGAGGTGGACAAAGAGGGCACCGCCAAGGTCAGCGAATCCAGCGGCTCCGGCAACGTGTCCGCTTTTCCCATGCCCGGCATGATGCCTACGCCCTCGCCTGAAGAGTAGGCGCCAGCCTGCCGCGATCGTATTCCGTCGCCGCTGTCGCAAGGCTGACCAAAGCTTGGCGGGGAATGAAGTAGATTCGCGTGCGGTCAGGGCCGCCGTCGTGCAGTTCCTGTTCCTGGTATTCCTGCTGTCGGCGCCGTTCTGGGCCCTCGGCTTCTGGTGGGATATTGAGCTACTGCCAGGCCTGCCGGTGAGTGCGTTTATGGTGGTATGCCCGACCGCGGCCGCAGCCCTCATGGTGTTGCGCGAGGGTGGGGCGACTGCAGTGCGGCGCTTTCTCTCACAGGCTGTCGATTTGCAGCGCATGCCCTCCTGGGCCTGGCTTGTCGCCCTGGGTCTTATGCCCTGCGTCATGCTGCTGTGCGCCTGGCTGCAACTGAGTATGGGTATCGAGCTGCCAGCGTTTACGGCGGCGTGGGGCCGGGGCCTCGCCTTATTCTTGCTGTTCCTGGCAGCGGCGACGCTGGAAGAGCTGGGCTGGACCGGTTACGCCACCCAGCGCCTGCTGGCTCGTCATTCTGTGCTGTTCACTGGCCTGCTGGTGGGTCTGATCTCTGTTGTCTGGCACATTGTTCCGCTGCTGCAAGTCGACCGCTCCTGGGGCTGGATCGGCTGGTGGGCGCTGGGCACCCTGCTGCGCAGAATCCTGATTGTCCTGTTGTATGCCCGGGGTGGGCGCAGCGTGTTTGCCGCCTCCCTGTTCCACGCCATGAGCAACCTGGGCTGGATGCTGTATCCGGCGATGGGGTCCCACTATGATCCCATGCTGATGGCGATCGTGCTGGGTGCCTGCGCCTGTCTCGCCCTGGGGGTCGACGCGCTGGCCAGCCGGCGCCGGCCGTTGCCGGGCTGAGCCCGGCCGACTTCACGCGGCGGTTGAATTTGGCCGAATAGCACCTATATCTGGGTGACACGCACTGATTCTTTGCAGGCCTCGCATGATGGATGACGACAGCGGCGACGACGCGGTTGTTGACGGAGAAATACTCTCCGAGGGTTCGTTCCAGTTAAACAGCGGCCAGACCCCCGCCGTGGCGGACGAGGTTCTGCCGGAAACGCTTCATATTCTTCCCATCAGCACCCGCCCGTACTTTCCGGGGCAGGTGCAGCCGGTGCTGGTTAACCTGAACACCTGGGGCAGTACCCTACAGGCGGTGGGCGATGCCGGCCACGGCCTGTTGGGCCTGGCCTTCGTGGATGGCGTGGAAAGCGACCAGGCGACCTCCCGGGACATACCCCTGATCGGCTGCGTGGTGCGCCTGCACCGCATGCCTGCGGGCGGCCAGCAGCAGGGCCAGTTCATGGTGCAGGGCGTCAAGCGCTTCCGCATCGTACGCTGGCTCAACGAAGGCGCGCCGTTCCTGGCCCAGGTGGAGTACCCACGCAGCCAGGGGCAACGCGACAGCGACGAGGTGAAAGCCTACGCCATGGCCCTGATAAAGGAGATCAAGGAGCTGCTGCCGCTCAATCCCCTCTACAACGAGGAACTGAAGCAATACCTCTCACACTTCAGCCCCAATGAACCCTCGCTGCTGGCGGACTTCTCCGCCGCCCTGACCACCGCCTCCGGAACGCAACTACAGGAAGTGCTGGAAACCCTGCCGCTGGTGCCACGTATGGAGAAAGTGCTGGCGCTGCTGCGCAAGGAGCGCGAGGTGGCCGAGCTGCAGGGGCAAATCAGTGAGCAGGTGAATCAGCAGCTCTCCGAAACCCAGCGTGAGTTTTTCCTCAAGGAGCAGCTCAAGGTTATCCAGAAAGAGCTGGGCATCTCCAAGGACGACAAAACCGCTGACCAGGACACCTTCGAGGAGCGCCTTCAGAAACTGAATCCCCCTGAGGCGGTAATGAAGCGCATCGGGGAGGAAATGCACAAGCTGTCCTACCTGGAGACCGGGTCCCCTGAGTACGCGGTGACTCGCAACTACCTGGAGTGGGCGACCTCGGTGCCCTGGGGCGTGTACTCAGTGGATATCCTCGAGCTGAAGCATGCGCGTCAGGTACTCAATCAGCACCACGACGGCCTGGACGATGTGAAGGAGCGCATCGTCGAGTTTCTCGCCGTCGGCAGTTTTCGCGGCGAGATCTCCGGTTCCATCCTGCTACTGGTCGGCCCGCCCGGCGTTGGCAAAACCTCTGTCGGCCGCTCGGTGGCCGATGCCCTGGGCCGCAAGTTCTATCGCTTCAGTCTCGGTGGCATGCGCGATGAGGCTGAGATCAAGGGCCACCGCCGCACCTATATCGGCGCCATGCCCGGCAAGCTGGTGCAGGCGCTGAAGGATGTGGAGGTCTCCAACCCGGTGATCATGCTGGACGAGATCGACAAGATCGGCGCCTCCTACCAGGGCGACCCGGCGTCCGCCCTGTTGGAGGTACTGGACCCGGAGCAGAACAGCGAGTTCCTGGACCACTACCTGGACCTGCGCATGGACCTGTCCAAGGTACTGTTTATCTGCACTGCCAACCAGCTTGATACCATCCCGGGCCCCCTGCTGGACCGCATGGAAACCATTCGTCTGGCGGGCTATATCGCCGAAGAAAAACTCGAGATCGCCCGCAACCACCTGTGGCCGAAACTGCTGGAGCGTCACGGCGTAGAGGACGAGCAACTCAAGATCAACGACGCCGGCCTCAGGTACGTGATCGAGGCCTACTGCCGCGAGGCGGGGGTACGCAACCTCGAGAAGCAGCTGGCGCGGGTCATCCGCAAGAGTATCGTCACCCTGCTGGAGGGCGACGAGCAAAAGCTGCGAGTCGGCAAGAAGGACATCGAGGGTCTGCTGGGCAAGCCGCCTTTCGGCATCGAGAAACCCCTGCGCGGGCTCGGCATTGCCACCGGCCTGGCCTGGACTGCCATGGGCGGTGCCACCCTGCCCATCGAGTGTACCCAGGTGCACACCCTCAACCGCGGTTTCAAGCTGACCGGTAAGCTGGGTGATGTGATGCGCGAATCCGCGGAAATTGCCTACAGCTATGTGATGGCGCACCTTAAGGAATACGGTTGCAGCCCCGATTACTTCGATACCTCGCTGGTGCACCTGCACGTACCCGAGGGTGCCACGCCCAAGGACGGCCCCAGCGCCGGCATCACCATGGCCACGGCCTTGCTGTCACTGGCGCGCAAGGAGCGCATTCGCCGCAAACTGGGTATGACCGGGGAGCTGACTCTCACGGGGCAGGTGCTGGCGGTAGGCGGTATTCGCGAAAAGGTGATCGCCGCCCGCCGTGCCAACGTCATGGAGCTGATCCTGCCCGCGGCCAACAAGAAGGACTTCGAGGAGTTACCGGACCACCTGCGCGAGAACATCAACGTGCACTTCGCGCGCACTTACCGGGATGTGTTCCATTTCGTGTTTGACGATCATCTGGATGACCGGTCCGTCCACTGACGCCTGATATGAGCGGACAGCCGCCTGCTGGTGGCGGGCGTCAGTCAGACTGTTCCCCTCCGGTTGCTTACTTGATCGCGGTAACGATGGCGCGCCGTGGGGCAGGGTAGCCCTCGATGGTCCGGGTGGAATCGTCGGGATCCAGGAAGTTGGCCAGGGAGTGGAAGGTCATCCAGTCGGTGCTGCGCTGCTCATCGGCCGAAGTCGTGTTCACATCCACCAGCGCCGGCTTCCTGAAGCCCAGCTTGTTGAGCCACAGCAGCAGCATGGCGGTGCTGGGCAGGAACCAGACGTTACCCATGCGGGCGTAGCGGCCGGAAGGTACCAGGCAGGTATTCACATCGCCCTCAATGACCAGGGTCTCCAGCACCAACTGGCCCCCCGGGCGCAGGGCATCGCGCAGTTCCATCAGGTGCTCGATGGGTGAGCGGCGGTGGTAGAGCACACCCATGGAGAACACGGTGTCGAAGGCTGCCAGCCCCGGCGGCAGTTGTTCGATGCCCAGTGGCAGAACCCAGGCCTCGTCACGCTGCAGGTATTTCTGCAGCGCCTGGAACTGCAGGACAAACAGCGGTGTGGGATCGATGCCGATCACCTCGCTGGCGCCGGCGCCCAGCATGCGCCAGCAGTGATAGCCGCTGCCGCAGCCGACGTCCAGCACCCGGCGGCCGGCCAGATCATCCAGTGCCGGTGCTACCCGCTGCCATTTCCAGTCGGAACGCCATTCCGTGTCGATGCGCACACCGAATACATCGAAAGGGCCCTTGCGCCATGGGTGCAGCTCGCGCAGGGCCGTTTCCAGCCGTGCGCGAGTGGCGGCGCTGATATCATCAGCCCTGCCCACAGTCACACAATCTGCATCGAGGTCTATATGCGAGGCGGTAGCGTCGGGCAGGGAGGCCAGGGCCTGTTCCCAGCGCGGCAGGTCACCGTAGCGCTCGGCGTGAAAATGCTCGCCGATGTCGTCCAGCAGGGTGGCGGCCCAGGGGGCCAGCTCGGAGTCCCGCCAGCGTTCCACCAGCGGCTTGAAGTCAATCATCGGCTGCTTTTAGTGCGACCAGCGAGGCGAAGTTGAAGCACTGGAACCAGACATCGCAGCTACTGAACCCCGCCGCGGTCAGCCGCTTGCGATGCTCGTCCAGGGTCTCCGGCACTAGCACGTTCTCCAGGGCCTGCCGCTTCTGGGCGATTTCCAGGTCCGAGTAGCCGTTGGCGCGCTTGAAGTCGTGATGCAGCTCGATATTCAGGGCATTGAGATGTGGGTCGGCAAACAGCACTTTTTCCGACAGCACCAGGATGCCGCCGGGCTGCAGTCCGTCAAAGATGCGTTGCATCAGCGCGCTGCGCTGCTCCTGCGGGATGAACTGCAAGGTGAAGTTGAGCACCACCACCGAGGCGTTGTCGATCGCCACGGCTTCGATGTCACTGCAGACCAGTTCAACGGGCAGCTCATGACTGTCGGTGTCGATCACGCTCCGGCAGCGCTCGATCATGGCGCTGGAATTGTCGACACCAACAATGCGGCAGCCCTCGCCGCGCACCTGCTGGCGCATGGCCAGGGTGGAGGCGCCCAGGGAACAGCCCAGGTCATAGCAGGCGGTACCGGGGATGGCATAGCGACCCGCCAGCAGGCCGGTCATGGCGATAATGGTGCTGTAGCCCGGCACCGAGCGTTTGATCATGTCCGGGAACACGCGCACCACCTCGTCGTCGAAGCGAAAGGCGGGCAGTTCGTCTATGGGATTGGCGTAGATATCGTCTTTGCTCACGTCAGAGCCTGCATGCATCAGACAGGCGCGGATGTTAGCACAGGCGCCGCAGACTCCTGGCGCCCGATACGGCGTCTCAGTCGCCCCAGTCGTAGCTGTCCTCGTCCTCTGCGAAGCTGTCAATCGCGTGGCTTTCCCCCACCAGATTGGCGCGGTACTGCAGGTAGGCCTCGCGCACAAACAGGTATCTGTCACCGCTGACCATGGAATCCGCCGCCAACAGGGCGGCGCGGGTATCCACTGCTTCCGCCGCGGTGACACCAAAACCACCTGGCAGAGGCCACTGCTGCTGCATCCCGATATCGACCACGGCACCGGCCCCGCTACGTGCCGTGGCGGGGCCCAGCAACGGGAGCACCAGGTAGGGGCCGCGATCCACGCCCCAGGTCGCCAGGGTGTGGCCAAAGTCGGTTCTATAGCCTTCGATGCCCAGACTGCTTGCCACATCGAATAGGCCGAACACGCCGGCGGTGGAGTTGATAGCAACCCGGCTGCCATTGCCGGCTGCGCCCTTGAGATTCCCTTGCAGGCTGGCATTCACAAAGCCGCCCAGGTCCCGCAGGTTCGCAAACGCGTTGCTGACCCCGCGCCTCACTGGGCCGGGAACAAAGCGCCGATAGCCGCGTGCTACCGGTGCAAGGAAGTGGGAGTCCACCTGTTCATTAAAGGCAAACACGCGCCGGTTAGCGGCCTCAAAAGGATCACCGGCGGTGGGGCCGTGGGCGCAGCCGGTGATCAACGGTAACGCCAGCGCGGCGGCAATGCGCAGGTGGCGACCGGTAAGCATCAGAATCAAGAAACCCATTGTGCGCTGCTCCATATGTGACAGCAGGGAGCTTACCGGCCGCGCAGGCCGCTGAAATCAAGGGCTGTACGAACGGGCGGGTTTCTGTACGAACGGGCAGCGCGCTGGTCTTTTGGTGCGCATCCGCTACCCTAGAGCCAGGACACTCGGAAGGGACCAAGAGCCGCATGGACGACAAGCAGTTGGAAAACCTGGAATGCCCCAAGTGCGGCAGCGCCATGGAAACCAAGCTGTACGGACCGAAAATTTCACTGCAGCGCTGTACCCAGTGCTACGGGCTGCTGGTGGAACCGGAAGTGCTGAATGCGATGCGCTCGGAGTGGATGGTCGAGGCCTTTCTCGACATTGGCCATCCCAATGTGGGCAAGGAGTACGACAAGATCGAGGATATCGAGTGTCCCGTCTGCCACGTCTGCATGGACAAGGTGACCGACCCGGTGCAAACCCATATCTGGCTGGAAGTGTGCCCAAGCTGCGACCGGATTTTCCTGGATGCCGGCGAGTTCAGTGATCTCAAATACGAGACCTTCATGGACAAAATCAAGAGCTTGTTGCGACGCAAGCGCCCTGGCTGAATGCTTGTGTGACGGTTGCTGTGGGCGTAGGCGGAGGAGGCGGCGTAGGCTGCGTAAAGAAACGTAGATGAGCGCGCGGGGCGTTCATCGCCCCGCAGAGCGGGCGGCCCGCCACGGGCATGCCCTGTTGCTCAGAAATCAGTTGCTGGAACGTACCAGCTGCTTGTAGTCGTCCGGTGCAGCGATGCCGTTGTGCTGCGACTGGTTGACCGCGAAGCCGGGCTCAGGCCGATGCGTTTCCGCATTGGCAGACTGGCCTTTGTCGAAACGTATGCTCCCGATGACTTCTGCGAAGGTGGCACGCTTTTTCTCGCGACCGCCGTTGTTTCCCTGTTCCATGACTTCCTCGATATTCGTATTCGCTACGAACCGGGCCTTTCCCGGTAATTCGTAGGGTTATAGATATTCTAGGAAGGATGGCCGAGAAGTTTAGGTAAATATTGCCTAGAGCCAGTGTTAAAAGTTTGCACGTCGAGTGGGAACCCGTGAACTGATCCACAAATGTCGGCTTTCAAGGCTCGCCGGTTGGGCGGGCGCCCCTGGCCGGGCGCCCCTTGCCGGGTGCGAAACAGTCAGGCCGCGGCGGCCTGGCTTTTCACTGCCGTGTTGATGGCGCCGAGTATGCCGTCGAGGCTGGCCTGGATGATGTCGCCGGAACGGCCGACGCCGCAGACGCGCTGGCCGTCGATATTGAGCTGGATGTAACAGATGGCCTCGGCATCCGCCGAGTGGCTCAGGGCGTGTTCGGAGTACTCCACCAGCACAATCGACTTGCCAATGAAGCCTTCCATGCCACTCACGAAGCTCTCCACCACGCCACTGCCGGTGCCGCTGAGGGCGTGGCTGATGCCATCCTTAATCAGGTCTGCCTGCAGCTTGTCGACACCGTCCTCACGGCTGACCTGGTAGTTGCCAAGCCGCCAGGGCCCGGCATCAAAATAAGTGGCCTGGAACAGGTCCCAGATATCCTCCGGCGCCACTTCAGTTTCGATACGCTCCGCATGCCTTTGTACGGCGGCGGAGAAATCGATCTGCAGCCAGCGTGGCAGTTGCAGGCCGTAATCCCTGTCCAGCACGTAGGCGATTCCGCCTTTGCCGGACTGGCTGTTGATGCGCACCACCTCCTGGTAGGAGCGGCCGATGTCAGCGGGGTCGATAGGCAGGTAAGCCACCTCCCACAGTTCATCGTCATTGCGCGAGTCCAGGCACTTCTTGATGGCATCCTGGTGGCTGCCGGAAAATGCCGTGAAGACCAGTTCGCCCGCGTAGGGATGTCGCGG
>JANQIO010000155.1 GCA_028282105.1 Halieaceae bacterium | reverse complement strand
GGCGCGGGTGACGCCGGCATTGCCGTCAGGGAAATGGAAGATATAGGGCTCCTCCATGTCGGCCCAGTTGTCCTCCAGCTTGCCGAGGTCGATATTGTCAAAGCCGGGCAGGCCCCAGCGATAGGCTTCCAGCGCCGAGGTGGCCTCCCAGCCTACGCCCATAATGCCGCGCGGTACGTCGCGGAAGATGCGCGTGACCTCCAGCGGCGTGCCCCGGTGTTGCTGGAGAAAGTCGACATAGCTGATTTTCTGCAGGTAAGCGATCTTTTTCCTGCGGTTCAGCTTCGGTAGCGGGTCCGGGTGCTCGGCATAGAGGTCGAGGACGGCGGCCTTGCCCGCCTCGGAAATCGGGAACTGCGCGACCACCGCTGCCAAATCGTCCACGCCATCGCTTGCGAAGGTCTCGAAGGGGTTGGATACCAGCACATCGCGCCCGTAGCTGGCGGCGGGGAAATGCAGCCCGGCACCCAGGCCGCGCTTCTCGAAATACTGCTGGTCGAAATACTCATAGAAACGCTGCGGGTCGATAGCAATGTCCCGCAGCAGCGCCTTGGAAACGGACGAGTACTTGCCCGGAGATTCCAGGCTCTGGCTGCCGCCGTAGCCCACCAGCTGTTGGCCATCGACATTGAACTCGTTGCGCTTGGCGTGGCCGCCGAAATCGTCGTGGTTATCCAGCACCAGCACCCGGACATCCCCCTCACTGCGCTGCTGGTAGAAAAAGGCCGCCGCCAGCCCGGAGATACCTCCGCCCACCACGACCAGGTCATAGTCGGCGTCGGTTTGCTGCTTGGGAATGGCCGGGCGCTTGCCCATCCAGGCCAGTGCATGAGCTACCTCGAAGGAACCGGGATGACTGCCTCGCAGGCCGGTGAGTGCAGGGGGATAGTAGCCAGGCTGCTTGGATTGAGTAACAGCCAGCAGTTCCATCGGCGACAGGGCGGCGCCGGACAGCGCCAGCGCCGTACCGCCGAGAAAATCGCGTCGTGTGATATCGAGTTTATGCGGCATGAGAGACAGCATAATCCAAACGGTGGCGAGAGTCCCTAGCCAGCCGGCGCGCTGGGTCACAAAACGGCCGCCGTTGTACGACGAGCGCAGTTGCGGCAGTATCTGATCGAATAGTAAACGTCGTGGTGGACGGGAACAGCTCTAAGCAATGGACGCGGCCGAATTTGCAGCGCAGTACATCGATGCCTGGAACCGGCAGGATGCACAGGCGATTGCCAGCCATATTTCTGACCAGGGTACCTACCTGGATATCGCTATTCACCAGGCAATGAGCCGCGAAGAATTGCTGGTGCATCTCGAGGAGTTGTTCCGGTTGGAACCCTACCGCTATGAACTGGTGGGCGAGGTCTGCGCCGGCACCAACACTGTCGCCTTCCAGTACAAGGCGATCCCCCGAGATGCCGATGACGATCAGGGCTCCTACTACGGCGCCGAGTTCATTACCCGCGATGCGGCTGTGGCCACCGGCGTTGTCGACTATTACCAGGAGCGCGGCATTGCCTCCCCGCAAAGTCCGGTGGCGGATGTGGCCGGTCCAGGCAACGTGCAGCGCTACGCCAAATCCGGCCTCAGCGTTCAGCAGATGGATGAGGTCAAGGGCAGGCTCGGGGAGTTGATGGAAGACCAGAGGATCTACCTGCAGCCGGAACTCACCCTGCCAGAGCTGGCGGATGTGCTGGAGTGTTCGGTGAACCACCTGTCGCAGGTTATCAACGCCGGATTTGGTATGAGTTTCTTCGATTACATCAACCAGTACCGGGTGAAGGAAGCCATGACCTTGCTCGGGCCCTGCGAGGGCGATACACCAACGGTGCTGGCGGTGGCGCTGGAGGTGGGTTTCAACAGTACCTCGACCTTCTACGTGGCCTTCAAGAAGGTGACCGGACAAACCCCCGCACAGTATCGTCGCAGCCTCGCCGACTAACGCCAGAGGGCCTCAGGCGCGGTGCTCGCGCAGGATTTCCCGCGCCGCGTTATGCCCCGGCAAGCCGCTGACACCGCCACCCGGGTGCGCCCCGGAGCCACACAGGTAGACCCCCTCCACCGGCATTTTGTAAGACGCGTGACCCGGCAGCGGCCGCATCGAGTAGAACTGATCCAGGTGCAGGGCGCCGTGGAAGATGTCGCCGCCCACCATGCCCAGGTCGCGCTCGATATCCAGCGGTGTCTTGATCTGCCGGCCGACGACTGAGGCCTTGAAGTTCGGTGCGTACTGGTCAATGGTGTCAATCACCTGGTCGGCCACCTGGTCGCGCACGCTGTCCCAGTCCTGGCCGTCGGGCAGGTGGCGCTGGAAGTGCTGGCAGAACAGGCTGGCCACGTGGCAGCCCGCCGGCGCGAGGCTGTCATCCTGGGTGCTGGGCACCTGCATGGAAATCACCGGCTTGCGCGACCAGCCGTGCTGCCGGGCGTCCATGTAGGCATTCTCAATGTATTGCAGGGATGGGCTCACCTCGATGGCGCCCATGAAGTGATCCTCGCCGCGGCCCGCCATGCTGGTGAACTGGGGCAGTGCTGACAGCGCCACGTTCATGCGGAAGGTCGCGGAGTGGCTTCTGTAGGCATTGATGCGGCGGCGGTCGCCTTCTTCCAGCAACCCCGGGTCCAGCAGCTTGGTCAACAGGGTCTGGGGATGAATGTTGGCGGCGACGCAGCGTGCAGTGATGGTACGTCCATCGGCGGTAGTCACGCCCACGGCGCGGTCCTTCTCGGTGATGATCTCCGCCACCGGAGTGCCGGTTTCGATACTCGCGCCGCGGCTGCGGGCAAAGGAGGCCATCGACTCGCTGATCGCGCCCATGCCGCCGCGGGCAATGCCCCAGGCGCCGGTGCGACCGTTGACCTCGCCAAAGGCGTGGTGCAGCAATACGTAGGCGGTTCCGGCCTGGTAGGGCTCGGCGAAGTTGCCGATCACGCCCTCCAGCCCCAGCACACCCTTCAGCGCTTCGCCTTCGAACCACATATCCAGGTAGTCGCCCAGCGAACGCGTCATCAGTTCCACCAGGATGCCCTGGTGCCGGGTGCTTAGCTTGCGCAGGCGATTGCCGCTCTTCAGCAGGCCGATGAGGTCGCGCAGCCCGCCTCCCAGATTGGGCGGCGCCTCAGTCGCCATGGCGCGCAGGGCCAGGGCGACCTCAGAGATCTCATTTTCAAACTGCTCGATGTTGTCCGCATCGCGCTTCGAGAAGCGTGCGATCTCTGCATGGGCCTGGGCGTCGTCGCGAGTCAGCAGCAGGTGGTCATTGTCCAGCAGGCTCAAGGTACCGGCCGGGCGCTCCATGATGTCCAGGCCATGCTGGTTGAGCTCCAGTTCCCGGATGACCTTGGGGTGAAGCAGGCTTACCGAGTAGGAATACACCGAGTTGCGAAAGCCCGGGTGGAACTCCTCGGTGACAGCGGCGCCGCCCACCACGTCGCGGGCTTCCAGCACGGTAACGCGCAGGCCGGCGCGAGCCAGATAGCCCGCACAGGTCAGGCCATTGTGCCCGGCTCCGATAACAATGACGTCGGTGTCTGTCTTCATCGAACTACCTGCGCTTGTGCTGTGGAGAGCGAGAACGCTCGAGTATAACGAAGCCCCTGCAGGCTGTTCTCCGGGCCGTCACGCGCGGAAGAACTCGCGAATTGAACAGGGTGTAATCGATCACTACTTATTCTGTTACGGCGGCACAGCGGCGTTCGATGACCGAGGCAGTAGCAACGTTCAAGTGGGATGCGAGACAGGTGATCAAGGTCACCGTGTATGCCCTGTTGCTGGTGAATTTCGGTCTCTACATCCTCGACGATATCGAGGCCGCCTCTCACGAAATGCGTAACGGCGGTACCTTTCTCGAGTGGATGCGCGCCTTTGCCACCACTATTGATGAGTCCGCCTGGTTTCTTTTGCTACTGCTATTTGAGCTGGAGACCTATGTGCTGTCCGACGAGGTGCAGCAGCGCCCTGTAGTCATGCGCCTGGTGCACGGTGTCCGGCTGGTGTGCTATGTCGTCCTGGCTCACTCGATCTACGCCTTCGGCATCATCTACTGGGACATCAGCAACGCCCAGGCCGTTGAGGGCGCCAGCCACCTGTGCCAACTGCTTGGCCAGGACCTGTCTTTCGTCCGCAACATCGAATACACCAGCATCAGCGCGGAGAATTGCAACGCGCTGTCTACGGCGGGTCAGTTCTTCTATACCGAGCCGGGACTGGTGGTCAGCGATGCCGAGGGGCTTGCCCTCGAGCAGCGCCTGGCGCTGGTGGATTTGCTGGAAGTTGTTGTCTGGCTGTTGATCCTGGCCACTATCGAGATCATGGTGCGGCTGCAGGATAGAGGTATAACTCGCGGTCGTTTCGTCACTGTTATCGAGTCGTCCAAGCTGTTTCTCTACACCGGCCTCTGGGCCATGGCGGCCTGGTGGGCTTCCCTGGGCCATTGCTACTACGCCTGGGACGAAACCCTGTGGATCGTTGGCTTCTTTGCGATCGAGTCCAATATGAACGATTGGAAGCACGAAATCGAAGCGGAGGCGGCGCAGGATGGCGCCGCCGCGCAGGTCGCCTGACATATCTACAAATACCGATTACTTACCCACCCTTTGATTCACCAAGCTTTGATAGGAAACATCCCATGCCAGAGATTCAAGCACAGCACGACTGCATCCACCTGACCGACCTGGAGCCGGTAGACTCATTCGGCGAGGCAGTCGGCGAATTGCCGAAGCAGACCGGCAACAACTTCTACGAGGCTGGCACCCATTACGCCGGCACCTGGGAGTGCGAGCCAGGCGTGCTGGACCTGGATCTTCAGGTCACCGAATTTTGCCACCTGTTGGAGGGCCACTGGATTCTGACCTCGGAGTCGGGCCAGGTGACCGAGATCAAGGCCGGCGACAACTGGATCTTCCCCAATGGCTGGAAAGGCCGTGCCGAAGTGGTAGAAAAAGTCCGCAAGGTCTACTACATGATCGACCATTCCGACGAGTAAGCCGTGACCTCCACCGGCAGCGTAGTTTCCGTCCACATCGGTGCCGAGGGCCAGCTCGGCAAGGCACCGCGAGACAGCATCGAGCTAGGGCTGGACGGCATTGTGGGTGATCGCCACCGCGGCCTGCAGCGCGAGTGCTGGGACAGTGGCGACAAGCAGGCCGCCGGCACCCTGCGCCGCAACGAGCGCCAGTGGTCCGCCGTGTCGATGGAAGAGCTGGCCGAGATTAGCGCGACTATGGGCCTGTCCGAAGCGCTGCGGGCGGAAACCCTTGGCGCCAATCTCTGCCTGTCCGGGGTACCGGGCCTGTCTCGCTTGCGCCGTGGCACCCTTCTGGAGTTTTCCTCCGGTGCCGTGCTGATGGTTGAGGAGTACAACCCACCCTGCTCCGATATGGGTGCCGAAATCGCTTCGCAGTACAAGGGTATTTCCGGTGAACCGATAGCGCCCACCGAGTTTTCCCAGGCGGCCAGGTTCCTGCGCGGCGTGGTGGGTATCGTTGAGGTGGCGGGCACCATTGCCGTCGGTGACCTGGTCACGGTGATCCCCGAGCAGCTACCCAAGTGGCTGCGATAGCAAGCTACTGGCATGCCCGCCTGCGCGGGAACACAGGATAAAAAAAGAGGGGCATCGGATGATGCCCCTCTTTCATTTAAAGCCTGTGCTCAGGCGTCGGCCGGCGGCGTGGCGCGCGCACGGTCCGGCGCCCAGAAGGGCTTGTCGGCCACCGTGCAGCGGGCAATTTTCTCGTACTGCCGCAGTTCCTTGTCGTAGTAGATTTCCGCCCACAGTTCGCCCTTGAGGTGTTCGGTCTTGATCATCGCCAGCGCGATATTGGCTTTTACGGCCGGCGACCACATGGCCGAGGTCACATAGCCAACGTGCTTGCTGCATCCCTCATCCGCATAGATCCAAGATCCCTCGGCGACCTTGTTCCCCTCGATATCCAGCTTGGTCAGCGTATAGGCGGGCCCGCGCTCGCGTTCTTCCAGCAGTGCGCGACGGCCGTTGAAGTGAGGTTTCTTGAAGTCCACCAGCCAGCCCAGGTTCAGCTCAAAAGGGCTCTGGTCGTGGTTGAGGTGTACCGTTTTCAGTGCCTCATGAAATTCCATGTCGGGCATAATGAAACCCGCTTCCAGGCGCGCCATATTGGTGGCCGCCTCGCCGTAGGGCTGGATGCCGTAGTTCTCGCCAGCAGCGTACAGCGCATCCCACATTTGTAACGCCAACTGCGGCTCGACCCACAGTTCGTAGCCCAGGTCGCCGGTAAAGCCGGTGCGCGACACCATGAGCTGGCTGCCGGCAAAGTCGAAGTAGGCGATGTTGAAGGGCTTGAGCTGATCGATCCCGTCCAGGCCCATGGCTTTCAAGGTGGCGCAGGAGCAGGGGCCCTGCACGGACAGGCCGGCAATGTTGTCGGTCATGTCGGTGATGGTGAGATTGTCGAAGCCAAAGCGCGCCTTTTTCAGCCAGGCCAGGCTGGGACTGCCGCAGGTGAGCATGAACTTCTCCGGTCCAAGCCGGAAGATAGTGCCGTCATCGATCATGCGACCGGTGTCGGTGCACCAGCACACATAGGTCACGCGGCCCTCCTTCAGCTTGGTCACGTCGCGGGTCACCATGCGGTCCAGCATGGCCTCCGCGTCGGGGCCTTCTACGTGGTATTTCTGCATCGGCGAAATGTCGTAGGTGCCCACAGTGTTGCGAATGCAGAAATACTCGTACTCGACGTCGTAGTAGTAGTCGGCGAAGCGGTAGCCGTTCCACTCTGACCAGGCCTCGCGGATGTTCAGTGCGGCCTGGCGGGCGTGGAAGGGCGACAGGGTCAGGCGCTCGTCGGCGTAGGGATCCGGCGCGGTAGCGTGACGCAGGCTTTGCTCTTCAGCGGTCATATCCGTCTCTCCTCTCTTGCTCGTCCCGCTACTCGTCGTAGCAATCGTCTTCGGGCACGGTGTTCGGGCGCTTCAGATCCATGAGGATCTCCCGCGCCGCGTTGGCGCCGCAGGCAGATGACACGCCACCTCCCGGGTGGGTGGACGAGCCGCACATGTACATGTTCTTCACCGGCATGCGGTACTGGGCGTAACCGGGGAAGGGGCGGTTGAACAGTAACTGGTCGATGGTCAGTTCGCCCTGGAAGATGTTGCCCTCGGTGAGACCCACTTCGTTCTCGATCTCGTGCGGTGTACGCACTTCCATGTGGACGATCAGGTCCTTGAAACCCGGCGCGTGCCGTTCGATCTTGTTAACCACAGTCTGCCCGAAGGCATCGCGCTTCTCCGGGGTCCAGGGGCCATCGGCCAATTCCGGCGGGCAGTACTGAATAAAGTTTGACATCCAGTGCTGTCCGGTCGGCGCCACCGTCGGGTCCCAGGCCGAGGGAATCACGGATTCGATGAACGGGTCTTCAGACCAGGTGCCGCGCTTCCAGCAATCGTAGGCGCGCTCCATGGTACCCATGCTGCCGCAGAAGCCCTGGCCGCCGCGGTTGATGTAGCGGTTGCCTTCCGGGACGCCGATGAACTTGGGCAGCCCTGAAAGGGCGATGTTGACCTTGCCCGAGGAGCCGCGAATCTTGAAGTTCTTGGCCTTTTCGTAGATGCCCGGCGGCAGGTCCTTCTTGTCCATCACCTTGGTAAAGGTGCGCTTGGCGTCCAGGTTGGACACCACGATATCGCTGTAGATTTCCTCACCGCTCTCCAGCGCGACGCCCACGGCCTTGCCGCCGCGCACGATGATCTGCTCGACCCCGGCCTCGGTGCGGATTTCCCCGCCGTGCTGTTTCACGGCACCGGCGATGGCGTTGGAGATTGCGCCCATGCCGCCACGGGCCAGGCCCCAGGCGCCGATCGAGCCATCGACGTCGCCCATCACGTGGTGGAGCAGGATGTAGGCCGATCCCGGTGAGTAGACACCCAGGGCCGTGCCGATGATACCTGGCGACGCCATTGCGCCCTTGATCAGTTCGTCCTCGAAATAGTCCTCGAGGAAATCTGCCGCACTCATGGTGAAGAAACGCACGTACTCGTACAGCTCGCGCTCGCCCAGACTCCAGAATTCCTTGGCCAGGAACAGCAGTTCCTGAATATCCCGCGGTCGCATGCGCGCCGGGTCCGGCGGCGTGCGCAGCAGGGTCTTGCGAATCAGCTGGGCATAGCGGTTCAGATCAGTCTGGAAGCGGAACATGGCGTCCGCGTCGTGGGGGTTGCGCTTGCGCAGTGCATTGTAGGCCGGGCCTTCCGCGTGATAGCTCATCAGCGTATCGCCGACCTGATCGCCGAAGTTCACGGTGCCCAGGTAGGGCACCAGGATGAGACCATGACGGGTCAGGTCCAGGTCACGGTGGATGGACTGGCGCATCATCGAGCACACATAGGAGCAGCTCGAGTACCACCAGCCTTCCGTCATCTGCCGGGAAACCGCCGCCCCGCCGATGTAGTCGTTCTTCTCGACCACAAGTACGTCCAGGCCCGCTTTGGCCAGGTAGGCCGCATTGGTCAGGCCGTTGTGGCCCGCCCCGATAATCACCGCATCGTAGCGCTTCATCGTAGGATCTCTCCCGCCGCGTTATGGCCCGGCCCACCCATCACGCCGCCGCCGGGATGGCAGCCCGCGCCGCAGATAAACAGGCCCGGAATCGGCGTGCTGTGCTGGGCCGCTTCGTAGGTGGGGCGCATCATCAGCATCTGGTCCATGGCCAGCTCTGTGTGGTGCCAGTGGCCGCCGGTCACTTTCCACTGTTCCTCCAGGTCCTGCGGCGTGAGCAACTCGGCGTGCAGCACCAGGTCTTCGATGCCGGGCGCGTACTGTGCCAGGGTCTGCATGACCTTGCCCTGCAACTCGGCCTTGGCGGTCTCGGTCCAGCCGCCTTCCAGGCTGCGTGGTACATACATCACATGGGCCGACAGCACATGCTGGCCAGTCGGCGCCAGACCGGGCTCGCGCAGGCTGGGGATCAGTACTTCCAGCGCCGGCTGCTCGGGCAGGCGGCCAAACTTGGCGTCGTCCCAGGCAAACTCCAGGCTGTCCATCTGTGGCGCAATGATCAGGCGGCCGTCGGGCTGGTCGACGCCGCTAAAGTTGGGCAAACCGCTGAGCGCCAGGTGCAGCTTGGCCACCTGGCCGTCGGTGCGCAGCCGCCGGATACGGTTTGTGAATTCGATTTCCAGGTGCCGTGCGCCCAGCAGGTCGAAGAAGGTCCGCTTGGGGTCGGTGGCGGAAATCACCCGCTCTGCCGTCAGGCGCTCGCCGTCGCCGAGCACCACACCGGTGGCGCGCTGGCCGTTCTCATCGCCTTCCACCGCGATGCTCTTGACCGGGCTGCCGTAGCGCAGCTCAACGCCCTGGGATTCCGCGGCCGCTGCCAGGGCGTTTACCAGCCCGGCCATACCGCCGGCCGGAATGGCGTGGGCGCCTCCGGATTCGCCGGTCATGCGGTAGAGCATGCTCAGCACCGTGTTATTGGGTGAGCGCGGTGCCTGGGTGGAGCCGATTACCGCATCCCAGCTCAGCACCGCCTTGAGGATGTCGCTGTCGTAGTTCTCGTCCATCAGGTCGCGGATCGGCAGCGAGGCGACCCGGAAGAACTCGCGCATATCGTCGGCGCCCAGCAGGCGCAGCTTCAGGCCAACCTGGGCGAAGGTCAGCATCTCCTTCAGGCTGTTTTTGCCGATGCGCGGCATGGTCTTCATCCAGAACGGCTCCAGTGCCGCGGCGAACTTCTGCAGCATGGCCTGGTACTCGGAAAAGGCCTCGGCGTCGGCACTGCTTACCCCTTTGACGAGGTTCCCCTTGATGCTGACGTGCTGGCCATCGGCGGACAGGCCGGTCGTGTTCATCAATTCGCCGGGCTGGTAACCGTGTTTCGTAAGCCCCAGCTCCTGCACGATCTTCCTGGAAAAGTGGTGCAGCGTATGGGCCACGCTGACCCGGAAACCGGGGTGGAATTCGCGGGTGGCTGCCAGGCCGCCTGGTTCCGCGGCCGCTTCCAGCACCAGCACGCGCTGGCCGGCCCGGGCCAGGTAGGCCGCACAGACCAGGCCATTGTGGCCCGCACCGATGATTATGGAGTCGTAGTCAGACAAAGGAATTCCGCCGCTTTTCCATTGGGAGATGGGAGAGGCTAGCCAAGCAGTACACCTACAACAACCGTGCCTATACGCGAAGAAGTTTCCCTCGCCGGCCTTGGTATCATGGCCGCCCACTACGCTTGGTACAGGAATGAGCGCATGTTCGGATTACGGTTCCCCATCAATACCCGCGAGCACACCGGCTCCTGGTACGCCGCCACTGCAGCCAGGGAGGTGGACTACCCGACCCTCGAAAACGACATCGAAGCGGATGTGGCGGTCATCGGGGGCGGCTTCAGCGGTGTGAACACCATGCTGGAGTTGACCGAGCGCGGCGATCAGGTGGTGTTGCTGGAAGCCAATCGCGTGGCCTGGGGCGCCAGCGGTCGCAACGGTGGCCAGATTATCGGTGGCCTGGGCCATGACCCGGACAAGTTCCGCAGCCAAATCGGCGCCGAAGGCGTGCGCCGCATCTACGACATGGGCGTGGAGTGCGTGGAAATCATCCGTGAGCGCGTGGCGCGCTATGCCATCGATTGCGATATCCGCTGGGGTTACTGCGACGTGGCCCTCAAGCCCAAGCACATGGACTGGTTCCGCGAGACGCAGCAGGAACAGCGCGAGGCAGCTTACCCGCATGAACTGGTCATGCTCGATGGCGATGAGGTGAAGGAGTTTGTCGGCTCCGAGCGCTACCTGGGCGGCCTCTACAACGCCAACGGCGGCGGCCACCTGCACCCGCTGAATCTGTGCCTCGGTGAAGCCAAAGCCGCCGTCGGCCAGGGCGCGCAGGTCTTCGAGCAGAGCAAGGTTATCGCCATTGAGCACGGTGAACGCGTCACCCTGCGCACCGAGCGCGGCAGTGTGCGCGCAAAGCGCGTGGTGCTATGCGGCAACGCCTACATGGAGAACCTGGTGCCGCGGCTGGCCAGCCGCGTGCTGCCGGCCAGCACCTGCATGATCGCCACCGAACCCCTGGGTGAAGCAATGGCTCACGAGGTGCTGCCCAGAGATGTCGCCGTATGCGACCCGCGCACTGCCCTCGACTACTTCCGCCGCACCAAAGACAACCGCCTGCTGTTTGGCGGCCTGTCCAATTACACCGGCCTCGTGCCCGTGGACTACCAGTCGGTGATGGTCGACAAGATGCTGAAGGTTTTCCCCCAGCTCGAGGGCGTGAAGATTGAGCACGCCTGGGACGGCCAGATGGGCATCAGCATCAACCGCATGCCGCAACTGGGCAGGCTCGCCGACAACGTCTACTACGTGCAGGCCTACTCGGGCCACGGCGTCGCGCCCACCCACATCATGGCGCGCATCATCGCCGAGGCCATGCACGGCGAGAGCGACCGCTTCGACATGCTCAGTTCCATCCGGCATATGGCCTTCCCAGGCGGCAAATACCTGCGCCGCCCGGCCTACGCTGTCGGTATGAGCTACTTCAAGGCCAAGGACTACCTGTAGGCCGCCGTCCGATCAGGCGTGCTCCGCAACACCCCAGTAGTTGAAGCCGGCGAAGCGCGGAGTGCTCGGAAGGTACATGGTGTCGATGCTGGTAATGTTGAAGCCGCCACTTTCCAGCAGGCTGGGAATGGGACGGTGCAGATTGCAGCCGCCTGTAAAAGTCTTCCACACCGGGTTGATGCGGTCCTGCCATTTCTTGACGCCCGGGTCCGGCGCTTCACCGTGTTCGCAGAATACCAGCTTGCCCCCCGGGCGCAGCACCCGCCGCATGCCGTGCAGGGCAGCCACCGGGTCCGGGATAGTGCACAGGGCGTAGGTCACCATAACGGTGTCGACGCTGGCATCTTCCAGCGGGATTTCCTCGCCCGGCAGGCCGATGAACTCCAGTGCGAAGGGCAGCTCGGGGTTGTTGCGGCGCGCGATCTCCCAGGATTCCTCAGACGGGTCCAGGCCGATGACTCTGTCGACCTTGCCGTGGTCGTAGTGGCGCAGGTTGAGGCCGGTGCCGACGCCGATTTCCAGCACCGTGCCCGTGGCCAGCGGCACGACTTTCTCGCGCTGCCGGGTAATGGGCTTGGTGCCGCAGGCGCAGTTGATGAAGCGCGGCAGGATATAGCGGTCATAGAATCCCATGGTGGTTTCCCGGCGATGCGTGGCTGAGTCGCGAGTATAACAAGTGCCAGCCGCACGGTTTTGCCGCCCACAGGGGTTACAATCTCCACTCCACAACCTGGAGAAAGCCCTATGCCCCGGCGCCTGCTGACACTGATTGTTTTGATCGCCTGCATCCAGCCTTTTGCAGTAAGGGCGGAAGAGCGCTCGGTGGCTGCCGCCATCGACAGCTTTCACGCCGCTGCTTCGCGGGCCGATCAGCCCGCCTACTTCGACTTGATGACCGACCAGGTGGTGTTCCTGGGTACCGACGGCACCGAGCGCTGGCAGGGCCAGGAATTCCGCGACTTCGTCAACCAGTACTTCCCGAACGGGCGTGGCTGGACCTATACACCCACCGAGCGCCATATCGATATGGGTCCGGGCGGCCAGTGGGCCCTGTTCGACGAGCTACTGCAGCACGATCGACTGGGTCAGTGCCGCGGTTCCGGCGTGGTGGTGCTGGAGGAGGGGCGCTGGAAGATTGCCCAGTACAATTTAAGCGTACCGGTGCCCAACGCCATCGTGGAAGATGTGGCGGGGCAGATTCGTGCACTGCCGGCGCCCTGAAGGCACCGTCATATCGCTGTGATATTCTTGCGCCCGTTTTTGAGGAGCTTTCCATGACCCGATCTTTGACGCTCGCCACCGCGCTTGCTTTTGCCCTTGCGTCGGCATTGCCCGCCTCCGCAGAAACCGTGCGACTGCTGGCCAACACTTCGCCGCCCTATGCCGACAAGAAACTGCCTGAGCAGGGGCTGGCCCTGGAATTGGTAAGCCATGTGATGCAGCGCGCCGGCTACGATGCAGAGATTGAAATTGAGATCTGGGCGCGGGCCATGGAGGGTGTGCGTATCGGCTTGTACGACGCGCTCGCCACCGCCTGGCACAGCGACGAGCGCGAGCAGGATTTCATCTTCAGCGAACCCTATCTTGAAAGCCAGCTGATCCTGGTGTCACTGCGCGCCAACCCGGAGATTTTCCGGGACCTGGCGCAGCTACGCGGCAAGCGCCTGGGGGTTCGTTCCGACTACGCCTACGGTGTGGACTTCGAGAGTATCCCCGGTTTGCGGCTGGTAGAGGAGAACCACCTGATCCAGAACCTCATGGACCTGCTGAACGGCCGCGTCGATGTGGTCGTGGGTGACCAGCGCACCATGGCGCTGCAGCTCAATGAATACCTGCAAACCCAGGCGCACAAGTTCGAGGTGGCTCCGATCATGCTGCCGGGCCGCAGCCGTCATGTGGCCGCATCCCGCGAGGTCGAGGGCAGCCAGGCCATGATCGATGCCTTCAACAAGGCCCTTGCCGAAACCATTGAAGACGGCAGCCACGCCGCCATCATCCGCAAGTGGGACCAGCGCTACAACATCCCCACCGGCACTCCGGAATAAAAAGGGGTCAGAGCCCTTTTCACCAAAGAAGGAGTCTGCCCCCTTGGCCCAAATGGAAAAGGGCTCTGACCCCTTTTTTTGTTTGACCCCTTGTTAGGCGATGGCCTGGACCATTTCATTGTCGCTGAAGCGGCCCTCGAACAGCGGCGCTGACAGGTAGCGCTCACCGGAATCCGGCAGGATTACCACGATGGTTTTGCCCTGGTGTTCCGGCTGTCGCGCCACTCGATCGGCCGCCGCCATGGCCGCACCACAGGAAACGCCGGCGAGAATGCCTTCTTCCTGCATCAGCCGGTGAGCCCAACCCATGGCGTCTTCACTGCTCACCGCTTCCACCTGGTCGACCATATCGAGGTCGAGATTCTTGGGTACAAAGCCGGCGCCGATGCCCTGGATCTTGTGCGGGGCGTGCTCCGGCTCCTGGCCCGCCATGGCAGCGCGAATCATGGTCGAGGTGTCGGGTTCCACTGCCACCGTGGTGATGGCCTTGCCTTGGGTGTGCTTGATGTAGCGGGAGATGCCGGTGAGTGTGCCGCCGGTGCCCACGCCGCTGACCAGCACGTCGATCTGGCCATCGGTATCGTCCCAGATCTCGGGGCCCGTGGTGTGCTCGTGAATCGCAGGGTTGGCGGGGTTTTCAAACTGCTTGGGCAGGAAGTAGCGCGCCGGGTCGGCTGCGGCCAGCTCCTCCACCTTGGCCATGGAGCCCGGGATGCCCAGTGCCCCGTCGGTGAGAATAATATTGGCGCCCAGCGCCACCATCAGTTTGCGGCGCTCCAGGCTCATGGTGTGGGGCATTACCAGGGTGCAGTCGTAGCCTTTCGCCGCTGCCACGAAGGCCAGCGCGATCCCGGTGTTGCCACTGGTGGGCTCGATAATCTCCATGCCCGGCTTGAGGCTGCCGTCTTCCTCGGCGGCCACAATCATGCTGGTGCCGATGCGGCACTTCACGGACATGGCAGGGTTGCGATTCTCGAGCTTGGCGAGAATGTGGCCGTCACTGATGCGGTTGATCTTCACCAGCGGCGTCTTGCCGATGGTGACAGCGATGTTTTCGTAGATATTGGACATGGTGCGGGCTCCCGGTATTCCGATCATGCTGCAAGAGGGATAGGTCCCCATTATAGGAGGGATTTCCGCGCCTGCAGCGGGATTTGCGGCCCGCCGCGAGAATTCGCAATCCGGAGGGAACTATGCCGGGCCATGGGGGTCTATTTAATCAATGGCAGGGGCGGTGCGATCCCAACCCCGGAATCACGTTACTCCCGCCGCACCTCCATTCATGTCCCCTGAAGCTCTTTCGAATTAGTTCGAGTTAGAGAGTATGTTTGCCGGCCCCTCTGGGGCCGGTTTTTTTTGCTCACCTCGAGCCGGCGCTGACCGCCGTGCAAGCGTTCGGGAAACCTCGAATCCCCGGCGCACCGGCAGCTTGGCTGGGGCGAGAGAGGACTCCTGCCAGATCAGTACCAGGCCGAGTAGGTCAGCATGATCGAGTAGCCCTCGAGGTCGACCTCGCCGACGGTGTCGTTGAAATCCATCTCCGCCCCCA
>JANQIO010000014.1 GCA_028282105.1 Halieaceae bacterium | reverse complement strand
TCGGGAATATTCAGGTGCGCCAAAATGGCATTAACGCCGGAAGACATTGGTAAACAGGTTCGCGCCACGCGTAAGCTGCTGCAAGTCACGCAGGCTGATCTGGCGCTGACATCGGGCACGGGATTGCGCTTCATCATCGACCTTGAGAAGGGCAAGCCGACCTGTCAGGTGGGCAAGGTGCTGGATGTTTTGCATACCCTTGGAATCGAAGTGTCATTGATCGACCCACGCAGTGGTAGCGAGGGCTAGTCTCAGTGTCTCGCCGTCTTTCAGTTTACTTCGATCGGGATTGTGTGGGGGAATTGATCCAGGACGATGGCGGCCAGATGCTGTTTCAGTATGCAGCCGACTGGCTGGCCAAACCGGGTGCTTTCCCTGTCTCTCAGTCTTTGCCGCTGCAGGCGGACGTGTTCCCCCAGAAGGCCTGTCGCGGTTTCTTTGGTGGTGTCTTGCCGGAGGAGACTAACCGCAAGGTCATCGCCCGTATCCTGCAGATCAGCAACAGCAATGACTTCGCCATGCTGGAGCGCATTGGCGGTGAGTGTGCCGGGGCGCTCTGCTTCGTTCCGGAGGGTGAATCGCTATCACCGGCCGATACCACCTATCGGCGGCTAACAGATGATGAGTTACTCGAGGTTCTTAGTATTCTCGACAAGCGACCGCTGCTGGCGGGGGAACGGGGCGTTCGCCTCTCTCTCGCCGGAGCGCAGGACAAGATGGCGGTAGCCGTTGCTGAAGACGGGCAGATATCGCTGCCGCTAAACTATGCGCCCAGCACACATATCCTGAAGCCGGCGCTGGCGACCTGGGAAGGTATCGTCTCCAACGAGAACTACTGCATGGCTCTGGCAAGTGCTGTGGGCCTTAACGCGGCTGCCACCAGCGCGCACCGTGTAGGCGACGTGGAGTATTTGTTGAGTGAGCGCTACGACCGCCGCAGGGATGCGCAGTCTGAAATTCGTCGACTACATCAGGAGGATTTCTGTCAGGCACTGGGTATACCCTCAGAACTCAAGTATCAGGTGGAGGGTGGCCCCGGGCTGAGGGATTGCTTTGCCTTGTTGCGCTCGGTGTCCGGCAGTGCGGTCAATGATCTGCGCGAGTTGCTGAACGCAGTCACCTTCAACCTGCTCATCGGCAACAATGATGCGCATGCTAAAAACTACTCAATTCTCTATGACGAGAGCGGCGCAGTTCGCCTGGCGCCGCTCTACGACCTGGTGTGCACCGTGTACTACCCGGAAATTGAGAACCGCCTGGCGATGAAGATTGGCCAGCAGGCCAACCCGGACCTCGTCTCCCGGCAACATCTGGAGGTGTTTGCAAGAGAAGCGCGGCTGGGCCCGGCGGCGGTGCGCCGCAGTGTGGAAGAGTTGGCGGCGCGGGTGAAGGATCAGGCGCCGGCGATGGCGCAGCCCGACTCCACTGCAGAGCAGATTGCGGCACTGGTGGTTGATCGTTGTGAGCGGATGTTGAAGCGGCTCGTATCCAAGTAACGTGTTGGGCCGCGCTTGGCTGCCGCAACGTCAGGCAGCCCGAAAGTTCTCCTGGTGCTGGCAGAACCAGCCATAGGCATCTTCCAAACCTGATTGCAGCGTATGCTGCGGCGTCCAGCCGAGGTGGCTGAGCTTGCCGGTATCCAGCAGCTTCCTGGGGGTGCCGTCGGGTTTGCTGGTGTCGAACTCAATCTCGCCGGTGTAACCGGTGACTGTCCTGATGGTCTCGGCCAGTTCCCGAATACTGCAATCGACTCCCGTGCCCACGTTGATGTGGCTGAGCATCGGTTCGGTGACGCTGTCGTACTGTTCTCTCTCCAGGTTCATCACGTGGATGCTGGCGGCGGCCATGTCGTCCACGTGCAGAAACTCCCGCATGGCCTTGCCGGTGCCCCAGATGGCGACGCTGGGGGCCTTATTGAGCTTGGCTTCGTGGAAGCGTCGCAGCAGGGCGGGGATCACGTGGCTGTTTTCCGGGTGGAAGTTGTCGTTGGGGCCGTACAGGTTGGTGGGCATCACGCTGCGATAGTCGCGGCCGTACTGGCGCTGGTAGCTCTCGCACAGTTTGATGCCGGCGATCTTGGCGATGGCGTAGGGCTCGTTGGTGGGCTCCAGGGGGCCGGTGAGCAGCGCGCTCTCGGCCATGGGCTGCTCTGCCAGCTTCGGGTAGATGCAGGAGGAGCCCAGCAGTAGCAGGCGGTCGACGCCGGCGCTGTGGGCCTGATGGATGACGTTGGTCTCGATCGCCAGGTTTTCGTAGATGAAATCCGCCGGGTAGGTATTGTTGGCGTGGATGCCGCCCACCTTGGCCGCGGCCAGGTAGACCTGGTCGATGTGCTCGCTGGCGAAGAACTCGCGCACCTGGGCCTGTTCGGTCAGGTCCAGTTCGGCGCGAGTGCGGGTGACCAGTTCCACGCTGTCATTACTGGCGAGCTGGCGCACCAGGGCGGCGCCCACCATGCCGCGGTGGCCGGCAACAAAGACGCGCTGTTTGGCCATGGCTGCCGCTTACTCCTGGGCCAGGGTGATGTCGAAGCCGTGGCTTTTCAGCAGCCGCTGCTTGCGGGCGTGCTGCAGGTCGGCCTCGACCATTTCAGCCACCATTTCATCGAGGGTGATTCTCGGCTCCCAGCCCAGCTTGGCTTTGGCGTTGCTGGGGTCGCCCAACAGGGTGTCCACTTCCGCGGGCCGGTAATACTTGGGGTCGATGCGCACGATCACGTCGCCCACCTGGGTGGTGATTTCCGGGTCGGCGACGGTTTCGTCGATGGCCACCACGGTGCCGGTCTCATCGGTGCCTTCACCGCTGAACTCCAGGGTGATGCCCAGCTTGCTGGCGGTCCTGGTGATGAAGTCTCGCACTGAGATCTGGATGCCGGTGGCGATCACGAAGTCCTCGGCCTGTTCCTGCTGCAGCATCAGCCACTGCATTTCCACGTAGTCGCGGGCGTGGCCCCAGTCGCGCAGGGAGTTGATGTTGCCCATGTACAGGCAGGGCTCCAGGCCCTGGCTGATATTGGCAAGGCCGCGAGTGATCTTGCGGGTCACGAAGGTCTCGCCGCGGCGCGGCGACTCGTGGTTGAAGAGAATACCGTTGCAGCCGTAGATGCCGTAGCTCTCCCGGTAGTTCACGGTAATCCAGTAGGCGTAGAGCTTGGCCACGCCGTAGGGGGAACGCGGGTAGAACGGCGTCTTTTCGGTTTGCGGTACTTCCTGCACCATGCCGTACAACTCCGAGGTGGAGGCCTGGTAGTAGCGGGTCTTGTTCTCCAGCCCCAGCAGGCGAATGGCCTCCAGCAGGCGCAGGGCGCCGAGGGCGTCCACGTCGGCGGTGTACTCGGGTGATTCGAAAGACACGGCCACGTGGCTTTGGGCGCCCAGGTTGTAAATCTCGTCGGGCTGGATTTCCTGCACCAGCCGGGTGAGGTTGCTGCCGTCGGTCAGGTCGCCGTAGTGCAGGATGAAGTCCCGGTCCGCCACGTGGGGGTCCTGGTAGATATGGTCGACCCGCTCGGTGTTGAACAGGGAGCTGCGGCGCTTGATGCCGTGAACTTCATAACCTTTTTCCAGCAGGAACTCGGCCAGGTAGGAACCGTCCTGGCCGGTGATGCCGGTGACGAGCGCAACTTTCTGGGACATGAAAAGACCTTGTTTCGTGAAGCGCGGATGTTAGCACAGCGGTTGAAGCGGATAGAATGGCGGCATGTTGGTTCAACGCCTGCAACAGCCTGTTATTCAGCGAAGTACCGCCGCCGTGCTGGTGGCCTATGGCGGCTGCCTGGCCTGGCTGTCGCTGACTCCGGTTCCTGCCGGTGTCACGGTATCCGACAAGCTGCTGCACGTTGGGGCCTACGGCCTGTTCATGATGCTGGCCGCCCCTGTCGCCCTGGTGAGTGCCCTGCGGACCCTCGGGTTGCTGGCCGGAGCGATTGTGCTGTACAGCGCCAGCCTCGAGGTGGCGCAGGCGTTTGTGCCCGGGCGCTATCCCAGCGGCCTGGATCTGCTGGCCAATGCGGTTGGGGTGGCGCTGGCAGTGATCGTGTTACTGGCATTGCGGCGCAGCTTTGTGGCCGGCGCCCGGCCCCCGGTGCCGGGTCCGTGAAGCGTTTCCTGCGCTTGCTGCCGTTCAGCCTGTGGCTGCTTGCCGGGCTGGCGCTGGCCGATGACTCGGTGCAGGTGCTGGAAGCGGCCCCTGAGGACGCCATGGTGCTGGGAGAGGTTAACGCCACCAGCCGGCAGTTTGCCGGGCGCACCGAGGCGGGCAGGGAGAATTATGTGCTGCGGGAGCTCAAGCGCCAGGCGGCGCGGCTCGGTGGCAACGCCCTGGTGGTGGACGATATGCAGCGCCTGGAGCGCTCGGTGCCGCGCTATGGGCGCCTGCCGGGGCAGTTGGAATACGACAAGGAGACCACCCTTCGCGGGCGGGCCACGGTACTGCGGGTGCCGGCCCTGGGGGGTGCGGATGATCCGCCACAGCCCGTTGAGGAGTAAGATGAGGGCCTGTCGGGCCCTTTGGGTGCCTGGAAGGCAGATTTGCCTCGCATACGTTAAACTTAAGCCATGTTACACGAGATTCCGTTAACCCGGCCTGACACGCCGCTGCTGGATGCCATCAATCTGCCGGCCGACCTGCGGCGCCTGAACCGGGAGCAGTTGGAGCCCCTGGCCGAGGAAATGCGGGCCTTCCTGCTATGGTCCGTGGGCCAGACCGGCGGCCATTTCGGGGCAGGACTGGGGGTGGTGGAGCTCACCATTGCGCTGCACTACCTGTACGACACACCCACCGACCGCCTGGTGTGGGACGTGGGTCACCAGACCTATCCCCATAAGATTCTCACGGGCCGCAAGGACCGCATGCACACCATGCGTCAGGCCGAGGGCCTGTCCGGCTTCCCCAAGCGTTCTGAGAGCGACTACGACACCTTCGGGGTGGGGCACTCCTCTACCTCGATTTCAGCCGCCATGGGTATGGCGGTGGGGCTGGCCAACGCCGGTGACGCCCGCAAGGTCTGCGCGGTGATTGGCGATGGCGCCATGACCGGCGGCATGGCCATCGAGGCCCTGGCTCATGCCGGCCACGTGCGCCCGAATATGCTGGTGGTGCTGAACGACAACCAGATGTCCATCGGCCACAACTCCGGTGGACTGGCGTCTTACTTCGCGAAGATGTGGTCGTCCAAGACCTACATCTCACTGCGCGAGGGTGGCAAGAGCGTGCTCAAGCGCATGCCGCCGGCCTGGGACCTGGTCAAGCGCACCGAGGAGCATATGAAGGGTATGGTCGCCCCCGGCACCCTGTTCGAGGAGCTGGGCTGGCACTACATCGGCCCCATCGACGGCCACGACCTGCCGCAGCTACTGCACACCATTGAGAACATGCGCGAGCTGGAAGGCCCGCAGTTCCTGCACATCCAAACCCGCAAGGGCCGCGGCTTCGAGCCGGCAGAGTCCGACCAGGTGGGTTACCACGCTATCAACAAGGTGGACCCGGAGCCGCTGAAGCCGACTGTGGCTGATGAGGAGGACAAACCAGAGCCCTCAGCCGGTGAAGAGCCCTCAGCCGGTGAAGAGCCCTCAGCCGATAAAGAGCCTTCACCCAATAAAAAGCTGCCCAAATATCAGCAGGTCTTCGGCGACTGGCTTTGCGATATGGCGCTGCTGGACGAGCGCCTGATCGGCATCACTCCCGCCATGTGCGAGGGCTCGGGCATGGTGGAGTTTGCCCAGCGCTTCCCGGAGCGCTACCACGATGTGGCCATCGCCGAGCAGCACGCGGTCACCCTGGGTGCGGGCATCGCCTGCGAGGGCGGCAAGCCGGTGGTGGCGATCTACTCCACCTTCCTGCAGCGCGGCTATGACCAGCTCGTTCACGACGTGGCCCTGCAGAATCTGGATGTCACCTTTGGCATCGACCGCGCTGGCCTGGTGGGAGAAGACGGCGCCACCCATGCCGGCAGCTTTGACCTGTCCTATATGCGCTGCCTGCCGAATATGGTGATCGCCGCGCCGTCCGATGAGAACGAATGCCGGCAACTGCTCTACACCTGTTATCAGCACGAGGGCCCCTCGGCGGTGCGCTATCCGCGCGGCACCGGCCCCGGCGCCGAGATCAAGAAAGAGATGAAGCGCCTGCCCATCGGCGAGGCCCTGCAGGTGCGCCGCGGCCAGCAGGTGGCCATTCTCAACTTCGGCGTGCTGCTGCCCCAGGCCCTGGAAGCCGGTAGCCGGCTGGATGCCACCGTGTACGACATGCGCTGGGTTAAGCCCCTGGACGAAGGTCGCATCCTCGAACTGGCGGCATCCCACGAGCTCATTGTCACGGTGGAAGACAATGCCATCGCCGGCGGTGTTGGCTCCGCCGTCAACGAACTGCTGATTCGCGAAAACGCCAACACCCGCCTGCTCAACCTCGGCCTGCCAGACCGTTTTGTCGACCATGGCAAACGCGAGCTGCAGCTCGAATGGGTGGGATTGGATGCCGACGGCATCTACCAGGCCATCAGCGAGCGCCTGCCGGGTTCAGAGACTGAGAGTGAGAAGCCGGTGATGCCGGCGGAAGCGGGTTAGCGCGCCGCGCCGCGTTGGCCGCTGGTCAGCTTACCCCGCCCAGCACCTTGCAGAAGGTGCCATCTTCCTTGAAAAAGCCCGGCCGCTGCTGCAGCCAGCCCTTGGCGTCCAACGGGTTGTGGAAGATCTTGAAACTGCCGTGGTCGATGAGCTCGCCGTAGGAGCGGATGATGCCGGCGCGCTCGGCGTCGGGCACCACCACCGCCACCCGGGCGCCGGCCGACATCGGAATGTTCTCTTTGGAGAAGTCTACGAAGTCCACCATCTCGGCAATGGTCAGGTGGCTGAGGTTGGCCTGGGACAGGTCGCAGTGGCGGTTCATTTCCTTGCGGTAGTCCGGGTCTCGGGTCATCAGCGTGGCAGCCGCCTTGAAATCTTCGATAGAGGGCGACTGGCGCACGTCTACGAAGACGCAGCCTAGCTCTTTAAGGATTCGATGCTGAATCACCGTGCGCTCTCTTTTCGGTCGTTCTTGCTGGTGGCTTTCTAAAGGCTTTGCTTGCTCTGGCGATTGTTCTGGCGCTTTCTTTGGATTGTAGGGCCCCGCGTTCAGGCGGGGTCGGGCACCTTGCCAGGGCGCTCGCTGACGGCATGCGGTGTGCGTTCACAGGGTTGTCGCATGACATTCCAGTACCGTAATGCAACTCGGCCCTACGGTCCAGCAGTTTTTTGGCCACGCTCGCTACAAAAAAGCGTTCAGAAAGAGAAACTTAGCGTACTTTCCTAATTCTGGTGGCAGCTCAATATGACAGTGTTGTGACAGCGGTCCCAGTCTCCGGGATTGCTTACTGCGGCGGTGCCTCGAAGCCGCGGTGGTGTGCTTCCAGCATGCGCGCGGCCGCCAGGGCGGTGCGGTCTTCCAGGTAGTCGGCTACCACCTGCACGCCAATCGGCATGCCGTCGCTGGCGGTGCCCACCGGCACAGCGGTAATCGGCAGCAGGGCGTTCAGGGTCAGGCCCGCCCAGCCCAGCACATCCAGGTAGGGGCGCGCTTCGCCGTTCACGGTCAGGGTGCGGGCGTGCATATCCGGGTTGTGGTCGTGGGGGAAGGCGGTAGTGAAAGCGCAGGGGCATAGCAGCACGTCGTAATCCTGGAAGAAGTCGGACCAGGCCCGGCGAATGTGTTCACGCTTTTCCATCTGCCGGGTCCAGTCCCGGTGGCTGGCGGCAATGCCGCGGGCCTGCAACACCGGCAGGCTGAGGTCGGCGGGGTCACTGTTGTCGGCCAGCTGTTTCATCATGTCATACACCGCGTCGGGCATGCCGCCGCCCATGGCGGCCATCAGCATGATGGCGTAGTTCACCTGGTTGGCCTCGGGGTCAATGCCCGGGCGGGCATTGCGGTCCACCTTGGCGCCGGCGGCTTCGAGGCTGTCGGCGGCGGCGTCAACGGCCGCGCGAATGTCCTTGTCCACCGGGCAGAAGCGATCGTCCGACCACACCGCCACGCGCAGTTGGGTGACGTCGGCAGTGCGGGCCGGCGGCAGTTCGATGCGGTAGGCGCGGGCATCTTCGGGGTTGGGCGCCACCAGTATGTCCAGGGCCTGCTCCAGGTCGTCCACGTTGGTACCGATGGGTCCCACCACCGACAGGTCGGACTCGCTTATCACGTTCTCCCCCGGTGGCAGATGGCCGCGCTGGCTGACAATGCCGAAGCTGGGCTTGTGGCCAAACACGCCATTGAAGTGGCTGGGGGTGCGAATGGAGCCGCCGATATCACTGCCCAGTTCCAGCGGTGTGAGGCCGGCGGCCACCGCGGCGGCGGCGCCCCCGGAGGAGCCGCCGCAGGTGCGCTCAAGGTTCCAGGGGTTGTTGGTGGTGCCGTAGACCTCGTTAAAGCTCTGCAGGTCCGAACTCATAAAGGGCACATTGGTCTTGCCGAAAATGATGGCGCCGGCGTCCAGGTAGCGCTGCACCGCTAACGCATTGCTGGCGGGAATATTGTCACGGCATTCGGGGATGCCGCCCACCGTCACAAGGCCTTCGGTACACAGCGCATCCTTGATGGTCAGCGGCACCCCGTGCAGCGGGCCCCAGTCCTCGCCGCGAGCCGCGGCGGCATCGGCCTCAGCCGCCCGGGCTTTGGCGCGGTCTACATCCAGCGCCACCACCGCATTCAGCGCGGGGTTGATGCTGGCGACCCGGTCCAGGAAAAACTCCAGCACGGCACTGGAGGACAGCTTGCCGGCCTTGATGTCAGCAGCCAGTTCGAAAGCGGGGCGGTAGAGGATGTCGGTCATGGGGTCTCCGGGTAGGAAAGTAAATCAAAAGCGCGCAATAGAGTATTGGCTCCAGGTGTCCAGTCCATACTCGGCTGATATCCACAAAAGGATAAGACACATGCCCGAGATTAGCCGATTTTTTTGGGATCGTTGTCGCTATGTACTACAACGACCACGCACCACCGCACTTGCATGCACGTTATGCAGGCCAGGAGATTCGGGTGAATATCCTTTCCGGGCATACATTGTCCGGACGGCTCCCAGGCAGGGCGGAGCAACGGGTGATGAAATGCTTGGAACCGCACCGCGGCGAACTCATGGCAGATTGGAGATTGGCTGCAGCCAGAAAGCCCTTGTTCAAGATTGAGCCGCTGGAGCAATTGCATGCCACCCGAGCTAACTGAAGCCACCTATGTGGCGGATTATAAGATCAAGCTTAAGTTTGCGGATGGCATGGAAGGCGTCGTTGATCTTCGGTCACAGCTTTGGGGAGACGTTTTTGCGCCTCTGGAAGATATGGAGCTCTTCCGCGCGTTCACATTGAACAAAGAGTTGCATACCCTATGCTGGCCAACAGGTGCTGATCTGGCACCCGAGTTCCTGTACGCAGAAGCTACCGCCACAGTGGGTGCGGTCTAGCTCTTGTAGCCTTCCGGGTTCTTCGACTGCCAGTTCCAGGCATCCCGCGCCATGTCGTCCATGTCGTAGTGGGCGGTCCAGCCCAACTCCATTTCCGCCTTGGCGGTGTCGGCGAAGTAGATGGCGATGTCGCCGTCGCGGCGGGGGGCAATCACATAGGGGAGCTTCTCGCCCACTGCCCGCTCGAAGGCAGCGTGCACTTCCAGTACCGAGTAGGGGCGGCCGGTTCCCAGGTTGAGCGGCATGAAGCCGCGCTGGTCCGCCAGGAACTCCAGCGCCTGAACATGGCCGCGGGCCAGGTCCACCACGTGGATGTAGTCGCGCACCCCGGTGCCGTCGTGGGTGGGGTAGTCGTCGCCGAACACCATTAACTTGTCGCGGAAGCCGGCGGCCACCTGGGTGAGGTAGGGCGCCAGGTTGTTGGGTATGCCCTTGGGGTCTTCACCGATCAGGCCGCTGGGGTGGGCGCCCACCGGGTTGAAATAGCGCAGGCACACGGCGTTCCAGCGCTCATCCGCCTCGCACAGTGTCTGCAGGTGCTGCTCGGCGGCCAGCTTGGTCTTGCCGTAGGGCTGGGCCGGCTGGGTTTCCGCGTATTCGGGAATGGGCTCGCTGCTGGAGATGCCGTACACCGTGGCGGAGGAGCTGAACACGATATCGGTGACGCCGTGGCTTTCCATCACTTCACACAGCGCGATGGTGCCGCCCAGGTTAACGTCGTAGTAGAGGTCGGGGTTGCTGACCGATTCGGCGACGGATTTGAGGCCGGCAAAGTGCACCACCGCGTCGATGGGGAAATCCCGGAACACCCGGTCCAGGCTGTCCTTGTCGCGCACGTCGGCGTGTTCAAACATCAGGTCCCGATGGCTGATTCGCTCGACGCGGTTAAGTGCTTCCTCGCAGCCGTTGTCCAGGTTGTCGACCACCACCACGGCGAAGCCCGCCTCGAGAAGCTCGACACAGGTATGCGAGCCGATATAGCCCGCGCCGCCCGTAACCAAGATAGTCTTCAACTGCTACAATCCCTGCGTTAACGCGAACCGAGTCTAGCGCATGGCCCGAGCCAAAAAAATTGATTTCGAGGCATCCCTCTCAGAGTTGGAAGCCCTGGTCGACCAGATGGAAGAGGGCGAGCTGACCCTGGAGGAATCCCTCAAGGCCTTCGAGGCCGGCATGAAGCTCACCCGCGATTGCCAGCAGGCCCTCAAGGATGCCGAGCAGAAGGTCGAGGTGCTGATGCAGCAGGGCGGCGAGCTGGTGTCGGAGCCGCTGGACCCGGAAGAATTCGAGGACGAAGCGGGCGAGGCATGAGCGCGGAACCCTCCCCGGCACTGGCGCGATTGCAGGTACGCTGCAACGACGCCCTGGTCGGCCTGCTGGGCCACGGCAACAGTGAGTTCGCCGCCGATGCCGGCCCGCACCTGGTGCGGCTGTTTGAGGCCTCGGCCTACGCCCTGACCCGCGGCGGCAAGCGGGTGCGGCCCCTGCTCGTCTATGCCGCTGCCGCCGCCGTCGACGCCGCTGCGCTCGATGCCGACGAAGGCAGCGTTTCCGGGCTCGACTACGTCGCCTGCGCCGCGGAAATGGTGCACGCCTACTCCCTGGTGCACGACGACTTGCCGGCCATGGACGATGACGACCTGCGCCGCGGCCAGCCCACCTGTCATATCGCCTTCGATGAGGCCACCGCCATCCTGGTGGGGGACGGCCTGCAGGCCCGCGCCCTGGAACTGCTAACAGATGCCCCGGATGTTCCCGCCGCGGTGCGCCTGGAGATGGTGCGCAGCCTGTCGGCGGCAGCCGGCCTGCGCGGCATGGTGGGCGGGCAGGCCATCGATATCGGCGCCGTGGACCAGGCCATTACCGCCGATCACCTGGAAACCATGCACGCCCTGAAAACCGGGGCGCTGATTCGGGCCAGCGTGGCGCTGGGTGCCCTGGCCGCCGGCGCCAGTGAGGAGCAGCAGGCGGCCCTGGACGATTATGCCGACGCCATCGGCCTGGCGTTCCAGGTCTGTGACGACATCCTCGACGCCACCAGCGACAGCGAAACCCTCGGCAAGCGCGCCGGCGCCGATGAGGCCCTGCACAAGCCCACCTATGTCAGCACCCTGGGATTGGACGCCGCCCGCGACAAGGCCGAGGCTCTGCTGGCTGACGCCCAGGCCGCCCTGCAACCCTTTGGAGGCAGCGCCGCGTTGTTGCGGGAGATCGCCGATTTCATCGTTCACCGGCTGCGCTGAACTTGGTCTACACTGTCACGATGCCGAGAAAACCAATAATTACGGTCTACGGGGATTTCAACTGTCCTTTCTGCTACGCGCTCTCCGAGCGGCTGCAGGTCTATGCCCGTGATTTTGAAATTCGCTGGATGGCGGTGCAGCACCTGCCCTTCGTAGACGCCAACGCGCCCAGCTTCCAGGAGCAAACCCAGCTCACCGCCGAGGTGGCCTCGGTGCGCAAGCGCGCCCCGGAAGTGCAGATCATCACCCCGCCGGCACGGCCCAACACCAAGCTGGCCAATTTGTTTCTCGCCGCCGCTGAGCTGGCCGGCGCCCCCGCGTTGCCGCAGTTCCGCACCCTGGTTTACCGCGCCCTGTGGCGCGATGGCGAAGACATTTCTGACCTCGAGGTATTGCAGCGCCTGGCGCAGCAGGCAGGCCTCGACGTGGCCGCGCCGGGAGACGACGAGCAGAAGCTCACCTCCGCCTGGCAGCAGCTCTGGGAGAAGGGCGAATTCGACCGCCGGGTACCCTCCATGGAAAACGGCTTCGGCGGCAGGATGCTGGGCTTCCCGGCCATCCCCCGGCTGATGCCGTTTCTGCAGGGCCAGGTGGACGACGACGTGATGCTGGGCGCCACCTGCGAGATCCAGCACCGCCGCTGCATCCTGGTCATCGGCAGCAACGTCAGCCTGGTGCAGCCGGCTTTCAACACTGACCAGAGCGAGTTCATCCTGCGCCAGTCGGACTACTCCGATGACCTGGAGCTGCTGGCCCTGGAGGCCGCCGAGGCCGACCTGGTGATGCTGGACGGCGCCGACGAGCGCCACAAACCCCTGTGCCTGCGGCTGCGTGCCCTGGAGGTTACCCAGCATATCCCCATCGTGGTCTACAACCAGAAGGCCGATGCCCGCCAGGAAGTCGAGGCGCTGAGCCTCGGGGCGCTGGACTATATGCACGGTGAGCAGGACCCGGTGGTGTGGCTGGCCCGCACCCGCGGCCTGGCTCGCTACAAGCAATCGGCGGAGATGCTCGGCAAGCTGGCTCGCATCGATGGCCTGACCGAGATTCCCAACCGCCGCGAGTTCGACCGCACCCTGGAAATCGAGTGGCTGCGGGCCATTCGCTCCGGCGACCCGCTGAGCCTGTTGATGATCGATATCGACAACTTCAAGGCCTACAACGATGGCTACGGCCATGATGCCGGCGATGAGTGCATTCGCCAGGTGGCGCTTACCATCCAGGCCACCATGCGCCGGGGCGCGGACTTCGCCGGCCGCTACGGCGGCGAGGAGTTTGTCTGTGTGCTGCCGGATACCGACGCCAAAGGGGCCCAGGCCCTGGCCGACAATATCCGTCGCAATATCGAAGCCCTCAACATCCCCCACGAATACGCCAATGGCGACCGCATCGTTACCGCCAGCACTGGCGTGGCCAGCTTTATCGCCTCCACCCGCAAGTCACCGGTGGAATTGCTGAAGGCAGCCGACGGAGCCCTGTACCGCGCCAAGCAGGCCGGTCGCAACTGTGTGAAGGTCGCCTGAGGCAGTTTCCAGACCTGGTGATGCGTTTCCTTTCCGGCCTGATGGCCTGCTGTCTTCTCCTGGGCCTGACAGCGGGTGCAACTGCCCAGCAGGGCATCAAGCCGCGGCGCATCGCTTCCCTGAATCTGTGTACTGACCTGCTGTTACTGGAGTTGGTGCCCCGGGAGCGCATTGTCTCGCTCACCTACTGGGCGGCGGACCCGGACATGAGCTACCTGGCGGACCAGGTCGGCGATATACCCCTCAACCGCAGCCTCGCCGAGGAAATTGTGCCGCAGCAGCCCGACCTGGTGTTGGCCGGGCAATTCAGTGATGTGAAGGTGGTGGAACTGCTGCGGCGCATGAATCACCGGGTGGCGGTGCTGGATGTGCCGCTCACCCTTTCGGGTATGCGCGAGTACATCCTCTCCTTCGGTGAGCTGGTGGGCGAGCCAGCCCGGGCAGCAGCGCTGGCGGGCCAGATCGACCGGCGCCTGGCGCTGGTATCCGCCCGCGCCCGCCAGGCTGCCGGTGCAGCACCGCTGGCGGCCGTGTACGGGCCCCAGGGTGTGAGCCCCGGCCGCGATACCCTGATGGATGACCTGCTGACGCTGGCCGACATACGCAACCTGGCGGCCGAGCTCGACATCGTCAGCTATGGCACCCTCTCGCTGGAAGCCCTGGTGATGGCCCAGCCGGATGTACTGATACTCGACGACCTGTCGCTGGATACCAATTCCATTGCCCACCAGGCCATGCGCCACCCGGCCCTGTTGCGCCAGTTTGAAGCCGGCCAGGTGATGAACCTGCCCCCCAGTTTGATGGCCTGTGTGGGTCCGACATCGGCCGAGGCGGCGGAACGGCTGCTGGCGTTACGGCTGGGGCTGCCGTGAGAAGCACCTGGGTTTTGGGGCTACTGTTGACGCTGCTGGTGGCGGTGTCGCTGTTTGCCCTGGCCTACGGTGAGGTCTGGCTCAACCCGCTGGCGGCGGGCGAGGAGAGCTGGCGCTACACGGTGCTGTGGGAGATTCGCCTGCCGCGGGTATTGCTGGCCGTGCTGGTGGGCGCGGTGCTGGGTTTGTCCGGGGCAGCGCTGCAGGGGCTGCTGCGCAACCCGCTGGCGGACCCCGGCATTGTCGGTGTCAGCGCCTGCGCGGCGCTGGGGGCGGTGGTGGTGTTGTACTCCGGCCTGGCGGCGGTGGCCTGGTTTGCGCTGCCGCTGGGAGGCATGGTCGGTGCCGGCCTCTCAGTGTTACTGGTGTATTTGCTGTCCGGGAATCAGTCCAGCCTGTTCAGCCTGATCCTGGCGGGCATGGCGGTCAACGCCTTCGTTGGGGCGCTGATTTCCCTGGTACTCAATGTGGCCGCCAACCCTTTTGCCATGAGCGAAATCGTCTACTGGCTGCTGGGCTCCTTTGCCAACCGCAGCCTGCAGGATGTCTATATTGCCGCGCCCTTTATGCTGGCCGGCAGCCTCGCGGTACTCACCTCGGGGCGCTACCTGGATGCCTTGAGCCTGGGCGAGGAAACCGCCACCACCCTGGGTTTTGATCCCCGGCGCTGGCGCTGGATTGTGGTGGGCGGTGTCGCCGCCAGCGTCGGCGCCGCGGTGTCTGTCAGCGGCAACATCGGTTTTGTGGGCCTGGTGGTGCCGCACCTGTTGCGGCCGCTGGTGGGCCACGAGCCCCGCCGCCTGCTGTGGGTGTCGGCCCTGGGTGGCGCCATCCTGCTGGTGCTGGCGGATATGCTGGTGCAGTCCATTTCCGGTCGCGTGGAGCTCAAGCTCGGCGTGATTACCGCACTGATTGGCGGGCCGTTTTTCCTCTACATCATCATGCGCACCCGGAGCAGCGAATGGTAAGCGAGCTGCGGGCCGAGCAGATCGATTTCCGCTACCGGGATGTGCCGGTGTTGCGGGATGTTTCGCTGGCCCTGGCGCGCGGCGAAATTGTCGGCCTGATTGGTCCCAACGGCGCCGGTAAAACCACCTTGCTGCGCATTCTGTCGGGTCTGCAGCCGCCGGACGCCGGTCGCGTGTTGCTGGGTGAAGGTGAGTTACAGGATCTCTCCACCGCTGAGCGGGCCCGATTGCTGGCCTACCTGCCCCAGGGCGCACCGGCCCACTGGCCGCTGCAGGTAGAGCGGGTGGTGGAACTGGGCCGCATTCCGCACCGGGCCTGGTGGCAATCCCTGGCGGAGGCCGACCGGCAGGCGGTGGATAATGCCATCGCTGCCACCGATGCCGAGCGCCTGCGCGGTCGCATTGTCACCACCCTGTCGGGCGGGGAACGCGCCCGGGTGATGCTGGCCCGGGTGTTCGCCACCGAACCGTGTTTTATCCTGGCGGATGAACCGGTGGCCTCGCTGGATCCCTTTCACCAGCTCCAGGTGATGGCAACCCTGCGCGCCCATGCTGCCGGCGGTGGCGGCGTGCTGGTGGTGCTGCACGACCTCAACCTGGCGGCGCGCTTCTGCGACCGCCTGGTGGCCCTCGACTGCGGCCGGCGAGTCTGCGAAGGCGCGCCGCGGGAAGTGCTTGCAGACCCTGCCCTCGCCGCCGCCTACAGCGTACGCATCGACGTCGTCGAAGAGCCCGACGGCCTCTGGGTCCGCTACCGCTAAAAGGGGTCAGAGCCCTTTTTCCGGCGCGGCTCTGGCACCGCTATGAATAAACCGTCCAAGCTAGTTAGCACCGCCACAAAGGCTGATTGCCGGCTTGAGTATTGGCTCCAATTAGTGCTCCTCGCGTTCGCGCACTTCAGCGCTGGCACAAAAAGGGCTCTGACCCCTTTTTCTAAAAGGGCTCTGACCCCTTATGTTGGCCTAAATAGTTGTTCCAGGGTGGTGGTCGCGCGGGCATTCATGGCATGCGGCATGCCGCAGCGATAGAGTTGTTTTCCTGCATTTGACGAGGTTCCCCCCCATGCGCTTCAGTTACCAGATTGGCATGTGTGATTCGAGCCACTACCTGCCCCTGGCGCAGGCGGCGGAGGCCGCCGGCTTCGACGGCATCACCACGCCCGACAGCATCTGTTACCCCCAGGAGTGTTCGTCCACCTACCCCTACAACGTGGATGGCAGCCGCCACTTCCTGGAAACCGAGCCTTTTATCGAGTCGCTGATTGGCGTCACGGCGATGGCCGCCGTCACCGAGAAGATCCGCTTCGCCACCTTTGTCTACAAGCTGGCCATTCGCCAGGCCGCCATCGTTGCCAAGCAGGTGCAGAGCATCAACGTGATGAGCGGCAACCGCTTTGACTTCGGGGTGGGGATCAGCCCCTGGGCCGAGGATTTCGCCGTCGCCCAGGTGCCTTTCGAGAAACGCGGCAAGCGCATCGATGAGCAGATCGATATCCTCCGCGGCCTGGAGTCCGGCGACTACTTCGGCTATCAGGGTGAACTGCACGACATGCCCGCTGCCAAGATGAACCCGGTGCCCAGCCAGCCCACCCCCATCCTGGTGGGCGGCCATGCGGATGTGGCGCTGAAGCGTGCGGCCCGCAACGACGGCTGGATGTGCGCCGGCGCTTCACTGGCCGAGCTGCGCGAGTACGTGGGCAAAATCAACCAGTACCGAGAACAGTTCGGCACCGCCGACAGGCCCTTCCGGGTGTTCACCACGGGCCAGGATGCCTTTACCCGCGAGGGCATCGAGGCGTTGGAGGATATCGGCGTTACCGACGTGATCATTGCCTTCCGCAATGTCTACGAGTCGGAGCCGGACCATGACCTGGACACCAAGCTGCAGCAGCTCAATTGGTACGCCGGCGAGTTCATAAACGCCTGAGTTCATTGACTCCCGGTGGATTTGGCCTAGGCTACTAGCCCTCTGGCCTCGTTTTCCCGGGAGCGGTAATGCCCGATAGCACTGTCTCCGGTGGCTGCCTGTGCGGCGCCATCCGTTTTGAAGCCCGCCTGCCCAGCCTCTGGTGCGCGCACTGCCACTGCACCCAGTGCCAGCGCTTTCATGGCGCCGGGGTGGTGACCTTTGTCGGTTTTCGCGAGCAGGACGTAGAGTTCACCGTGGGTGAAAACAAGGTCACCTGGTTTGCCTCGTCGCCGCAGGGCCAGCGCGGCTTCTGCGGCCAGTGCGGCTCCAGCTTCCTGTTCCGCAGCGAACGCTGGCCCGGCGAGCTGCATATCTGCCTGAGCAACATCCAGGGAGAAATCGATCGCCAGCCGGAAATGCATGTCTATTACGACGCCCACGTGCCCTGGCTGGAGCTCGCCGACGAGCTACCGCGCCAGGTGTGACTAGCTGGTTTCTCTACAGCCTCACGGTACTGATCTGGGGCTCGACCTGGATTGCCATCAAGTACCAGTTGGGTACGGTGGACCCGATGGCGTCCATCGCCCACCGCTTCGCGCTGGCGGCGCTGTTGATCCTGTTGTTCCTGCTGCTGCGGCGCCAGTCCCTGCGGCTGCCGGCGAAGCACCATCCCTTTCTGCTGTTGCAGGGCCTGTGCCTGTTCAGTGGTAACTACTTCTTTGTCTACAACGCTGAATTGGTGCTGGCCAGCGGGCTGGTGTCGGTGGTGTTCGCCGGCATCGTGATGTTTAACGTGCTCAACGGTGCGCTGTTTCTCGGCAACGCGGTGCAGCCCGGCGTGGTAGTCGGCGGGCTGATCGGCCTGGTGGGCATGGGCATGGTGTTCTGGCCGGAGCTGAATGCCTTCAGCCTCACTGACCAGAACTTCGTGGCGCTGCTCTATTGCCTGGCCGGAACGCTGCTGGCTTCCTTCGGCAATATCATCGCTGCCCGCAACAAGCTCCACGAGCTGCCGCTGCTGGTCGGCAATGTCTGGGCCATGGGTTACGGCGCGGCGGCCATGTACATCGCGGCGCTGCTGGCGGGGGTCAGCATCGAGTTCGACACCTCGGCCAGCTATGTTGCCTCGCTGCTGTACCTGGTGGTGTTTGGCTCGGTGATTGCCTTCTGGGCTTACCTCACCCTGGTGGGCAGCATCGGCGCCGACCGCGCCGGGTACGCCAACCTGCTGTTTCCCCTGGTGGCGCTGGCGATTTCCACGGTCATCGAGGATTACCAGTGGACGCTGGTGGCGATCCTTGGAATGGCGCTGGTTATGGTCGGCAACTGGGTGGTGATGCGGGCTCAACGGCCCTGATGTCGTTTGCTTCGTAGCGGCGTTTGGCGATGTTGGTTTTTTTCTTCGTAGGGCCGTGGGGCGGTGTAGCGCCGGTTTTCTGCCGCGGTCCACTCCCGCCGTTCGTGCTGCAAACCGGGTCGAACGTTCAGCACTAAACCGCGCCCTGCCACGGGTGTTAAGGGTCGCTCCCGACGCGGCTGAAAACCGGCGCTACGCCACCCCACGCGACGGAGCGAACGGCATTGCGTAGTCGCAACCTGTTCCTGCGAAACTCCCCCCAACCCCCCCCATCCGTCGAGGGAGCCGATGACGCCCCTTCGACGCTGAGACTTCGGGGCTTACGTTCTGGAGAGAGCGTCGGGAGCGACCTGTATTTTCCCTGGCAGCGTAAAGATCGCCCGCAGAATCTGTCAGCCGAGGATATGCCCCGGAGATGAGAGCGGACCGCGAACGGAAGAACGTAAGCTCCGAAGTCCCCTCCGCCAGGAACTAGAAGCGGCTACACTCAAAGAAAAGAACGCCGGGAGGCGACGATGGCCTGGTTTAGTGTGAGTCGGACGTATACGCAGCCGCGCGATGAGGTACGCAACACGGCGCAGGAGCTGGCCGATCAGCTTGAGCGTCAGTACGGGGTGCGGGCTCGTTGGCAGGGGGATGTGGTGACGATGCGCGGTAATGGGGTCGACGGGCGCCTGGAGATCGATGACGAGGCGGTCCACGTCAAGGTGTCGCTGGGTCTGATGGCGCGGGTGTTTGAAGGTCCGATCCGGCGCGTCGTCGACGACTACCTGGACCGCTACGTCAGCTAAGCCGCTCTCTCAAGAAGAGCTCTCCAAAAAGGGGTCAGAGCCCTTTTTGTAACGGCCCTGGCTGTGGCTGGACATCTTGTGCCGTCAAAAAGGGCTCTGACCCCTTTATTGGAAGGGTTTTACGGTGGCTAGGGGGTTGTTGCTGTCTACCTGGTTTGCGAAGGCTTCTCCGAGTTCGTCGCTGGCTTGGATGCAGGCTTCCCAGTAGCTCACGCGTTCTTCGTGGCCCATCTTGGCGAAATCGTTGCGGTCGGGGATTTTGCCGTGGGGGAGTCGAGCCAGGTAGTCCTGTGAGGGGCAGACCAGTACCACACGGTCCAGCAGCCTGGGGTCGGTGCTGCGCCAGGGCAGGAACTTGTCGAACCAGCCGGGGGTGACGTCGGCGCGGAAGTGGGGGTAGAGCACCAGGCCTTCGCCGCGGTGGTTGCTGAAGTCGAAATGGTAGTCAACGATGCCGCCGTCCCAGTAGTGGCCGGGTGGGCCGCCGGCCACATCGCGTTCGCCGGGCATCAGGAAGGGGATGGAGCCCGACGCCAGCAGCGCCGCTTTGGCATTGTCGATGCTGAGTGGGATGTGCAGGGTATCGAAATCCTCAAACTCGAAATCCAGGTCTTCATAGCCCCGGCAGCTAAACACCACCCGTTGGAACCAGGACTGCAGCAGGTTGCGGTTCAGCGCATTGCTGAGACCCGCCAGCACCATGCCGGCGGCCTGGGGCACCGGGTGTTTGGCGCTGTTGGGGCCGCGGCCGCGGGCAGTCACCACGTGGGTGATGAAGCGCGGGTGGTCACACAGCAGCTGCAGGTCGGCCTCGGCCAGGTAGCCATCCACCACCCACTGGCACTGCTCGCCGACGATCTCGGTGCGCGGCCGCGGGTCGGCGGGGTCGTAGCTCTGGTTCAGGTAGCGCTGGTGCAGGGCGGCCAGGGCGGCCAGTGGGTCGCGCGCGGCCAGGGCGGCGTGGCGCCAGGTGCCGATGGAGGAGCCGATCAGGTGCAGGCTGTGCTGGCTGCGCTGCAGGAAGTCCCCGAACAGAAAGCGGTCCAGCCCGGCCAGGCCCATGAATTTTGGTCCGCCGGAGGCGCCTACCAGGGTGTCGAACAGGGCCGGATTCCAGCCTTCGGTCGCCAGCCGGGCGCGGGCGGTCTCGCCGGCGTAGATGGAAATTGCTGCGGGCGCTAGCTCTGGCACTTGTTCAACTTCTCTTGCAGGTTCTCTTACAGGGTCTCGATGCTGCTCTCGGTAGCGCTCTCGCGCGCCTCCCGCGGCGTGCGGCCGGTCCACTTGATAAAGGCGCGGCGGAAGTTGGAGACGTCATTGAAGCCCACCATAAAGGCAATACTGGCCAGTGGCAGGCGGGTGGTGCGCAGGTAGTGCACGGCGTGCTCAGTGCGCACCTGGTCCAGCAGTTGCTGGAAGGAGGTGTCTTCCGCCGCCAGCCGCCGCCGGTAGGTACGCGGGCTGATGCTGAGCATGTCCGCCACCTGGGGCATCTGCGGGTAGTGCCCCTCCAGCTTGCGCAGCAGCTGCAGGGTTTGCTCGGTGAGGGAGCCGTCTTCTTCCAGGTCGGCCAGCAGGCGCCGGCATTCCTGTTCATACAGGGCCAGCAACGCCGGGTTGGAGGAGGGCAACTCCACTTCCAGCCACTGTTCTGGCAGGGAAATGCGCGCCTCGTGGGCCATAAAGTGCAGGTCGTCGCCAAACAGCTCCCGGTACTCGTCCACGTACTCGGGCTCGGGGTAGGGAAATTCCACGCGGTAGGCCAGCGCCGGGTTGTTGAGCAGCAGGTTGATGCTGTGCACAAAGGCCGCGAACAGTACCTCGTAGCTGAATTCCCGACGCTCCTCCTGCCAGAGCGTATGGGCGGTAATCCAGCAGCGCCCGTCCCGACGCACGTAGGAGAGTTCCAGGGCCTGGGCGAGAATGCGGTAGTACTTGAGCAGGAAGTTGAGTACCTGCTCCAGGTTTTCGCAGGTCATGAAGGCCTGGCCGACGGTGGCATGGGCGCTGAGGTTGAGGCGCTTGCCCAGGTGCAGGCCCAGGGCCCGGTCACCGGTGAGGCCATAGGCCCGCTCTACCACCTGGGAGAACACTTCCTCGGGCACGCGCGCGCCCAGCTTGGCCATGTCGGCCTCGGTCACGCCGGTGCCTTCCAGCAGCCGTTCCGGTGGCACACCGCGCTGGCGCGCCAGATCCAGCAGGATCAGCGTGTACTGGGCGGGGGTTGATGCACTGTGCATGGCCATATATGACCACATTTTGACAACAGATTACCCTGTTCACAAGCACTTATTGCGCGGATATTGGAGACTCGAACACCTGAGGCCGGGCCGCAGAGGGGCTGCCCGGCATTGATTTCACCGGCTCGTCACCAAGAGCGGGCCGAGTGATCAAGGAGATACGCACCATGAAATTGCAGTGGACGGACGAAACACCCCGCAAGATTCAGAGCTTTGCCGGCTCGGCACGTCGCCAGGATGATGCGGACGACATCGATGACAAGCTGACCAACGAGCACGTCGACCAGGTAGCGGAGATTTTCTCCACGCCGCTGACCGGTGCCTACAACTGGGATTACACCATCCAGGACAACCGCATCAAGAAGCTCTATGAGCTCGGCAAGGAGCTCAACTGGAATGCGGAGATGGACATCGACTGGAACCGCCCCTGGCCGGAGGAAGACTTCGAGCAGGGAGCCGCGCTGATGAACCTCACCGACTACCCGCCCTACGTGGCGTTGACGGATGAGCAGAAGCGCGAGTTCTGGCTGCACCAGAACTCCTGGAGCCTGTCCCAGTTCCTGCACGGTGAGCAGGGCGCCCTGCTGGTGGCCTCGCAGCTCGCCTCCTGCGCGCCCACTTTCAATGCCAAGCTCTACGCCGCCTCCCAGACCTTCGACGAGGCGCGCCACGTGGAGGTGTTCAACAAGTACATCCAAACCCGCATCGGGCTGATGTACCCGATCAACACCAGCCTCAAGAGCATTCTCGACAAGATCCTCACCGATCCGCGTTGGGACCTGAAGTTCATCGGCATGCAGATCATCATCGAGGGCCTGGCCCTGTCGGCCTTCAACACCGCTCGCGAGACCACGCCGGATGAAGTCCTCAAGGACATCATCTACCTGGTGGTACGCGATGAGGCCCGTCACGTCACCTTCGGTGTGAACTACCTGGAAGAGTTCGTGAAAACCCTCTCCGACGAGGAGAAGGAGGAGCGCGCCCAGTTTGCCTATGAGGCCTGCGTGGTCAGCCGCGAGCGCCTGGTGGCCACCGATGTATTCGCCCACTTTGGCTGGGACGTGGAAGAAGCGCGCCAGCGCGTCATGGAGGGCTTTGTTATGTCCACCTTCCGCGACCTGCTGTTCCAGCGCGTGATTCCCAACCTCAAGCGCATCGGCCTGATGACCGACAAGATTCGTCCCAAGTTCGAAGAGCTGGGTATCCTCGATTTCGAGAACCTGCCCGACGATGGCGACATCGACTGGAAGGCCATGGAGCGCCCGCTGGACGTGACGGAAGAACAGTCCGCCGAGCAGGCCGCCATCAAGGAGCAGATGGAGAAAATTGTCGCCGAGCGCCTGGCCCAGCAGGACACCTGCCCGGTGACCGGCCGGCCCATGGCCGAAGTGTTGGCGGAGAAAGAGGCGGCCGCCGCCGCGGCCAGCGCCTGACCTTCGCCGCTTAACCACGCGACACGATAAAGCGGGCTGCGGCCCGCTTTTTTGTGCCCGCTTGTTGCCAACCTGTGGGCTGCTTATAGTTTGGGAATGCGCGTTTTCCTTATTCTGCTGCTCTGCCTGGCACCGACGGTTTCGGCGCAGGTGCTGCGCTCGGAGGAAAATCCTGCCGCCGGGCCCGCGGACGACTCAGCGCCACCGCCACTGGTGTTGAAGAACGCGGCCAATCCAGCGCAGTCACCACGCTCGGTGGACGAGGCCATTGCACTGCTACGGGAGCGGATGCGGGCCATCGCCGAATCTGCCCTGTCTGCGGCCGAGCAGCGCGATGCCTACCACGCCCTGTACCAGGAAGCCCTCTACCTGCGCGGTGCCGACGGACGTTACACCGGCGAGCCACCCGCTACCGCCGAAGCGGCCGTCGACAAGCTGGAACGGCTGTTTTTCGAAGTCGCCCTGGACTCGGCCCCCAGCGACACCACCCGCGAGCAGATTATTGAGGGCGCCCCCGAGCACCTGAAACTGGAACCGGTGCGGCCCAGCGCCGTCAAGCGCAAACCCATCTTTGTCCTTCGCGATCCCGCCGCGGAGGGCAATTGGTGGGGAGACGCCAGCTTCGACACCGAGGCCCTGGCGCTGGAGGAGATTCCCGAGTCGCCGGACAAGCAGCTTGAGCCCCCGGAGGAAAACCTGGAGCAGGCGGAAGCCGAGCCCGAGGAGCAGGTGGCGGTGGAAGTGCTGGCCGATGAGCAAACCACCGTGGCCATGCACGACGACCAGACCATTCTCCGCAATGTCACCGGCGAATCCGGGGACGTTGTCTTGTTCGACCGCCTGCATGTTTGGGTGGGGGGTGGCGTGCAGTACGACGCCTATACCTACGAGGATTTGCTCAACACCCGCAACGACGGCGACAGCGAGAGCGACACCGCGGTGCGGCGAGCCGAGGTGATTGTGCGCTCCACCCTGAACCTCGGCGGGGAGGTCAAGGCGCAGTACGACGTGGAATCGAATATCTGGCGCGACCTCTACTTCCGCCGGGTAGACGAGGAGCGCGCCTACACCCTGACGCTGGGCAATGTGCTGGAGCCCATGTCCCAGGAAAACCTGCTCGGCAACAAGTTCAATGCAGCCCTGGAGCGCTCGGCGCCGACCTCGGTGTTCGGCGGCTGGCGCGGCATGGGCGTGCGGCTCAACAAGTGGTTTGACCTCAACCCGGGCGACAGCTACCTGCTGTTTACCGACGAGGCCCAGACCGTGGTGACCACCAGCATTGGGGTGTTCGGGCAGGATATTGAAAACACCAGCGACACCGACCTGGCAGTGACCGGGCGGGTGACCTTCGGCCGCGAGCGCTACGGGGGCGGCCTGCACACCGGCCTGTCCTTCACCCTGCGCGACGGCGAGTTTGACCGCATTGACCCGCGCCCGGAAATCCAGGAAACCGATCGCCTGGTGCTGGCCCGCTTCGACGCAGATCGCGCCGGTATTGTCGGTATCGAGGCGCTGTTTTCCCGTGGCCCCCTGCATATCTCCTCGGAAGCCTACTTCGCCAACTACCAGGGCGGCCAGGAAGACGCCACCGGTTACGGCGGCTTTCTGGAGATCGGCTATTACCTCAGCGGCCAGACCCGCGCCTATCGCCCGGAGTGGGGGCTGTGGGCGCCACTGCAGGTGGGCGCCCGCAATATCTTCGAAGTCTTCGTGCGCGGCAGCTTCACCTACGGGGAAGCCGACGATGACCCCGACAATCACCTGCGCTCCGTCACCGTGGGGGGTAGCTGGTATCGCCACAAGATACGCACCAGCCTCAACCTGATCTACAGCCAGACCGACAAGCCCCTGGGCGCAGAGGACGATGGCTTTGGCGCCGCCATGCGGGTGCAATACCTGTTCTAGTCAGGCATTATTCGGCTCTTTTCTCACGCGGCTATCCCTGAATATCGACCATGGACGTCGAAACGCTCAGCCTGGCGGCCTACTGTGTAGCCATCATCGGTGCCTCCCTGCTGGGGGGCTGGCTGCCGTCGCTGGTGCGCATGACCCACACGCGTACGCAGTTGATTATGAGCGGCGTGGCGGGCTTGATGCTGGGCGTGGCGCTGTTCCACCTGCTGCCTCACAGCCTGGTGTCGCTGCAGCACAGTGTGGCCGCGCACCTGTCGGCGGTGGATGTGGTGGCGCTGTGGGTGATGGCTGGGCTGGTGGTGATGTTGCTGTTGCTGCGCCTGTTCCACTTCCACCAGCATGACTATGGTGACGACGAGCACGGACACCATGATCACCCGCATGACGCCCACCGCGACACGGGCGCTCACCCGCTGAGCTGGGTGGGTATTGCCGCGGGCCTGGGCCTGCACACGCTAATCGATGGTATTGCCCTGGGCGCCAGCGTGCATACCGGCGATGGTCACGGCCACCATGGCTTTAGCTGGATTGGGCTGGGGGTGTTCCTGGCCATTCTGCTGCACAAGCCCCTGGATGCATTGTCCATTACCAGCATGATGCAGGCCGGCGGCTGGGGCGCACGCGCACGGGCGATGGCCAATATCGGCTTCGCCACCCTCTGCCCGCTGGGTGCTCTGCTGTTTATCTGGGGCGTGGGGCTGCTGGACAACCAGGCCTATGTGGTGGGATGCGCGCTGGCTTTTTCCACCGGGGTTTTCCTGTGTATCTCATTGAGTGACCTGCTGCCGGAAGTGCATTTCCACAGCCACGATCGCATCAAGCTGACGGTGTCTTTCCTGGTAGGTATCGGGCTTGCCTATGCGCTACGATTCATCGAGCCCGCATCCAGCCACAGCCTGCAGAGATTCACCCTGCTATGACGACAAACGGCAACGAGACATTGCAAGAACGGCGCCCGCGACGCATCATCTACCCGCCGGTATGGCTGGTGATCTGCCTCATCGTGATCTTTGTCGTGGACCAGTATTTCCCACTGCAGCGCTTCACCGGCGGCCTTCCCCAGGCCTTGGGCAGCCTCGCCATTGTTGCCGGCCTGTTGCTGCTGGTGCTGGCGGGCGGCCTGTTCAAGAAAGCCGATACCGAACTGATCCCCTTCCGCGAGGTGCGCGCACTGGTCACCGACGGCGTCTACCGCTTCACCCGCAACCCCATGTACCTGGGTATGGCGCTGATCCTGCTGGGCACCGGCTGCACTACCGGTACCGTGGCGGGGCTGCTGGTGGTGCCGGTGTTCATGGTAATTATCGAGCTGCGCTTTATCCGCCCGGAGGAGGCGATGCTGCGCGGACTGTTTGGCGCGGAGTTTGAGGCTTACTGCGCCAGGGTGCGGCGCTGGCTCTAGCGTGCCAGTTCCGCCGCCAGCGGCAGGGCCATCGACGGGAAATCGCTAATCACACTGTCCACGCCCAGCCTGTAGAGCTGCCGGATAACGCTGGCGTCGTTCACCGTCCACACGCTGATATGCAGGCCGCGCCGCTGCAGCCTGCGCACCTGGGCGCGGCTTTCCAGGGTCGCCTGGCCGGCAATCAGGTAGTCGCAGTCGCAGGCGTCCAGCGCGCTTTCCGGTTCACGCGTCGTGGACACATATCCCACCGCCTGGCGCGGCAGGGCTGCCTTCACCGCCTGCAACAGGCTGAGTTCCGATGAGGTCACCACGGCCCGCGGCCGGTGCTGCCGGATCCACGCGACGGTGGCGGCCGCCAGTGCCGGGTTGTGACGTTTACCCAGGGGTTTGAGTTCCAGCTGCCAGTGGCGGATTTCGGGCAGGGCGGTGTACAGCGCGGTGAGGGTCGGTATGCCGGTGCCGCGCTTGTTGGGCCAGGGCGGCCCATCGGCGCGGGCATCGAGGCCGGCCAGCGTCCTGGCGCTGTGCTCGGCTACTTTGCCATTGACGCCGGTGGTGCGTTTGAGGGTGTCATCGTGCACCACCACCAGTTGCTGGTCGGCGGAGAGCCGCAGGTCAATCTCCAGGTGGCGAACCCCGCGCTGCACGGCGTGGCGGGCGCCGGCGATGGTGTTCTCCGGCGCTTCGCCCCGGGCGCCGCGATGGCCGTAGATGATCACAGCGCGTCGATGATCGGTGCGTTGTCTTCCGGCGGGTCCGCCGTCAGGATCGAAAACCCTTTGAACGGGTACTCACGCCCCTCGTCGGTCAGGGAAAACCTGGCCCGCTCCAGGGCAATTGCCTGGAATGCCTGGTCCAGGTCCAGCAGGTAGCGGGATTCCGCCAACGGCGTGTTGTGGGCCATCAACAGGTAGTCGACCTCACCCGCCAGGGCGGCGAGTTTGGCGGCGGTGGCCATGTAGTCCGTAAAGCTGGATTCCTCGAGCTGGGCGTACAGAGGCGCCAGGTAGAAGGTGTCGCCGGTGAACAGCAGGCGGCGCTTGCGGTCCAGCAGCACGATGCTGTCGGGGGAATGCCCCGGGGCGTGTATGACTTCCAGGCTGACCCCGCCGAGATCAATGAATTCCCCGGGTCGCAGCCAGCGGCTGTACTCCCAGGGGCGGGTCCGGTAGTCCGAAAGCACGAAATTGGGCGGCAGCTTTTTCCACACCCAGTCGCCGCTAACGAACTCCACCCGTTCACTGTTGGGCGCGCCCTTGGAGCGCGCCAGGGCGAAGGGGTGCTTCATGCCGACAATCGTGTCGAACTGGTAGTTGCCGCCAACGTGGTCGTAGTGAGCGTGGGAGTTAAGCACGCTGACGCGTTTAGAGGTGAGCTGCTTTACCACGCTCTGGATATCGCCCATGCCGAGGCCGGAATCAAACAGCAGTGCACTGCGGCTGCCCACGATCAGGTAGGAGATGACCTCCTCGTACTGGCCCGGTTCATAGATGGCGAACACGCCCTCGACAATCTCGTACACCTCGAACCACGGATTCAGCGTGTCGATTTTTCGAAAATCCGACCAGGCGGCTCGCGGCAGCGCCGACCACCACTTGTCGCTGTCTGCTGCCGGCGCGGCGGATTCCGGGGCGGCCGGGCTCGAGACCGCCTGCGGTGTGCTGGCAGGCGCCGTCGATGGCGGCTGCGGTGCGGGCGGCGGGGGCGCCTGGCCGCAGCCAGAGAGCAGGGCGGCGAGCAGCAGCGCGACAGCAGGCAGCAGCGCGACAGGAGAGAACGGCATAAAACAATAGCGATTCATGATTTGGGTCCCACAGCGTTCCCCTACAGGAATGGCCCCCAACATAGCAGAAAGCGACTGCGGCACGCACATACGCAGGTCCTGGGCTATTCTGAAAGTAAACCCCATATGGAGTGTCGCAGCATGGCGGACATCGATATCCCGGAAGGTCTTCCGGACTGGATAAAGACGCACGTGGAACTCTATCTCCGCGACGGTGAGGCGGCGCATTACTGGGATGCGTCCCTGGCCGGCGGTGACGGCATGTTGACCACCCTGCTGCTGCACACCACGGGCCGCAAGTCGGGCAAGACGTCGATCCTGCCGCTGATCTACCGGCCCACCGGTGACGGCGGCTACTGTGTTATCGCCTCCAAGGGTGGTGCGCCGTCCCACCCGGCCTGGTACCTGAACCTGGAGGCCGACCCCCATGCGCACCTGAAAGTGGCCAATCATGAGTTCGACGCCGTCGCCCGGGTGGCGGAAGGTGAGGAGCGCGCCAGGCTCTGGCAGCTGATGGTGGACTACTACGCCCCCTACACCGACTACCAGGCGGCCACAGACCGCGAGATTCCCGTGGTGGTGCTGGAGCCAAGGTAGCTTCGGCCCCGATCATTCCCGCGCCGGCGGCAACCGCGGGCACACCGCGTTGTACCGATGCCGCTGAGTGCTTGACCTCGGTGGCGGGCTCTCTGGCCAGGCAAAAAAAAGCCCGCGCACGGCGCGGGCTGAGAGGGGAGGGTGGTCGGTTCAGGCGGCAGCAGCCAGTTCCCGGGGTGACAACTCGGCACGCGGCAGCGTGCGCGTTACCAGGCTGTCCGCAGCGAAAGCGCCGCCGCCCTGTAGGGCCAGAGCCAGCGTGGCGGCCAGCAGGGTGAGCGCGAACTCGTAGCCGTTGGCGCTGACGAACAGGCCGTTACCCAGGTGTACTGTCATGGCCATCGCCATGGTGAAGGCGGCGACGGCCGCCGCCGGGCGAGTCAGCAGGCCTGCGATCAGCAGGATGCCACCGAAAAACTCCGCGCTGCCGGCCAGCAGGGCCATCAGGTAGCCGGGGGCAAAGCCGACCGAGGCCATCCACTGGCCGGTGGCCTCCAGGCCGTAACCGCCAAACCAGCCAAACAGTTTCTGGGCGCCGTGGGCCGCCAACACGATGCCGACCGGGATGCGCAGTACCGTGGCCGCCAGGCCAGCCTTGCTGTCGAGAATGCTTGGTACTTCAAACTTCTTGCTCATGATGAAATCTCCGTAGAGTGAGTGTTTGTTTGGAACGGTTCCCAGTCTATGCATTGCCGGACGGGAAAAAAGCGGATTAAAATGATCAATAACTTCAGATAATTTGAATAAAAGCACACAGGAGATTGTCCACTGTCACAGCTGAGCCTCGATGCGCTGGAAGTGCTGGACGCCATCGACCGCAAGGGCAGCTTCGCGGCGGCCGCCGCGGCGCTGTACCGGGTGCCGTCAGCGGTGACCTACAGCGTGCAGAAACTCGAGGAAGACCTGGGGGTGTCGCTGTTCAAGAAAGAAGGCCGGCGCTCGGTGCTCACACCCGCCGGCCGGGTGCTGCTGGAGCAGGGCCGGGAAATCCTCGACGCCGCTGAGCGCCTGGTGGAGACCACCCGGCAGGTGCACTCCGGCTGGGAATCCCAGCTCAATATCGCCCTGGATTCGCTGCTGGAAATCGAGCAGCTGGCGCCGGTGCTGGAGGCCTTCTACCGCGACCACCCGGAGATCGAGATCACACTCACCGAGGAAGTGCTGGGCGGCGCCTGGGAGGCGGTAATCGAGGGCCGCGCTGACCTGGTGGTGGGCGCCGCGGAGCGGCCGCCGACGGCAACGGGCCTCTCGTCCCGTGAGTTTATGCAGGTGGAATGGGTGTTTGCAGTGCATCCCGAACACCCGCTTGCCACGGCTCCCACACCGCTGCGACGCGATGACTTTGCCGACTACCGGGCGGTGGTGGTGATGGACTCGTCCCGCAGCCTGCCACCACAGACGTCACAAACCCTGCGTATTTTTGAGCGCCAGGCCGTGCTGCGGGTAGAAACGGTGCAGCAGAAGATTGCCGTGCAGGAGGCCGGACTGGCAGTGGGCTTCCTGCCGCGCCACCGCATAGAGGCGCAGCTCGCCGCCGGCAAACTGGTGGAGCTGGCGGTGGACCCGGTGGTGGAACCGGCACCGTTGCAACTGGTCTGGAAGTCCGGCAGTCGCGGGCGCGCCCTGCGCTGGTTTATCGAGGAGCTGAGCCCATGAAACGCGTTGTCATCCTGCTGCTAGTTTTGCTGCCCCTGGCCTGGGGCCTGCGCTGGGCCGGCCAGGCCTTCCAGGTGGTCGCCGGGTACTCCGCCAAGCAGCTCTGTTCCGGCGTCTTCGTGTCGGGCTTTGCGCCCGACTTCGTTGTCGAAAATGACATCCACCTCAGCATGGGCATATTGGGGCCGTTGCTGTCGCAGCTCGAACTGAACGTTGACCGGGAGCGCCGTCAAATCGATGCTGCTTTTCTCGGTCAAAGCGCCCACGCGGTCGCCAGACAGGGGCCGGGCTGCGTGCTGAATCCGCTCACACCGGTAGCAGCACCTCCACCCGCCGGTGGCGCTCGCTGGCTGGGGCCCATGGTTGGGCTGACTGAGTCGACGGAAGCGGCGCTGGATCCCGTTCTCGACGCCGCCTTCCAGGAGCCCGAGGAGGGGCAGCGGCGCACCCTGGCGGTCCTGGTGATGCGCGGTAACAAGTTAGTGGCGCAGCGCTATGCCGATGGCGTTTATGAGATGACGCCGCTGCAGGGCTGGTCCATGAACAAGAGCCTGATGTCCACCTGGGTTGGCATGCAGGTCAAGGCGGGCAAGCTGGACCTCGAAACGCCGATCGCGCCGCTACTGGACCAGGCGGCCCCCGAGCTGGCGCGGCGGATCGACCCGGCATTGAACCTGGGCCACCTGCTGCACATGGAGAGCGGCCTGGACTTTGAGGAAACCTACTTCCCCGGCGATGATGCCACCCGCATGCTGTATCGGAGTCCCGCCATGTGGACCGCGGCACCGGGTAATGGCCAGCGGCATGCGCCGGGCCGGCAGTTCAGCTACTCCAGTGGCGATACCAACCTGGCGAGCTGGGTGTGGCAGCAGAGCCTCGGCCAGCCCTACCCGGATTGGCTGAAAGAGAGTTTTACCCGGCGCCTGGGCCTTGCGGGGATGGTCAGCGAACGCGATGCCAGCGGCACCCAGGTGGGGTCCTCCTACACCTACATGGCCGCGCGGGATTGGGCCATTGTCGGCCTGTTCTGGCTGAAGGCCTGGCAGAACGGCAGCGAGCTCCTGCCGGACAACTGGATGCGCGAGGCTGCCACCCCGCGCCCCTCCGCCGTGGACGGCAACTATGGTCGTGGTTTCTGGCTCAATGCCCAGGGCAAGGATTTCCCCAATCTGCCCCGCAATATGTTCTATGCCTCCGGCCACAACGGTCAGTACGTGGTGATGTTTCCGGATGAGGATGTCGTTGTGGTGCGCCTGGGCCTGTCCAGCGGGTATGTCGCCTCGGGTATCACGCCCCTGCTTGAGGGGGTGCTGGAGAAGCTGCCAGCGCTGGCTCTGATTGAAGACGTTCAGCCATCAGGTCAATAAACGCCCGCACCTTGCCGGGAGACTGCGGCCCGGAGCGATGGATGATATGCACCGGCACGTCCGGCGGTGCGAAGTCCTCGAGAATCGGCACCAGCTCACCGGCGGCTACCGCGTCCGCGGCCTGGTAGGACAGTAGCCGGGTAACACCAAAGCCGCGCACGGCCGCCTCCAGGGCGGCGTCATTGCTGGTCACCGTGAGTCTTGGCCGCACACGAATGCGCTGTTCACCGTCCGGGAACTGGAAACGCCAGCTCAGCCCGAAATTGCCGGCGCTGGAGGCGACCAGCCGATGCAGGTTCAGGGCGTGGGGTGATTCCGGTGTGCCTCGCTCGGCGAGATACGACGGTGACGCCAGCAATCTTTGCCGCACGGCGCCAACCCGCCGCGCCCGCATGGAAGAATCCGGCAGGTCGCCGATACGGATGCCCACGTCCAGGCCTTCCTCCAACAGGTTCACCGGGCGGTCCAGGAATACCGCATCCACCTGCATCTGCGGGTAGCGGCTGAGATAGTCGACGATCCCCGGCATCACATAGCGGCGCCCGAACAACACCGGCGCCGTCACGGATAGCAGCCCGCGCGGCTCGGCGTTGATGCCGGCGGCGGCGTCCTCGGCGGCTTCCAACTCGGCGAGAATCCGCCGCGCGTCCTCCAGAAAGCGCAGCCCCGCTTCCGTGGCCCGCACATAGCGGGTGGTGCGGTTCAGCAGCTTGACGCCGAGGTGTGCTTCCAGGGCGGCGATGGCCCGCGTGACCGCCGGTGCTGATTGCCCGAGCCGCCGCGCGGCGGCGGAAAATCCCTCTTCTTCGGCGACCGCCACGAAGGTCTGCATCTGGAGGAAGCGATCCATAATTATTCCAATATAGGAAATAATAAATTGCGATTTTACGGGATTCTTTCGATATGGGGAATTCGACATAGTGAACCCATCGACAAGCCACACCCCGAGGACAGCAACATGGCACACAGCTACCACGAGATCGCGTTCACTCCGACCATCCTGGACCTGCAGGCCCGCGCCGGCAGCCGGGGTAGCTACGCCGCCATGAGCGAGGGCAGCCGCTACGCGGATCGCCTGAGCGAGCGCGAGGCCGGCTTCATTGCCCAGCGCGACAGCTTGTACATGGCCAGTGTCAGCGAAACCGGCTGGCCCTATGTGCAGCACCGCGGTGGCCCCCGGGGCTTTATGAAAGTGCTGGATGAAAAGACCCTCGGCTTTGCCGACTACTCCGGCAACCGTCAGTACGTCAGCACCGGCAATTTTCGCCAGGACGACCGCGTCAGCCTGTTCTTTATGGACTACCCCAACCGCCGGCGCCTGAAGATGCTGGGCCGGGTGCGCATTGTCGAGGCTCATGAAAGCGACATCCTCGAGCAGCTCGAAGATCCGGAGTACGCGGTACAGATAGAGCGCGCCTTCCTGATTACGGTGGAAGGCTTTGACTGGAATTGCCCCGCGCATATCACGCCACGCTTCACCGAAGACGAGGTACGTGCCGGGTTGGAAGAGCTGATGGCAGAGAATCGTCGCCTGCAGCGCGCGCTGGACAGCGCCGCCAATGAGGAGGGCGGAGCCGAGACCAGCGACGCCGTGCTTGGAGAGGGCCCGCTGGAGCTGGTGATCTCGGGTGTGCGTCAACTGGCGCCGAACATTCGCGCTTACGAACTGCGTGATCCCGCAGGCAGGGACCTGCCGCCGGTGGCTGCCGGCGCTCACCTTAAGGTTCCGGTGCGGCTGCCGGGCGGCGAACTGACGGAACGCCACTATTCCATCGGCTCCAACCCGGCCCGGCCCGATGCCTACGAGATTGCCGTGCTGCGGGAAGAGCAGGGCCGCGGCGGCTCCCGCGCGGTGCACGACAGCTTCAGCATCGGCGCCGTGCTGCGTACCGGCCTGCCCGAGAATCACTTCCCGCTGCACGAGGGCGATACCCCGGCAGTCTTGATTGCCGGCGGCATTGGTATCACCGCCATCAAGCCCATGGCCCAGGCCCTGGAGCTGCGCGGCACTGACTTCCATCTGCACTACGCCGGTAAAAGCCGTCGCGAAATGGCCTTCCGGGACCGCCTGCAGCGTCAGCTCGAGAGTCGCATGACGGTGTATGCCGGTGCAGACGGCGAGCGGATGGACCTCGAAGCCATCCTGCGCGAGGCACCCGCCGAGGCGCTGGTCTACCTCTGCGGCCCGGAGCGGCTGATCGCCGGTGTCATGGCCGCCGCAAAAGCGGTGGGCTTCCCCCGCGAGCGCATTCGCCTCGAGCGCTTTTCCTGAATCTGCACACTGCACCGAGGATCGACGACATGACTGAACAACAACGCCCACCACGGCCGCCCTT
>JANQIO010000070.1 GCA_028282105.1 Halieaceae bacterium | reverse complement strand
GCTGGCCAACCTGGTGACTGCGTTGGCGGACAAGCGGCTGCGGCGGGTGCTGGATCTGATACATAGTAAGCCGGGACACCGCTGGACCCTGGCGCAGTTCGCCGAGGCAGCCAGCATGTCACGCTCGGCGTTTGCCGCGCATTTCAAGCGGACCCTGGGCGAATCCCCCATGCACTACCTGGCGCGCTGGCGCATGCAGCAGGCCAGCATCTGGCTGGCGGAAGAGGGCGCGCCGATGGTGGAGGTGGCGAGCCGCTGCGGCTACGACAGCGAGGCCTCATTTTCCAAGGCCTTCAAGAAAATCACCGGCAAGTCGCCGGGTAGCCTGCGGAAAGCGCCCGCCTGATACAGCGCAAGACTAGGCAATATTCACGCCGTCGACAGTAGCGCCTGTGTTAAACTGAGCGCTCATTCGGAAGCGAGTGAACGCCAGTTGAGGCACTACTTGTATGGTGCTGCTGGCAGTCTCACGGGCGCTTTCAGACAGCAACCCACACGTGACCCTTCGTAGGGGCCACCACTGGAAAGGGACTCGAGACCATGCCAGTTATTACTTTGCCCGACGGTTCCCAGCGGACCTTCGATAATCCTGTTTCTGTTTTTGATGTCGCCTCCGATATCGGCCCCGGCCTCGCCAAGGCCGCCCTGGGCGGTAAGGTGGATGGACGCGAGGTCGACACCTCCTTCGTTATCGATGATGACGCCGAACTGGCCATCATCACCGACCGCGATGACGAGGGCCTGGAGATCATTCGCCACTCCACTGCCCACCTGCTGGCAATGGCGGTGCAGGAGCTCTACCCCGGCACCCAGGTCACCATCGGCCCGGTGATTGAAGACGGCTTTTATTACGACTTTGCCACCGGCCACAGCTTCTCCCCGGAAGACCTTGAGAAGATCGAGAAGCGCATGGCGGAGATCGTCAGCGACGACCTGCCGGTAGAACGCCTGGTGATGAGCCGCGAGAAAGCGGTGGAAGAGTTCCGCAACATGGGCGAGCACTACAAGGTGCAGATCATCGAGGAGCTGCCCGAGGGTGAGGAGATCAGCATCTACCGCCAGGGCCCCTGGATGGACCTGTGCCGTGGTCCCCACGTGCCCAGCACCGGCAAGCTCAAGACCTTCAAACTGACCAAGGTGGCCGGCGCCTACTGGCGCGGTGATGCCAGCAACGAAATGCTGCAGCGCATCTACGGTACCGCCTGGCGCAACAACAAGGAACTGAAGGCTTACCTGCACCGCATCGAGGAGGCGGAGAAGCGCGACCACCGCAAGATCGCCAAGAAACTCGATCTGTTCCATACCCAGGAGGAAGCCCCCGGCATGGTGTTCTGGCACCCCAAGGGCTGGCGCATCTACCAGGCGATCGAGCAGTACATGCGCCAGGCCCAGCGCGAGCACGGCTACCAGGAGATCAAGACGCCGCAGATTGTCGACATGTCGCTGTGGGAGAAATCCGGCCACGCCGACAAGTTCGGCGACGACATGTTCACCCTGGCTTCCGAAGAGCGCAGTTTTGCCATCAAGCCCATGAACTGCCCCTGCCACGTGCAGGTGTTCAACCAGGGCCTGAAGAGCTATCGCGAACTGCCCCTGCGCCTAGCGGAGTTCGGCAGCTGCCACCGCAACGAGCCCTCCGGCTCCCTGCACGGCATCATGCGGGTGCGCGGTTTCGTACAGGACGATGCGCATATCTTCTGCACGGAAGACCAGATCCAGCCCGAGTCCATCGAATTCATCGACTTCCTGCACGAGGTCTACGCCGACTTCTTCGGCGAACCCGACATGATCTACCGCCTCTCCACCCGCCCCGAAAAGCGGGTGGGTTCGGAGGCAGACTGGGACCGCGCCGAGCAGGCCCTGGCCGATGCCCTGGATGCCAAGGGCCTGCCCTGGGAAGAGCTGCCCGGTGAGGGCGCCTTCTACGGCCCGAAGATCGAGTTCAGCCTCAAGGATTCCATCGGCCGGGTGTGGCAGCTCGGCACCCTGCAGGTGGACTTCTCCATGCCGGGCCGTCTCGATGCCCATTACGTGGCGGAAGACGGCAGCCGCCAGGTGCCGGTGATGCTGCACCGCGCCATCCTCGGCTCCTTCGAGCGCTTTATCGGTATCCTCATTGAGCACTTCGAGGGCAACTTCCCGGTGTGGCTGGCGCCAGAGCAGGCGGTGGTGCTGAACATCACTGACCACCAGTCCGACTACGCCCGCCAGGTCGCGCGGACGCTGGCCGCGCAGGGCTTTCGGGTAGAGGCCGACCTGCGCAATGAGAAGGTGGGATTCAAGATCCGCGAGCACACTATTCAGCGCATTCCCTACCTGCTGGTGGTGGGTGATCGGGAGATGGAAGAGGGCAGTGTGGCGGTGCGCACCCGCACCGGTGAAGACCTCGGCACACTGTCGCTGGAAGACTTTGCCCAGCGCCTCGGCAACGAGGTCAGCGAGCGCCGCTAAGCCTTTGTAATTCAAACGCTTTCGGTGGTTATTCACACCAGAAAAGGCTTGTGAATCCGGGCCAAGCTCTATAAAATCCCGCGGCTCAGTAATTTGTGCCGTGGG
>JANQIO010000053.1 GCA_028282105.1 Halieaceae bacterium | reverse complement strand
CTATTGGTAGAGGCCGCAGAAGCAGGGTCTGGCGGAGAGGGGGGGATAGGCGCTTCGCGCCCACACTTGCCGCTTCGCGGCTGCGTGTGTCGAACTGGGATCGAATCCTCCACCTCGCTCGGCCAGAAGCAACAGGGGCCCTCTACGGAGGCCGTGTAAAAACCTGAAGCCACCTCACTTGAGGTGGCTTCTTTTCGTTTGGGATCAGGTTGCCAGTGCCTGGACCAGTCGCTTGGTGCCGAGCACGTTGATGGCACGGGTCAGGTTGTAGGCGGTGACGGCAAGGGCCATTTCCGCTTTGACTTTTTGTAAGCCTCGTAGCAGGAATCGACCACCGTCCATGCGTCGCTTCAGCGTACCGAACGGGTGCTCCACCATGGCCTTGCGCCGCCGCATCATCAGCGGGTTAGCGTCCGTTCGGGCCGCGACTTGGTTGAGCACATCCTCCTCGAAGTGGCGTGATACCCAGCGCTGTTTGCCCTGTGTGCACTGTTCCTTGAGCTGACAGCCGGTGCAGGCCGCGGTGGTGTACAGGTACAGGCGATCCTTGGTGCTTTTGGTCTTCTTTGGCAAGCGTTCACCCGCCGGGCACTTGAAGTAGTCACCATCCGCATCGTAGGTGAACGCGGATTTGTCGAACAGCCGGCCATCACCCCGGTTATTGATAGACCGATTCACCGGCACGTACGGTGTCAGCCCATGCGCCTGGCAGCGCCGGAGGTGCCGGCCACTGGAGTAGCCGGCATCCGCCAGCACCCGCAGCTGCTTCTCCCTGAGTTGCCGCTGGCTGCGCCGCGCCATGCGGTACAGCTGGTCCTGGTCAACCGGACTCTGTACCACGTCCACATCGACGATCAGGTGGTGTTTGGCATCCACCGACGTCTGCACGTTGTAGCCGATCTTGTGGTGCTTCATCACCCGCGCATCCGGGTCCGTGGCGGGCTGTACCGCCAGTCGCTTGGCATCCAGCGACTGGATCTGCTCGGTCAGGCTGTCGCGCTCAGCCTCAAGCGCCTCCAGCGCCGCCTTGGTGTTGTCGCCGCCGGGTGGCTCGTCCTCATCATCGTCATCCAGATCGTCCAGCCACGCCGCGATCTTCGCATCCAGCCGCTTGAGCTCCTTCGCCAGGTCCTTCTTGCGCAGCACGCGTGACGGGGCATTGTCAGCGGCGAACTTGCTGCCGTCGATAGCAACCGTGTCACCGCCGTACAAGGACTGTGAGCGACAGAACTGCACGAACGCCGCGCACACGTTCAACAGCGCCTTACGATTATCCACCCGGAAGTTGGCGATGGTCTTGAAGTCCGGCGCCAGGCGGTTCAGCAGCCACAGTACCTCGATGTTCTTATGGCACTCGCGTTCCAACCGCCGGCAGCTGCGGATACGGTACATGTAGCCGTAGAGATACAGCTTCAGCAGATCCCCGGGGTGGTACGGCGGTCGTCCCGTCCCCTTCGTCTCAATGCGCGCAAAGCTCAGCGCCTTCAGGTCCAGCGAGTCAACAAAGGCATCGATCACCCGGACCGCATTGTCTTCAGCGATCAGATCGTCAAGTCGTTCCGGGAACAGCGTCCCCTGGTCCCGGTTCTGTCCCTGTACATGCATAAAAAATACCCGCAGCCAACTGCGGGTATCTTCTCAAAGAGCCCTGACTATTTACACAGTCTCGTAAAGGAGCCCTTTATTCATTTTGGTAGCGGGGGCAGGATTTGAACCTGCGACCTTCGGGTTATGAGCCCGACGAGCTGCCAGACTGCTCCACCCCGCATCGGCAGGGGCAGGATATTACTGAGATGACACCCTTATTACAACCCGAATTTACCGAGATTGACGTGCCGCCTGAAGCGTCCCGAAATCGCACTGCAGCAGGCCGTCCACAGCCATACCCCAGTCGCAGGTATCGCCCGCATACCAGTTCGGCTTGCAAGTGTCCGCATCAATCCCGAGGTGGTCAAACTGCTCGTGCAGGAATCGTACGGCCTCTCCCTCCGCATTCCGTCGCGGCAGTACCGACCAGTGTTGTAGCCGCTCTTGCCGATCATTCCTGAATATGAGCTCCCCGGCGTGGTTCTTCTCGCAGCTAAAACCGCCCTCGTGGACCAGCCGATGGTGCGCACGGCACAGCTGCACGAGATTCTCGAGGCTGGTTTCGCCGCCATTACTCCAGTGCTTTATGTGGTGAGCATCAACGAATCGCTTGTTATTGCAGCCCGGGAACCTACAGCCATCGTCACGCAGTCGCAGAGCCCGCCGAATAGCGGGTGGAATCAACCGGGATCGGCGTCCGATTGAGAGGGGTTCGCCGAGTTCATCCTCTCTGATGCCGATCACGTTGCAGTCGCACGACAGGCGCCGGGATGTTACCGCGGAAACATGCGGCCCATCTTCGAGATAGCTCATATCCTCGCTGACGTGGACTATGACCTGGTAGCGATCCGCCGTACTGTTGGTAACCGGCCTTGCATTCATATACGTCTCGGCGATCTCTGCCACCGCGTCCGCGCGGCGAGAGGCCAAGGGCGA
>JANQIO010000044.1 GCA_028282105.1 Halieaceae bacterium | reverse complement strand
CGTGGGGTCCCTGTCCGGCGGCTGTGTGGAAGACGACCTGGTGGAGCGGCTGGTCGCCGGCGAACTGGACGCTGCCCAATACCTGGAATACGGGGTCAGTGCTGAGGAAAACGAACGCCTGGGATTGCCCTGTGGCGGCCGCCTGGAAATCCTGTTGGAACCGCTACAGCCCGGCGCCCTGCCTGATCTGCAGGCGCTGCTGCAAACAGTGTCGGAACGGCGCTACCTGGCGCGCCGGGTGAGGCTGGCAGACGGCGCCACAGAGCTGCGCGCGGCCTCGGCCTACGCCCCGCTGGAGCGGGATGATGAGGGCGTGACGGTGACCTTCGGGCCGCGCTACCGGCTGCTGCTGATCGGTGCTGGCGCGCTGTCGGAAACCCTGTCAAAACTGGCTTCGGCGATGGACTACCAGGTGTTGATCAACGACCCACGGGCGGACGTGTTGGCCCGCTGGGAGGGTGAGGCAGTGCAGCGCATTGGCGGTATGCCCGACGATGCGGTGCGCGCCCATGCCAGTGATCGCGACAGCATCGTGCTGACCCTGACCCACGACCCGCGCATCGATGACATGGCGCTGATGGAGGCGCTGGAGCACGAGCTTTTCTATATCGGCGCGCTGGGCTCCGTGCGCACCACCGAGAAGCGGGTCGAACGGCTCAGGGCGCTGGGCCTGACTGCCGCCCAACTGGACAGGCTGCACGCGCCGGTGGGGCTGCCTATCGGCAGCAAAACCCCCATGGAGATCGCCATCGCCATTCTCGCCGAGCTTACCCAGCTGCGTCGCGCCGGCCCGTGAAAGTCGGCGCCCTGGTGTTGGCGGCGGGCCAGTCGTGCCGCTTTGGCAGCGACAAACGCCTGTACCCGGTGGAAGGCAAGCCCCTGCTGCGGCGCACACTGGAGTCTGTGCAGACGGCGGGCCTGCCCTGTCGGGTGTGCCTGCGGCCAGGTGATGGCGCGATTCCCTTGATGCTGGGCCTGCCCGGTCTGGAGTTTATCGAATGCGCCGGGGCAGCGAGCGGCATGGGCGCCACCCTGGCCGCCGGGGTAAAGGCCTGCCACGACTGGGATGGCCTGCTGGTGGTACTCGGCGATATGGCCTGGGTGCAGCCCGCTACCCTGGCAGCGCTGGCACAGCGGCTGGATACCGATGCCGCTGTGCAACCCTGCTACCGCGGTAAGACCGGTAATCCGGTGGGCTTCGGGCGCCGTTTCTACCCGGAGCTCGAGGCCCTGGCGGGGGACCGCGGCGGGCGCATGGTGCTCGAAAAACACCCGGATTGCCTGCGGAGCGTGCCTGTAGAGGACCCGGGCGTGTTGCGCGACCTCGATGAACCGCCCAGTGACGCCTGAATAGCTGTTTACATCTCTTAACACCGCCGGGTTTTCTATTACCCACCCCAACTCTATAATCGCCGCATTGACCTCTCACGTGTGATTAACAGTGAACGCCGAACGGCTGGCCGCGGCCGGCACCAAACTGGACGCCATCGGGCAACAGCTCGCCGTCCAGCTGCAAGTTCTTTCCAATCCGGCAATCCAGCGCCGCATTAAGCAGGGTCTGCTCGGCCTGTCAGCGGTGTGGATGGTGTTTGCCCTGGTGGGCCTGGTGTGGAGCCTGGTGCCGGCGCCCGCGGCGCCCCCCACCCCGACGCAGGTGATAAACCCCCTGGTGGAAGCGGCGGTGCAGTCCGGTCGCAAGCCGATCAATATCGACCAGATGGCGGGCTGGAACCTGTTTGGCAGCGCGTCGACCTCGCCCGAGGAACTGGCGCGTATCGCCCAGCAGGAGGCACAGATCGCCGCCCAGCTGCAGCGCCAACAGGATGGCCTGGCGGGTATCGAGAACAACGCCAGGGAAACTCGCCTGGCCCTCAAACTCCAGGGTGTGGTGGCTTCCTCGGATCCCGAGCTGGCCCGCGCCATTATCGAGGCCAAGAAAAAGCAGGACCAGTACGCGGTAGGTGATGAGCTGCCGATCAATAATCGGGTCAAGCTGGCCAAGATCCTCCCGGACCGGGTGGTCATAGACAACGCCGGCAAGTACGAGCTGTTGCTGCTGTTCGACAAGGACGCTTTCAAGGTCACGCCAGTCGGTAACGCGGCGCCACAGGCCGCCAGGGCCACTCCGGCTGACAACAGCCGCAGACGCCTGGATCGCCGCGGCAGCGACGACGTCACAGAGATGGCCCAGAACTACCGCCGCCGCCTGTATGACAATCCACAATCCCTGGCCCAGGTCGTCAATATCGCCGCGGTGCGCGAGGACGGTCAGCTCAAGGGTTACCGGGTCAGCGCCGGTCGCGACAGTGAGCAGTTCGCCGCCATGGGTTTCCAGGCCAACGATATTGTCACTGGTGTGAATGGCATCAAGCTGAGCGACCCGGGTAAGGCCATGGAGCTCTACCGGGTGATGCGCACCGCCAACGAAGCGAGTTTCGATGTGCTGCGAGGCGGGTCGGAAGTGACGCTGGTCGTGGGCTTGGGCGACCCCGGCGGCGAGCAGCCCTAGTGGCAGTGCCGGCTAGGGACTTCCCGTAACAGAGCTGTCACAATCCGGAAATAGTATGGGAAACCTTTTTGACCAGTGACTCATTCATGGGAATTCTAACCCGGCTGCCGCTGCCTGCGGTTTTGCTGTGCCTGCTCCTGTCCACCGCGCCGGCCGCGGCGCAGGACTGGACCGTCAACCTGAAAGAGACGGATATCCAGGAGCTGATCAAGTTTGTGGCCGAGGCCACTGACACCATGATCGTCGTGGATCCCAAGGTGAAGGGCACTGTAAAGGTAGTGTCACCGAAGCCGGTTTCCAGCAGTGAGCTCTACGACCTGTTCCTCGCCATCCTCGACGTGCAGGGCTACACGGCGGTGCGCAGCGGCAATGTGGTGCGTGTTATTCAGTCCAAGGATGCCCGCTCGGCGCCGGTCCGGGTGGAGAGTGAGGCGATTCGAGCCAGTGATGAGTACGTCACCAACGTGATCCGGCTGGAAAACATCTCCGCCGCCAAACTGATCCCGGTGCTGCGCCCGCTGGTACCGCAGCAAGCCCATATGGCGGCCTACGCGCCGTCCAACGCCATCATCATCAGTGACACCGCCGCCAACATCGAGCGTATCCGCGGGATTATTGAAGGCATGGACCAGAGCGCCGTGCAGCAGACCGAGATCGTCAATCTGCAGTACGCCGTGGCCGAGGATGTGGTGCGCATGCTGCTGGAACTGGCCAAGACCGAAGCCAAGCAGGCCGGCGGCGCCGACCCGGAGATCCTGCTGGTCGCCGACAAACGCACCAACAGTGTGATCGTCAGCGGCGACGAGTTGGAGCGGGCGCGTATGCGCAAGCTGATCAGTCACCTGGATACGCCGCTGGAACAGAGCGGCAACGTGAAGGTGATTTACCTGGAGTACGCCGACGCGGTGGCCATTGCTGAAGTGCTGACCCGGGTCATGCAGAACATCAGCAAGCTGGACCCAGAGGAGGGCAATAATCGCCGTCGCACCGACTCCAGCGCCACCATCGAGGCGGACGAAGGTACCAACGCCCTGATTGTCACCGCCGATGCCGACGAGATGCAGTCTATCGAGGCGGTTATCCAGCGCCTGGATATCCGCCGTGCCCAGGTGCTGGTGGAGGCTATCATTGCCGAGCTGGAAATCATCGACGGCGATGACCTGGGCGTGCAGTGGCTGTTCCGCGACGACAGCGGCAGCTTCGGCAGCAATATCATCAACAGCGACAACAACCGTGTCGGCGGCATCGCCAACGCGATTGCCAACCCGGATGGCGGTGACGATGACGATGGCGACCTGGGGGACGAATTCAATCGCGAGGCCTTCCTGTCGGCGTTGGCGGGCACGCCGGGCCTGTCTCTGGGCTGGGGCCAGCTCGATGAAAACCTGGATATAGCGGTGATTCTCAGTGCGCTGAGTTCCGAGACCAATGCCAACATTCTTTCGACGCCGAGCCTGCTGACGCTGGATAACCAGGAAGCCTTTATTACCGTGGGCCAGGAAGTGCCGTTTGTGACCGGCTCATTCACCAATACCGGCGCCCAGAACCAGCCCAATAACCCCTTCCAGACGATTGAACGCCAGAACGTGGGCATTACCCTGACGGTCACACCGCACGTCAACGAGGGCGACCTGGTGCAGCTGGATATCTCCCAGGAAGTGTCCAGCCTGATCGGCGGCAGCCAGCTGCTGGCCTCGGACCTGATTACCAACGAGCGCCGGGTGGAAACCAAGGTGCTGGCCGGCGACCGCCGCACGGTGGTGCTGGGTGGCCTGATCGAAGACGAGCTACAGGACCAGACCCAGAAGATTCCCTTCCTCGGCGATATTCCCTTCCTGGGCCGGCTGTTCCGCCAGGACGCCTCCACGGTGACCCAGTCCAACCTGATGGTGTTTATCAAGCCCACTATCATCCGCGACGACAAAGCGCTGGAAGGGGCGACCGCCCAGAAGTACAAATACATCCGCGCCCAGCAGCAGATGCGTATCGATGCCGGCGTGGAATTCAAGGATGCTACCGACGTACCGATCCTGCCCGAGTGGGAAGAGCAGATTAAGCAGCTCGAGGAAATCAAGGAATCGTCCACGGCGCCGGAGAGCACTGACAACGGGGCAGGCTGATGGAAGAGAGCGTTCGTTCCCTGCCGTTTACCTTCGCCAAGCAGCACGGCATTCTGCTGCAGGATGGCGAGGTGCCGACGATTCTCCACCAGGGTCCGCTCACCGTGCCGCTGCTGGCGGAGCTGCGCCGCTATCTGGGCGGCCCGTTTGCCATTGAACAGCTCGGCGAAGACCAGTTTCAGCGCCACCTGACCCAGCTTTACCAGCGCGATAACAACGAGGCGTCTCAGGTGGCGGAAGACCTGTCCACCGACGTGGACCTGACGCGCCTGGCCGATGAGATTCCGGAAATCGGCGACCTTATGGACGCCGAGGACGACGCCCCGATCATTCGCCTGATCAACGCCATTCTCTCCCAGGCGGTGCGCGAGCAGGCCTCGGATATTCATATCGAAACCTTTGAGGACCGACTCTCGGTGCGCTTTCGTATCGACGGGGTGCTCTCGGAAGTGCTGTCGCCCAAGCGCATGCTGGCGCCGCTGCTGGTGTCGCGCCTGAAGGTGATGGCGAAGCTGGATATCGCCGAGAAGCGTGTACCCCAGGACGGACGCATCTCGGTGCGCCTGGCCGGGCACGCCGTGGATATCCGCATGTCCACCATTCCCTCCGCCCACGGCGAGCGGGTGGTGTTGCGCTTGCTGGACAAGCAGGCCGGCCAGTTGCAGCTCGACCAGCTCAATATGAATGAGCAGGTGCGCAGGGACTACGAGCGCGGCCTGCACAGCGCCCACGGCATTATCCTGGTCACCGGGCCCACCGGCTCCGGTAAGACTACTACCCTTTATGCGGGCCTCTCCCATATCAACGAGTCCACCCGCAATATCCTCACCATTGAGGATCCCATCGAATACATGCTGCCCGGGGTAGGCCAGACCCAGGTCAACGCCAAAGTGGACATGACCTTTGCCCGCGGCCTGCGCGCGATCCTGCGCCAGGATCCGGACGTCGTGATGGTGGGCGAGATTCGCGACCTGGAAACTGCTGAGATTGCAGTGCAGGCCTCACTCACCGGCCACCTGGTGCTGTCGACCCTGCATACCAATACCGCGATCGGCGCCGTCACCCGCCTGCAGGACATGGGTATCGAGCCCTTCCTGCTGTCCTCCTCGCTGATTGGAGTGATGGCCCAGCGGCTGGTGCGGCTGCTGTGCAAGGATTGCCGGGAAGAACACCAGGTCACCGACGCCGAGGCCGAGTGGCTGGGCCTACCGCCTGGCAGCGGCCAGACGATTTACCGGCCGAAAGGCTGCGAGCGCTGCAATTTTACCGGCTACCGTGGCCGTACCGGCATTTATGAGCTGATCGAGATCGACGACGCCATGCGCGGTCTGATCCACGAGAACGCCAGCGAGATGGACATGGTCAAGCTGGCGCGCGAGCGGGCCCCGGGTATGCTGGGCGACGGCCAGCGTCGCGTATTGGCCGGTGAAACCAGTATGGAAGAGGTGATGCGCGTCACCACCGCCGGGTAAGCCATGACTGCCTATCGTTACCGCGCACTGGATGTAGACGGCAAGCTGCAGAAGGGAATCCTCGAGGGGGATTCCGAGCGCCAGGTCCGTTCCTCCCTGCGCGCCCAGCACCTGAAGCCGGTCGAAGTCTCCGAAGCCACCCGCCGCGCCGCCGCCGCGCCGTCCTCAGGTATGGGGAAGCTGTTCGCGCCGCGGGTCAAGGCGGCGGAGCTGTCCCTGGTGACCCGGCAGCTTGCCACCCTGGTGCAATCCAACCTGCCTATAGACGAATGCCTGCAGGCGGTGGCCGAGCAAACCAGGAAGCAGCGGCTCAAGGGCCTGTTGCTGCAGGTGCGCTCGCGCGTGGCCGAGGGTCACACCCTGGCTTACGCCATGGGCGAGTTCCCCAACGTGTTCAACGAAATGTACCGGGCCATGGTGAAGGCCGGCGAAACCGCCGGATTCCTCGGCCCCGTGCTGGAGCAGTTGGCGGATTACACCGAACAGCGCCAGTACACCTCCCAGCAGCTCAAGCAGGCTATGATCTACCCCATCCTGCTGGTGGTGGTGGGGGTGGGCGTGGTGTCCTTCCTGATGACCAGTGTAGTGCCCGAACTGGTGAGTCTGTTTTCCCACTCGAATAAGGCATTACCGCTGCTGACCCGGATGCTGATCAGCACCAGTGACTTTTTTCAGAACTACCTGGGCTGGATGCTGGCGGGCGTTATCGCCCTGGTGGCCGGCGTGCGCCAATTGTTGAAGAACGAACGCCGCAAGACTGCCTGGCACCGGTTGCTGCTCTACGTACCCGGTATTTCCGGCATTCTGCGCGCGGTGGATACCGCCCGCTTCGCCTCGACCCTGAGTATTCTCATGGCCAGCGGTGTGCCGCTGCTGGAGTCTCTGCGTATTGCGGGGGAGGTACTCAACAACCGCGTGCTGCGCGAATCCAGCAACGTGGTAGCGGAAATGGTGCAGGAGGGCTCCAGCCTGAATCGCGCCATGCAGCAGAGCGGCGAGTTCCCCCCGATGATGGTGCATATGGTGGCCAGCGGCGAAGCTTCCGGTGAGCTCGAAACCATGCTCGAGCGCTCCGCCGTCAACCAGGAGCGCGAACTGGAAATGGTGCTGGGCGCACTGATGTCCCTGTTGACTCCGGTGATGCTGATCCTGATGGCCATTCTGGTCACCGGCATCGTATTTGGTGTCATGCAACCGATATTTGATTTGAACACGATGGTGAATTGAATGAAGCAGCAAAACGGATTCAGTCTGGTAGAAATCCTGGTCGTGCTGGTGATCCTGGGCCTGCTGGTGAGCGTGGTCGCGCCGACGGTGCTCAACCGGGCCGACGAGGCGCGGGTGCAGAAGGTGTATGCGGATTTCGCCAACATCGAGACGGCTCTCAAGCTGTACCGGCTCGACAATTTCAACTACCCCAGCACCGAGCAGGGCCTGGAAGCACTGGTCGCGCCCTCGGGGCTGGACCCGATTCCCCGTAACTTCAAGGACGGCGGCTACCTCGAGCGCATTCCCATGGACCCCTGGGGCCGGGCCTATCTGTACCTCAGTCCCGGCGACAACGGTGAGTTCGACCTGTACTCATTGGGCGCCGACGGTCTTACTGGCGGCGAGAAACAGAATGCCGACCTCGGTAACTGGGATGGCGACGATCCGGACAGATAAGCGGCGCTGCCGCCAGCGCGGCTTTACCCTGCTGGAGCTACTGCTGGCCCTCACCGTGGTGGGCCTGATTATGTCGATTGCCGCGGTCTCGCTGAGCTCCGGTGATCGCGGCTACCGCATAGACGGCGCTGCCAACCAGTTTGTCGACATCGCCGGCTACGCCATGAGCGAGGCCGAGCTCAACGGCACCGATATGGGTGTGCTGGTGGGCCTGGATAGTGCCGGCGATGTCACGGTCTACAGCTATGAGTGGCTGCAGCGCGCGGGCAACGTCTGGCGCACCGCACCCTTTGAGCAGGATGTTTTCGGCCGCCGGCAGTTGCCGCCGGACGTGGAGGTAATCCTGGAGATCGAAGAGGGCGACACCGAGCTGCTGGCGCGCCAAAGCCAGGACGATGAAACCCTGCCACCGGCGCCGCAGATCGTCTTCTTCGCCAGCGGCGAGGCCATACCGGGGCTGATGACCTGGGTAGATGTCGGCACCGGCGATGTGCTGTGGGAGCTGGAGTGGGACCTGTTGGGACGCTTTGAGATGCGCCGCCGCGGCATCGAGGACGAGGATGAAGAATAACCGCGGCTTTACCCTGGTGGAGGTCATGGTGGCGCTGATGGTGGTGGGGGTGGCCCTGCCGGCCATGCTCAAGGCGCTGTACCAGCAGGTGGATACCACCAGCTACCTGCGGGAGAAGTCCATGGCCCAGTGGGTCGCGACCAACAAGCTGGCGGAGCTGCGCCTGCAGCTCAACCGCAACGGCAATTTCTTTCGCGGTGAGCGCCGCGGGGTGGCGGAAATGGCGGACCGGGAGTGGTTCTACTGGATGCAGAGCGTGCCCACCGAAGTGCCGGATTTCTTTCGTCTGGAAATCACCGTCGCCGGCGAGGAAGACCAGCGCGACACGCCGGCCTATACCCTGGTGGGCTTTATCTACGCGGCCAACGTACCCGGGGCCGATGCCTGATCATGGCTAGACGGGCTGCAGGTTTTACCCTGCTGGAGGTGCTGCTGGCGATGGCCATCACTGCGATCGTAACGGTCATGGCCTATGCCGGTCTCAGCGCTGCGCTGAACAGCGCCGACTCGCTGCGCACTGAAGGGCAGCGCATCTCCGAGATCAACCGCGCCTGGGGCCTGTTGAGCCGGGACCTGTCACATTTTGTGGACCGCCCGGTGCGCAATGAGTTCGGCGCTGTGGTGCCCGCCCTGGTGGGAGGAGAGCGGGTCGAGAAGACGCTGGCCTTTACCCGGGTGGGCTGGTTCAACACGCTGGGACGCCGCCGCAGTCATATGCAGCGGGTACGTTATGTGCTGGAGGACACCACCCTCTACCGCGAGCAGTTCCAGGTGTTGGATCGCACCAATGAATCCGAGCCCCAGCGGGTGGCGCTGCTGGAAGACGTAAACGAGATGGAGTTCCGCTTCCTGGCCCAGGGCATCGAATTGCCCGCCAACGATGAGCTGATTACCGACAACTGGCCCGAGGCCTGGGGGCTGGACGGCGGGCAGGGTATCAATACCCTGCCCGAGGCCGTCGAGGTGCGACTGGTACTGGAAGACTGGGGAGAAGTGAGGTGGCTGTATGAAATGCCGCAGGCTGCTTTCTAGCCGGCCCCCTGCGAGGCTGAGGTTGCGCCGGCAGCGGGGTGTCGCCCTGGTGGTGTCCTTGCTGGTGTTTTCCCTGGCCGCCGCCTTCGTGGTGGCCATGAGCAGCGAGTTCATGCTGTTCATGAAGCGCAGCTCCAATGTATTCGTCGCCAGCGAGTCCTATGCCTACCTGCGCGGCGGCGAGGACCTCGCCAAGCTGGCCCTGATCCAGGACGCACAGGCCGACACCCAGGCCGGTCGCGAGCGTGACGACCTGACCGAGCTCTGGGCCCAGCCGGTGGTGCCCTACGCGCTGGACAACGGCGGCATGCTGTCAGGCAGCATCCAGGACCTGTCCGGACGGCTGTTCCTGAATAATCTCGGCGTCGACGCCAGTGCCGGCGACGACGATGAAGAAGGCGGCGGCAGCGCCCTCGGCGTCAATGGCGTGGAAGCTTTTACCGCGCCGCAGCGCCGTTTCCTGCGCCTGTTGCAGTCTTTCGAGGAACCCCAGGTCAGTGAACAGGACGCCCGGCTGATTCTCGAGGCGATCCGAGACTGGATGGATAAGGACAACAACCCCTCGGATTTCGGGGCAGAGGACAATTACTACATCGACTTCGAGCCCTCCTACCGCGCCGGAAACCGCCAGTTTCGCAGCGTCAGCGAGTTGCGGCTGGTGGCCTATATGACCCCGGAGCTGTACCTGGCGATCGAACCCTTTGTAACGGTGTGGGGCGACGGTTCGCTGAATATCCAGACCGCCCCCGCCCAGGTACTGCGTACCCTCAATGCACCGGAGCAACTGCAACCACTCTCTGAGGGCGAAGCTGAGGCACTGGTGGCACTGCGCGGGGAAGAGGGTTTTGAGAGCGTGCAGGCTCTGCTCAACAGCCCGGTGCTGGCCAATCTGCGGGTGGACAGCAGCGGGCTCACCGAGAAAACGGATTACTTTCTTTACAGTGGTCAGGTGGAAGTTGCTGACCGTAGGTCGACGCTTTACAGTGTACTGCACCGTCAGGCCGGGCAGGTGAAAACCCTGCTCCGCAGCGGCGGTGCGTTTTGACTGTCACTGCTGTTAGTCGAGACTGCTTGCATGCCACTGCCAATCCGCCCAAGCATAGTTGATTAACAGCCTGGAGAACCCTTGCGCGAATCCGCCGTCATCCGTTTGCTGGACAACACACTGGTCTGGTACCCGCCCGGTTCCAGCGGCGACCCGCGTGCGCTGGAAGACGAGGCCGAGCGCGAGCAGCTGATCGCGCTGGCCACGGCACGCCGCTCGCCGGTGCTGTTTGCTGTGCCGGGCGGCGATGTCAGCCTGCGCGAGGTCAGCATCAGTGCTGCGGAGAAACGCCACATCGCCAAGTCGCTGCCCTTCATGCTGGAAGACGATTTTGCCGGCGACATCGAGAATTTGCACTTCGCTTCACGGGAACTGGACAAGCTCGAGCTGGGCGTAGCCGCCTGCACCCATGAGGCCATGCAGCGCTGGCAGGACCTGATGGAGGCGCTGCCCTCCGCTGCCCAGTGGGTGCCGGAGCCGCTGCTGTTGCCCTGGCAGGCCGGTGAGCTCTGCATCGTCATCGAAGCCGGGCAGCTGGTGGTGCGCAGCGGCGCCAACGAGGGCTTTACGGCGGAGCGCGCGCTGGCGGCCGCGATGCTGGCCACACTGCCTGTCGATACCGCCGACAGCGTTATTGTCTATGGCCTGGACCAGGGGCTGGACAGTGAACTGTTGCCGGACTGGATGCGTGAGCGCATGCAGTGGCGTACGGGCAACTTTGCCGCTGCCCTGATGCTTGCGGAAGAGGAGCGTCAGCCGCTTAACCTGCGCCAGGGAGACTACGGCGCCAACCTGCCTCTGGAACAGTGGTGGCGCCAGTGGCGCCTGGTGGCCGGTGTATTTGGCGCGGCCTTCCTGCTGCAGGTAGGCGCTACCTACGCCAGCTATAGCAATCTGGAAAGTGAAAATCTGCAGCTAAGGCAGCAGATCGAGCGCGCCTACCGCCAGGTGGTGCCGCGCGGGGCTGTGGTAGACCCGGAACGCCAGCTCAAGCGCCAGCTCGATGACCTGCGCGGCGGCAGCCAGGCAGTCAGCTTTGTCAGCCTGATGGATCGCATCGGCGGCGTTGTCGCCGCCCAGCAGGGCGCCCAGGTGGCGAGCATCAATTTCAACGACAAGCTCGGCGATATCCGTATCAACCTGGTGGCGCCGGACTTCAACTCGGTGGAGGCGATTCGCGCTGCGCTGGCCGACCGGGGTATGGAGGCGGTCACAGAAAACAGCAACGTGCAGGGGGATCTGGTCAGGGCCCGCCTCAAGGTGAGCGACAAGTCATGAATCTGGATGCCATCCTCAACTGGTACCGCCAGTTCAACGCCCGCGAGCAGGCCTACCTGCTGGCGGTGGTCGTGGTGCTGGTGTTGTACGTCATGTTCATGCTGGTGCTCAAGCCGCTGGCCGGCATGCGTGACGACATGGCCCAGCGCAATGTGGTCACCGAGGAAAAGCTGTCGCGGGTGCAGGCCATGGCCAGCGAGCTAAAGCAGCTCAAGACCGGTGGCAGCCCACGCGCCAACCGCAACATGAACCAGTTGATCAATGCCTCCACGGCGGATGTGGGCATTCGACCGACGCGTATTTCCCCCAATTCCCGCGGTGAGACCCAGATACGTTTTGAAAACGTCGGTTTCGCTGAACTGCTGCGCTGGCTCTATCGCATCGAGTACGGTGAGGGCATTGCCGTCAAGGAAGTAGCCATCAACCAGGGCGACCGCGGTGGTGTGGTAAAAGCCACGATTCGACTGGGCGCGGGCTGATGCGGCGGATTGCACTGGGCGCCGCCCTGGCGCTGTTGTTCCTGCTTGTGTTGGTATCGACGGCACCCGCGCGCCTGGTGGGCTACCTGGTGCCGGAAAACCAGCTGCGACTGTCAGGCTTCTCTGGCACCCTCTGGGAAGGTGTCGCCAGCAATGCGGCGATTGCCACGCCCGAGGGCTGGCTGCAGCTCGGTCGCACCCGCTGGAGTCTGTCCCAGCTCTACCTGCTGGCACTGATGCCCACCCTGGATATCGAGTCGGAGTGGGGACAGCAGCGCATCCAGGCCAATGTGCGCCTTTATCCTTCCGGCGACGTCCTGCTGCGCGGCCTGCGTGCCAGTGTGTCAGCCAGCCTAGTCAAGCAATTCATGCCGGTGAACCTGCGCGGCGTACTGACCCTGGAATCACCGCAACTCAAGATTGCCGATGGCGTGCCCGCGGAGGGGCGAGGCAAGCTGGTGTGGCGCCAGGCCTTCTGGCGCGGTGTTCGCGGTTCTCAGCCGCTGGGCGACTACGAGGTCAATTTCGAGGTACCTGGCGCGGCCACCGGCAAGGCGCGGGTAAAGACCCTGTCGGGGCCCATCCGAATTGAAGGCAGCCTTGAGGTGACCGGCCGCGAGTATGCGGTGGATGCCAGCCTCACCAGCGCCCAGCCCATAGACCAGGAACTGTCGCGGGCGCTGCAGCTAATGGCGGAGCCAGTGGACGGCGGCTACCGACTCAAGTTTAATTCCGAGTTCTGACGCCTGCCGGGCGTCCCAGGGAGCATGATATGAACGAAACGGCTTACAGGAAGTACGAGTGCGTGGTCTGTGGCTTTATCTACGATGAGGCCGAGGGCCTGCCCGACGACGGCATTCCCGCCGGCACGCGCTGGGAGGATATTCCGGAGGACTGGGAGTGCCCGGACTGCGGCATCAGCAAGAGCGATTTTGATTTACTCGAAGAGTAGCGAAGCATTTGGACACGCTTGTTACCGATATCATCGGTATGACTGGCACCGGCCTGGTGGTGCTGGCCTACTATCTGCTGCAGCTTGAGAAAGTGCACAGCCGCAGTCTTATCTACAACCTGATGAACCTGTTCGGGGCCATCTTCCTGCTGATCAGCCTGTGCTATACCTTCAACCTGGCGAGCTTTGTGATCGAACTGTTCTGGATCGGCGCCTCGCTGATCGGCCTCTGGAAGCTCTACCGGGGGCGCAGTAACCGTTCGCACCCGGAGGAACGCTTTGGCTGAACTGGATGCCCTGCGCCAGCGCTTGCGTGAGCACGCCTGCGCGGATGAGAAAACTATCGTCGACGGTCTGCTGGCCGCCAGCCAGCTCGACGCCGGGCAGCGGGCGGCGATTACCGCCCGCGCCGTGGCGCTGGTGGAGCACTGCCGGGCGCGCAGCGATGAAGCCGGTACCCTGGACGCCTTCCTGCAGGAGTTTGGCCTGTCCAACCGCGAGGGGATCGCCCTCATGTGTTTGGCAGAAGCCTTGCTGCGGGTGCCGGACGAGGACACTGCCGATCGCCTCATTGCCGAGAAAATCCAGTCCGGCGACTGGGGCGCGCACAAGGGCAAGTCCACCTCCAGTTTCGTGAACGCCTCGGTCTGGGGCCTGATGCTCACCGGGCGAATCGTGCGCCTGGACGAGGACATCACCGGCGACACCGCCGGCTGGATGCGCAAACTGGTCAGTTCCCTGGGCGAGCCGGTGGTGCGCCAGGCGGTGCTGCAGGCCATGCGCATTATGGGTAGCCAATACGTGCTGGGCCGCAGCATTGATGAGGCGCTCAGGAAAGGTGTGGCCGGCAATCGCCCGGGCACCCGTTTCTCCTTCGATATGCTGGGGGAGGGCGCACGCACCATGGCCGACGCGGAGCGCTACTTTGCCGACTACGCCGCCGCCATTCGCGCCATTGCCGCCAGCGCAGGCGGCGAATCCGTGGTGGAGGCCAACGGCATTTCCGTGAAACTGTCCGCCCTCCACCCGCGCTACGAGTTCCGCCAGAAAAAACGCGTTATGGCAGAGTTGCTGCCGAAGGTTCGCGAACTGGCGCTGCAGTGCAAACAGGCCAATATGGGTTTCAATATCGATGCCGAGGAATACGACCGGCTGGATATCTCCCTGGACCTGCTGGAAGCCCTGGCCCGCGACGAAGCGCTCAGTGACTGGGGCGGGCTCGGCTTCGTGCTGCAGGCCTACCAGAAGCGCGCGCCGGCCACCGCCGACTGGCTGATCGCCCTGGCGCGCGACACCGGGCGCCGTTTCATGGTGCGGCTGGTGAAGGGTGCCTACTGGGACGGTGAGGTCAAGCACGCCCAGGAACAGGGCCTGGCGGATTACCCGGTCTACACCCGCAAGTGCCACAGCGACCTCTGCTACCAGGTTTGCGCCGAGCGCCTGCTGTCGGCCCAGGACGCCATCTATCCGCAGTTCGCCACCCACAATGCCCATTCGGTGGCGTTGATCCAGGCCCTTGCCGCCGACGGTAAGGAGTTCGAGTTCCAGCGCCTGCACGGTATGGGTGGGCTATTGTTTGACCAACTGCTGGACGACAGCCCGGGCACCCGGGTGCGGGTCTACGCCCCGGTGGGCAACCACAAGGACCTGCTGCCCTATCTGGTGCGGCGCCTGCTGGAAAACGGCGCCAACAGTTCCTTCGTCAATCGCTTCATGGATGCCAAGGTGTCGCCCGCCGAACTGATCCAGGATCCGGTGGACCTGACCGAGGCACAGCCGCTGCGGCGGCACCCAAAGATTCGCCGGCCGCGGGATATCTACGCGGACCAGCCGCTGCCCTGGCTAAACGCCCGCGGCGCAGACTTGCACGATGCGCTGCTGGTGCCGCCGATACTGAAGAACATGGCAGCCGCCATTGCGGCACCGCTGCGCGCCGCACCAATCGTGAACGGCGACTGGCAGCCCGGCGATGGCCGGCCGGTGCTAAACCCGGCCGATCACAGCAGGGTGGTAGGTTCCGTGCTGGAAGCTGACCACGGTGCCGTTGAGGCGGCGCTGGCGGCGGCCACCGCGGCGCAACCGGGCTGGGATGCCTGGGGCGCAGAGCGCCGCGCTGCCTGCCTCGACAAGGCGGCGGAGCTGATGGAGCGGGACTGCGCCGCGCTGATGGGCATTATTACCGCGGAAGCCGGGCGCAGCGTGGACGATGCCCTGTCAGAGGTGCGCGAGGCGGTGGATTTCCTGCGCTACTACGCCCAGCAGGCGCGCTCACATTTCGCCGTCAGCGCCCTGCCGGGGCCAACCGGGGAGGTGAACGAGTTGAGCCTGCACGGCCGCGGCACCTTCCTGTGTATCAGCCCCTGGAACTTCCCGCTGGCGATCTTCACCGGTCAGGTGGCAGCCGCGCTGGCGGCGGGCAATAGTGTGATTGCCAAACCCGCCGAGCAGACACCGCTGATTGGCGCCCGCGCCGTGAAACTGCTGCACGAGGCCGGCGTGCCTGGTGAGGTGCTGCATTTCCTGCCGGGCGATGGCGCCCGCGTGGGTGGCGCCCTGGTGGCCGATGAGCGCATCAGCGGTGTCGCTTTCACCGGCAGCACCGCCACCGCCAAGCTCATCAACCGGCAACTGGCGGAACGCGCCGGCGCCATTGTGCCGCTGATCGCAGAGACCGGCGGCCTCAACGCCATGATCGTGGACGCCACTGCGCTGCCGGAACAGGTGGTTGACGATGTGGTGACCTCGGCCTTCCAGAGCGCCGGCCAGCGCTGCTCCGCCCTGCGGGTGATGTTCCTGCAGGAAGATATTGCCGACGGTGTCATCGACATGCTGAAGGGGGCAATGCGGGAACTGGTGGTCGGTGATCCGGCGGCGCTGGCTACCGACATTGGCCCAGTGATCGACCTGGAGGCGCGCCAGCGCCTGGAGCAGCACGTGGAGCGCATGGGCCGCGAGGCAACGCTGCTGGCCAGGTGCGAACTGGGCAAGGACCTTGCGGAGGGCTATTACTTCCCGCCCCAGGCCTGGGAAATCAACTCCCTGGCACAGCTTCCGGAGGAGGTGTTCGGGCCGGTCCTGCACCTTATCCGCTATCGCGGCAGCGATATCGCGCCGGTGCTGGAGCAGATCAATACCTCGGGCTTCGGCCTGACCCTGGGTGTGCACAGCCGCATCGATGGCTTTGCTCGAGAGGTGTTCCGCGGCACCCGGGTCGGCAATACCTACGTCAACCGCAATATGGTCGGCGCCGTGGTTGGGGTGAATCCTTTTGGCGGCCAGGGCCTGTCCGGCACCGGCCCCAAGGCCGGTGGCCCCCACTACCTGTTGCGCTTTGCCACCGAAAAAACCCGCACCGACAACGTGGTGGCCAAGGGCGGTAATACCCAGCTGTTTACCCTGCAGGAAGACTGACCGGTGCTGCGGCCGCCGCGGCCATCGGAGGCTTGCCTGTTGACGGAGCTGGCGCTGCGGTCCAAGGCCCATTGGGGCTATTCCGAGGCCTTTATGGCAGCCTGCCGGGCGGAGCTGACGGTGACCGACGCCGATTTGCGGGCGGAACAGCTGAGCTACTGCCTGGTCGAAGTGGACGACGCCGTGGCGGGGTTTTACTGCCTGGCGCAGCTCGACGAAGCTGAGTTTGAACTCGATGCCCTGTTTGTCGAGCCCGCGCATATCGGCGCCGGCCTGGGCCGCCGGCTTATGGCGCATGCCATAGACAAGGCGCGTATCAGTGGCGGCAGAACGCTGTGGATACAGGGTGACCCGCACGCGGTGGATTTCTATCGCGCCGCCGGTGCTGAGCAGCTAGGTACCCGTCCTTCGGAGAGTGTGCCAGGACGCGAGCTGCCGTTATTCAAACTGAGGCTATAATCGGCGCCGTCTAGCGGGCGATGGCGCCGGTGTCTGGCCGCCGCAGGAAAAACGAATGAGGACGCAGTCGCTTGAAAACCGTTCCCATTAAGCCGCCGGCGCGGATCATGCTGGCCATCGTGGTGCTGCCGTTCTGGCTGGTGCTGGCAGCAACCTTTCTGCCGCTGGCCTACGGTGAGCCAGTGCGGTTTTCACCGACCACGCCAGTCCTGATTATGCTGGCCCTGGCGCTCACCACCCTGGTGGTAGTGGGCAAGGTGCCGGTACTGGAGTAGACGCTGTTTAGCGCGCCGCCTTCGAACTGAGGAGATAGGAATGAACCTGATGATCAATACCCAGATATTGGCGCCCGCCGCGGTGCTGGTGGCCTGGTCGCTGGTGATGCTGGTGTGGGTGCTGGTGACCCGCTTCCCGGCTTTCAAGGCCGCCGGCGTGGACCTGACGGTAGCGCCGCCCGGTGGCCGGTATCCGGATATTGAGCCGAGCATGCCGCCGCGGGTGAACTGGTTGGCGCACAATTACAACCACCTGATGGAGCAGCCGACGATCTTCTACCCCCTGGTGGTGATTCTTGCCATCACCGGCGCGCCGGATGCCGCGATCTGGTGGGCCTGGGGTTACACCGGGTTCCGCATCACCCACAGCCTGTGGCAGGCGCTGGTGAACACAGTGCCGGTGCGCTTCCTGATCTTCATGTGCTCCAACGTCTGCCTGTTTGCGCTGGCCTTCTATGCCCTGCGCATGACGCTGGGCTGAACCTGCCCAATCGTTTACTCGGGGACAGGCTCCAGCACATTGGCCTGGGCGGCGGCAATGCGCGCAATTGGCACCCGGTAGGGTGAGCAGCTCACGTAGTCCAGGCCCAGCTCGTGGCAGAAGCTGATCGACTTCGGGTCGCCGCCGTGCTCACCACAGATGCCGTACTTGATGCCTTTCTGGCCGATCTTGCTGTCTTCGATGGCGATCTTCATCAGCCGCCCGACCGCGCGCACGTCCAGTGAGACGAAGGGATCCGAATCGACGATCTTGCGGTTGAGGTATTCGCCGATGAACTTGCCGATATCATCCCGAGAGAAACCGTAGGTCATCTGGGTCAGGTCGTTGGTGCCAAAACTCATGAATTCCACGGCCGGCGCCAGGCGCTTGGCGCCCAGGCAGGCGCGCGGGGTTTCCATCATGGTGCCTACCTTGTAGGGCACCGATGCTTTTTTCTCCGCCATCGCCTCGAGGATGCTCTTCTCGATGACCTCGGTGATGCGGCGAATTTCCCGCACGTTCACCACCAGGGGAATCATGATCTCCGGCAGCGGGTTGAGGCCTTTTTCCTTGGCCTCGATGGCCGCGGTGATAATCGCCGTGGCCTGCATCTCAGTGATTTCCGGGAATACGATGGACAGGCGACAGCCGCGGAAGCCCAGCATCGGGTTCACTTCCTGCAGGCTGTGGGCGCGCTCGCGTATGACCTCCAGGGGGACGCCGATACGCTCGGACAGGCTCGCCATATCCTCTTCGTCATGGGGCAGGAACTCGTGCAGCGGTGGATCCAGCAGCCGCACGGTGACCGGCAGGCCGTCCATTACTTCAAACAGCGCCAACATGTCGGCGCGCTGGAATTCCAGCAGTTTTTCCAGGTAGGCGCTGCGCTGTTCCCGGGTTTCCGCCAGGATCATGCCGCGCATATGGTCGATGCGATCGGCCTCGAAGAACATGTGCTCGGTGCGGCACAGGCCGATGCCCTCGGCGCCCAGCTCCCGGGCCTTGGCGGCGTCTTCCGGGGTTTCTGCATTGGCCCGGACTTTCAGCTTGCGGTGTTTGTCGGCCCAGGCCAGCAGGGTCTGGAAGTCCTCGGAGGAGGAGGCCTCGGTCTTGGGGATATCGCCCAGCATCACCTCGCCGGTGGAGCCGTCCAGGGTGATGGTGTCGCCGCGCCTGATCACCACACCGTCGTCGGTGGTGACGCTGCCGGCCTGGTAGTCCAGGCTCAGGGTTTCGCAGCCGGTGATCGCGCAGACGCCCATACCGCGGGCCACCACGGCGGCGTGGGAGGTCATGCCGCCCAGCTCGGTGAGAATACCCTCGGCGACCTTCATGCCGTGGATATCCTCGGGGGTGGTCTCGCGGCGTACCAGTACTACCGGGGTGCCGTCCCTGGCGACCTGTACCGCCTCGTCGGCGGAAAACACCACCTGGCCGGTGGCGCCGCCCGGGCTGGCCGGCAATCCCTTGGCAATAATGTCCTGCTTGGCGGCCGGGTCGACCATGGGGTGCAGGAAGGCTTCCACGTGTTCCGGGGATACCCGCAGCAGGGCTTCCTTCTCGGTAATCAGGCCCTCGTTGACCATGTCCACGGCGATCTTCACCGAGGCCCGGCCGGTACGCTTGCCGCTGCGGGTCTGCAGCATGTACAGACGGCCCTCCTGGACGGTGAACTCCAGGTCCTGCATGTCCCGGTAGTGACGCTCCAGCAGTGCCTGGGTTTCGAACAGCTGGTCGTAGACCTCGGGCATGGCCTCGTGCAGGGCGGTGATCGGCTTCGGGGTGCGAATACCCGCTACCACGTCTTCACCGGCGGCGTTGATCAGGTACTCACCGAAGAAGGCGTCCTCGCCGGTGGAGGGGTTGCGGGTGAAGGCCACACCGGAACCCGAGGTCTCGCCGAAGTTGCCGAACACCATGGCCTGTACACAGACCGCGGTGCCGAGGTCCTCATCGATGTTGTTCATCTCCCGGTAGACGATGGCGCGCGGCGTGTGCCAGGACAGGAACACGGCCTCGACCGCCGCCTTGAGCTGGGTGTGGGGGTCCTGGGGAAATTCCACCAGCTCCTTGAAGCGCGCCACCACCGCTTTCCAGTCGTCGGCGTCCAGCTCGGTGTCCAGGGTCTTGCCGGTTTCCGCCTTGCGGGCGGCAATCACCTCTTCAAAACACTCGTCCTCAGTACCCAGCACCACATCGGCGTACATCTGGATAAAGCGCCGATAGGAGTCGTAGGCAAAGCGCGCGTTGCCGGTCTTGCGGGCCAGGCCCTCGACGATCTCGTCGTTCATACCCAGGTTGAGGATGGTGTTCATCATGCCGGGCATGGAGACCGGCGCGCCGGAGCGCACCGAGAACAGCAGGGGGTTTTCCGGATCGCCGAAGCGGCCGCCCATCTGCTCCTCCACCAGCGCCAGCGCCACCTCATACTCGGATTCCAGCTTGCTGGGCAGCTTGTTGCCGCTGTCGAAAAATTCCCGACAGGTAGGGGTGGTGATGATGAAGCCAAACGGGACTGGCAGGCCCAGGCTGGTCATTTCGCAGAGGTTGGCCCCCTTGCCGCCCAGCAGTTCGCGATCGTCCTTGCTGCCCTCGTTGAAGAGGTATACGCGTTTGGCCATGGTGTCTCCCGGTGTCCTGGTTATGCCTGAGTTCTGGTGTAGTGTGCGGGCGGCGAGCCGGCCCCGCCAAGTACCCCATCTGTACAGGCGCGTAGTATACTGCGCGGCTGTTTTGTTGCAGCAGGAAATCCCTCCCTTGGAAAAAGCCCAGGAGACTGTACGGGGTCTCAGCTACCCCTGGGGCCGCAAGGCCGACCCGGGACGCGGTGAACCAGTGAAGGTGGCGGAAGGTGTGTACTGGGTGCGGTTTTCCATGCCCATGTCCCTGGACCACATCAACCTGTGGCTGCTGCGGGACGGCGAGGGCTGGGCGATCGTCGACACCTGCCTGGCATTGGATTCCGCCCGCGACCAATGGGAAGCCCTGTTTGAGGGCTTTATGGGCGGCGAGCCGGTCACCCGGGTCATTTGCACCCATATGCACCCCGACCATGTCGGCCTGGCCGGCTGGCTCTGTGAGCGCTTTGGCTGCGAACTGTGGATGTCCCGGGCCGAATTCCTGATGTGCCGCTCGCTGGTGAGCGATACCGGGCGCGATGCGCCGGAGGCGGGCATTGGCTTCTACCGGGCCGCGGGTTTCAACGAGCAGCAGCTATCGGACTACGTGAAACGCTTCGGGGGCTTCGGCCGCGCCGTGCATCGCCTGCCGGACGGTTACCGGCGTATTCGTGGCGGCGATACCCTGCGCATCGACGACCGCTACTGGCAACTGGTTCCCGGCAGCGGGCATTCGCCAGAGCACATCGCCCTGTACTGCCCGGCCCTGAAACTGCTGATTTCCGGCGACCAGGTACTGCCGCGCATCACGCCCAATGTCAGCGTGTTTCCCACCGAGCCCAACGGCGACAACCTGCGCGACTGGCTGCTGTCCAGCGCCAAGATTCGCGAGACCGTGCCCGACGATGTGCTGGTGCTGCCGGCCCACGAGGCGCCGTTCTACGGCCTGCACGTGCGGCTGACCCAGATTATTGAAGGCCACGAGCGCGACCTCGACCGGCTCTGGGAACACCTGGCGGAGCCGCGCCGGGCGGTGGACTGCTTTTCGGCGCTGTTCAAGCGTACCATCGACGACAATTCCATCCAGCTCGCCATCGGCGAAACCCTGGCCCACCTCAATTGCCTGATGGGCCGGCGGCTGGTGCAGCGCCAGCGAGACGCCGAGGGCGTGGACTGGTATTCACAGGTCACCGACATATTCGAGGACGAAGCATGGAGCACATAGGGGAACGCCTGGCGCGGTTGCGCGGCGTGATGGCAGAGCGCGGGCTCGATGCCCTGATCGTGCCGCGCGCCGATGAGTACCTGGGCGAGTACCTGCCCCCGGAAAACGAGCGCCTGCACTGGGCCAGCGATTTCACGGGCTCCGCCGGCGTCGCCATCATCATGGCCGAGCGTGCCGCGGTGTTTACCGATGGCCGTTACACGGTGCAGGTACGCCAGCAGGTAGACGAGGCGCTGTTCGAGCTGTTGCACTCGGTGGAAACCCCTCACGTGAAATGGCTGGCGGGGCAGCTGGAGGCGGGTAGCAAGGTGGGCTTTGATGCCCGTATGCACAGCCTCAACTGGGCGCGCGCTGCCGAGAAGCTGCTCGCCAAGCAGGATATCGAGCTGGTGGAAACCGGCGACAACCTGGTGGACCTGTGCTGGCAGCAACGCCCCGTGCCCGCTATCCATAAAGCCATGCTGCTGGACGAGGACTTCACCGGCCGCGGCAGCACTGAGAAACGCGCGGACATCGCCGCCGCCATCCGCGAGGAAGGGGCGGCGGCTGCGCTGATCTTCGCCGCCGACAGCGTGGCCTGGCTGCTGAATATACGTGGCCGCGACATTCCCTCCCTGCCACTGGTGCTGGGCTTTGCCCTGCTGCACAGCGACGGGCGACTGGATTTTTTCACCAACCCCGACAAGATTCCCGAGGGTTTTGACGCTCATGTGGGCGAGGGTGTCGCTGTACTGCCGGAGGCTGAGGCGCCGGCTGCCTTCAAGGCGCTGGCGGGGGAGACTGTCCTCGCCGATCCGGTCACGGCCAACGCCTGGTGCCAGTTGGAGCTGGAGCGCGCCGGCGCAACCCTGCTGGCGGCCGATGACCCGGTGCTGATGCCCAAGGCCTGCAAGAACGAGGTGGAGGTGCAGGGCATGCGCGACGCCCACCTGCGCGACGGCGTGGCCGAGGTCAAGTTCCTGGCCTGGCTGGACGCGGAAGTGGCCGCCGGCCGCCTGCACACGGAAGCCGAGGTGTCGGACAAGCTGCTGACCTACCGCGCCGAACAGGCGCGCTTCCAGGAGGTGAGCTTCGACACCATTTCCGCCGCGGCCGGTAATGCCGCCCTGCCGCACTATCACTACCTGAACGCGCCGGAAGAAACCCGCCTGGCCATGGATTCGGTGTATCTGGTGGATAGCGGCGGCCAGTACCTGGACGGCACTACGGATATTACCCGTACGGTGGCCATCGGTGACCCCGGGCAGGAGGTGCGCGAACGTTTCACGCTGGTGCTGAAGGGCCATATTGCCCTTGACCAGGTGCGCTTCCCCGAGGGCACCACCGGTACCCACCTGGATGTGCTGGCGCGCATGTTCCTGTGGCGTGAAGGCCTGGACTACGACCACGGCACCGGCCACGGCGTCGGCGCCTTCCTCAGCGTACACGAGGGGCCGCAGCGCATTGCCAAAGCGGCCAGCGATGTGGCGCTCAGACCCGGCATGGTGCTGAGCAACGAGCCGGGCTACTACAAGGACGGCGCCTACGGTATCCGCTGCGAGAACCTGGTGGTGGTGCGCGAGGCGGCCATCGACAGCGATGACGATCGCACCATGTACGAATTTGAAGCCATCACCCTGGCGCCCTTTGACCTGCGCCTGGTGGAGCCGTCGTTGATGACGGCGGAAGAAATTACCTGGCTCAACGACTATCACGCCCGCGTGCGTGACAAGCTGTCGCCGCATCTTGAAGGCGACGAGCTGGCCTGGCTGCACCAGGCCACCCAACCCATTCAACCTGCAGGAGAGAAAGCAGCATGAGTGAAGCCTATATCTGTGGCGCAGTACGTAGCGCCGGTGGCCGCAAGAAGGGCCGCCTGTCCAAAGTTCACCCGATCGATCTCGGCGCCAAGGTGGTCGACGCCCTGGTAGAGCGCACCGGCATCGACCCGGAAACCGTGGATGACCTGATCTTCGGCTGTGTCAGCCAGGTGGGCGCCCAGAGCAGCAACGTGGCCCGCAATGTCTGTATCTCTTCGGTGCTGGGTGAAAGCGTGCCTGGCACCAGTGTTGACCGCCAGTGCGGCTCCGGCCAGCAGGCGATTCACTTTGCCGCCCAGGCGGTGATGTCCGGCACCCAGGACCTGGTGATTGCCGGCGGTGTGGAGAGCATGACCCAGGTGCCCATTGGCGCCAGCATCATCGATGGCTACAAGGCGGATCACGGCACCCCCTATGGCGAGGAGATCATGAAGCGCTACCCCGGCGTGCAGTTCTCCCAGTTCACTGGCGCGGAAATGCTGGTGGATAAGTACAGCATCAGCAAGGAAGAGCTCGAGGAGTTTGCCTTCTCCTCCCATGTGAAAGCCAAGCAGGCGGTGGAAGAGAATCGCTTCGAGAAGGAAATCGTTCCCATCGAAGTGGAGCTTGAAGACGGCAGCCTGGAGATGCACACCCAGGACGAAGGTATCCGCCTGGACGCCACCCTCGATGCGATTCGCGGCCTGGAGCCGCTGCAGGAAGGCGGCACCATTACCGCGGCCATGGCTTCACAGATCTGCGACGGCGCCTCTGCGGTGCTGGTGGCCAATCGCGAGGCGGTAGAGAAGTACGGTCTCAAGCCGATGGCGAAAATCGTCGCCATGTCGGTGGTTGGTACCGACCCGATCATCATGCTGGAAGGGCCGATCAAGGCGACTGAAAAAGTGCTGGAGAAGGCCGATATGAAGCTCGAGGACATCGACCTGTTCGAAGTCAATGAGGCCTTCGGTTCCGTGCCCATGGCCTGGGTCAAGGGCACCGGTGCAGATATCGACAAGCTCAACGTCAACGGCGGCGCCCAGGCCCTGGGCCATCCTCTGGGCGGCACCGGCGCCAAGCTGATGACTACCCTGGTGCACGAGCTGCATCGCTCCGGCAAGCAGTACGGCCTGCTGGCGATCTGCGAAGGTGGCGGCACCGCCAACGGCACCATTGTCGAGCGCATGGACGGCGCGCTGTAACCACCATCGGGGTCAGAGCCCTTTTTCTTCGAAAAAGGGCTCTGACCCCAAAATTGCGCTTTTGTTGAAAAAGGGCTCTGACCCCTTTTTGGGTGTTTAGACTCGAGCACCTGATACGCGCTACTCTCAGCGCGTAACACTCTGGAGAATAATAATATGGCCCTGTCAGGTGGCAGCCACGAACATTGGTCCTCGCGGTGGGCATTTCTTATGGCCTCGGTTGGCTTTGCGGTCGGCCTCGGCAATATCTGGCGCTTTCCCTATGTGGCCGGTGAGAATGGCGGTTCGGCGTTTGTGCTGGTTTATCTCGCCTGTGTATTCGGTATCGGCGTACCGATCCTGATTGCCGAGCTGTTCGTGGGCCGGCGCGGCAAGATGAGCCCGCCGCTGGCCATGCGCAATGTCGCCACCGCTGAAAACCGGCATAAAGGCTGGCAGCTGGTGGGGCATATGGGGCTGCTGGCGGCTTTCACCATCGAGATCGTCTACGCGGTCGTGGTGGGTTGGGTGCTGTGGTATCTGTTCAAGGCCATTAGCACCGGTTTCACGGGCTTTGACAGCGGAATCGCCGAGGCGGAGTTCGCCACGGTGCTGGCAGACCCCACCGGCATGCTGTTCTGGACGCTGATCGGCCTGGCCATCACCGGGTACATCATCTACTCCGGCGTGCAGGGTGGTATCGAGCGCGCCGTCACCGTACTCATGCCCGTGCTGTTCGGGCTGCTGGCGCTGCTGGCGCTGTACAACGTCTTTGCCGGCGGCATGAGAGAGGCCGTGGTGTGGTTGTTCGAGCCGGATTTCAGCCGCATCAAACCGGAGGTGTTCCTGATAGCGGTGGGCCAGGCCTTCTTCTCTATCGGGGTGGCCATGGGAGGCATGATGACCTTCGGCGCCTACCTGCCGAAAACGGTCTCTATTCCCGGCTCGGTGCTGATCATCGTTATTGCCGATACGGTGGTAGCGCTGCTGGCGGGTCTGGTGATCTTTCCGGCGGTGTTCAGCAACGGCCTGGACCCGGCCGCGGGTGCGGGCCTGATTTTCCAGACCCTGCCGGTGGCCTTTGCACAGATGCCGGGCGGCTACTTCTTCAGCGTGGCCTTCTTCCTGCTGCTGTCAGTGGCCGGAATCACTTCCATGGTGGGCCTGATCGAATCGGTCACCGCCTGGATGGAGGACCACCACGGCTTCGCCCGTCACACCAGCGCGCTGGTGGTGGTGGGCAGCATCGCCGTATTGAGCGTGGTTAGCGCCCTGTCATACAACCTGCTGGGCGATTTCAAGGTGGCCGGGCTGACCATCAATGACCTGATGGACTTTTTCTCCAATCAGATCCTGCTGCCCCTGGGCGGTTTGCTGATCGCCGTGTTTGTCGGCTGGTTTGTCTCAACCCAGGCCAGCGTAGAAGAGCTGGAATTCTCCAGCCCGCTTTTTTTCAAGCTCTGGCATATCCTCATTCGCTACGTGGTGCCGCCCGCGGTTGCGATCATCTTTTACTTCGGCGTAAGCGAGTAAGTCCATGCTGCACGCGATTGGCGATTTTCTCTGGAGCTATGTACTGATCGTACTGCTGGTGGGCCTGGGCCTCTGGTTAACGGTGGCCTCGCGCTTTGTGCAGTTCCGTTTCTTTGGCGCCATGTTCAGCTCCCTGCGGCGCGGCATTCACGAGAAGGAGGGCCACCTGTCTTCCTTCCAGGCGCTGGTGGTCAGCGTGGCTGGCCGTGTGGGCGGCGGCAATATTGCCGGCGTCGCCGTGGCCATCACAGTGGGTGGCCCGGGCGCTGTGTTCTGGATGTGGCTGATCGGCCTGATGGGCATGGCGACGAGCTTCTTCGAGTGCTCGCTGGCTCAGCTCTACAAGCGTGCGGAGCCGGACGGCACTTACCGCGGTGGGCCGGCTTACTATATGAAACATGGCCTCAAGCGGCCGGGCATGGCGGTGGTGTATTCCATCCTGCTGCTGATTACCTTTGGCTTCGGCTTCAATGCGGTGCAGTCATTTATCGTTGCCACCTCCATCAAAGCCTCCTTCAATGTGCCGGTGTGGATGACCGGGGCGGCGCTCACGGTCATGGTGGGTATCACTATCTTTGGCGGTATCAAGCGCATCGCCCACGTGGCGGAGTTCGTGGTGCCGATCATGGCGGCGGGCTATGTGCTGGTGGCCCTGTACGTGCTGGCAACCAATATCACCGAGGTGCCCGGCGCCATCGCCCATATCGTCAAATCCGCGATGGGTTTCGAGCAGCTGGTGGGAGGCGGCTTTGCGGCAGTCGTGATGGAGGGTGTGAAGCGTGGCCTGTTTAGCAATGAGGCGGGCCTGGGCAGCGCGCCGAACGTTGCCGCCGTCGCCTACGTGCCGCACCCGGCGCACCAGGGCATGGTGCAGTCCCTGAGTGTGTTTATCGACACCCTGATTCTCTGCAGCTGCACCGCGGTCATCATCCTGCTGTCCGACGCCTACCAGCCTGGCGCGGCTGGCGTGAACGGCGTCGCACTGACCCAGGCGGCGATGGGCGACCATGTGGGCGACTGGGGCGAGGGTTTTGTCAGTGTGGCGCTGCTGCTGTTTGCCTTCAGCTCCATCATGTACAACTACTACCTCGGTGAGAACAGCCTCAACTACTTCAGCGAGGAGAACCAGACCCTGTTCCGGGTTTTCCGGGTGCTGGTACTGGCGCTGGTGATGTGGGGCTCGCTACAGGACCTGGGTACGGTGTTCGGCTTTATCGACCTCACCATGGCCCTGTGCGGCGTGGTCAACCTGCTGGCCGTCGGCTTGCTGATGCCCACCGCCTTCCGGCTGCTCAAGGACTTTGATGGCCAGCGCAGCCAGGTGGAGGTGCCGCAGCTTGATCCCGACCAGTGGGCTGATCTCGATATTGACCCGCAGGCCTGGCGCGACTGACGCCGGGGACCGTGCGAGACTCCGGCCATGGCATTGCAGGACGGCACAGGGGGTAGCGCGAAGCGGGTACTGGTGGCGGGAGCCACCGGCTATATCGGTCGCGCCGTGGTTCGCGAACTGCTTGCCCGGGGCTATGACACGGTAGCGCTGGTACGCCGGCTGGTCGCCGACCCCGGCGTGCAAAGCTGCCTGGCCGGTGCCGAGCTGCGCACGGCTGACGTCTGTGACACCGCATCGCTGCGCAAAGGACTGCGTGGCGAACACTTCGATGTCGTTATCTCCTGTATTGCCAGCCGCAGTGGGGCGCCGGAAGACGCCCGCCGCGTTGATCGCGATGCCAACCTCAACCTGCTGGAGAAAGCCCGCGGCTGCGAGGCGCACTTTATCCTGCTGTCCGCGATCTGTGTACAGAAGCCACGGCTGGCCTTCCAGCAGGCCAAGCTGGACTTTGAAAAGCTGTTGATCGACAGCGGCCTGCGCTACAGCATTGTGCGACCTACCGCTTTCTTCAAGTCGCTGGCGGGCCAGGTGGAGCGGGTCAAGCGCGGCAAGGCCTTCATGATGTTCGGCGATGGTGAGCTGACGGCCTGCAAACCGATTTCCGAGCCCGACCTGGCGCGCTTCATCGTCAACTGTATAGAAGACCCTGTACTGCAGAATGTGGTGGCGCCCATCGGTGGCCCCGGCCCGGCTCTCACTCCGCGTCAGCAGGGGGAAATGCTGTTCGAACTGGTGGGCAGACCACCGCGTTTTCGAAAGCTTCCTCCGGGGTTCCTGTTGCGCGTGGCAGGCCTGCTGGATGTGGTCGGCCGATTTAGCCGCGCGGCACGGGAACGTGCAGAGTTTGCCCGCATCGGTCACTACTACGCGACCGAATCGATGCTGCTATGGGACCAGGACAGTGGCCGTTATGACGCCGATGCCACTGCCGAGTACGGCGAGGAGACCCTCCGGGATTTCTATCAGCGGGTTTTGCGCGAAGGCCTGGCGGGACAGGAGCTGGGTGAGCACGCAGTGTTTGATCGCAGGGACGGCAGTGGCTGAAGCCTGCGACCTGCAGCGCTTCCTGTGGGCCCAGGAGGGCGTGATTGATCAGGTCATGGCGGAGCTGCAGGCCGGCCGCAAAACCAGCCACTGGATGTGGTTTGTGTTTCCGGAGGTCCAGGGGCTGGGTCACAGCGCCACCGCCCAGCGCTACGCCATACGCTCCCTGCAGGAAGCCCGCGCCTTCCTGGCGCACCCCGAGCTGGGCAGCCGCCTGCGCCGCTGCTGCGCTCTGCTACTGCAGCACCGGGACGCCCCACCGGAACAGATTCTCGGTGTGGTCGATGCTCTTAAACTACGTTCCTCGATGACACTGTTCGATACGGTATGCTCCGGAGACGTGTTCGCGGACGTTCTGGATAGCTTTTACGGCGGGGAACGCGATTCCCTCAGCCTTGCCGTAATCGGCGGCTGGGACGACCCCGCGCAATAGCGCATTGCGAGCGCAGGCAACAGCATTCACCGGGAGTGCACTATGCAACGGTTTGAAAACAGGGTGGCGCTGGTGACCGGCGCCGGCAGCGGTATTGGCCAGGCGACGGCGCGGCGGCTGGCCGAAGAGGGGGCCGCGGTGTTCTGCGCCGATCTCGATCTCGATGCCGCCCGGGCGACAGCGGACTCTATCGGCGGTGGGTCGGTGGCCCATGCCTGTGATGTCAGTGACGAGGCCCAGGCCGAAGCCTGTGTGCAGGCCTGTGTCGACCAGTTGGGCAGTCTCTACGCCCTGGTGCATATGGCCGGCATCCTGCGCTTTGAGCGTTTCCACGACACCAGTGCCGCGAGCTGGTCGCAGCTTATGGGTATCAACCTCAACGGCACGTTTTTTATGAACAGGGCGGCCATTCCCCATCTCAAGGAGAGCGGCGGCAGTATCGTCAACGCCTCTTCCACCGCAGGACTTGCGGGCCTGCACTGGGGAGCAGCCTATGCGGCCAGTAAGGGTGCGGTGCTGGCCCTGACTCGCTCCATCGCCGTGGAGTATGCAAAGGACGGCATCCGCGCCAACTGCGTTTGCCCGGGCGACATCCAGACGCCGATGACCCGGGCGCCGGCCATGCCTGATATGCCCGGCCGCGAGCAGCTTATCCGCATCAGCTCACTGGATGGCCCCAAGGGCCCCGAAGTGGTAGCGGGGGTGATTGCCATGCTGGCCTCCGAGGACGGGCGGCATATCAATGGCGAGGATATTCGGGTCGACGGGGGCACCCTGTCCTGACCCCTGGCCGTGCACTGTGATGGTGCGCGGGTCATGTGGTTGCGCTATGCTAGCGGCCTTTTTTCGGAAGACACGAGCGCATGTTTGAAGCCCGCTTCAGCCAGCAGATCGATCGCCTGACCCACCAGGATCACGGCGCCTGGGAAACCCACGACCGCGCCGTAGCCATGAAGAACAACGGCGAGGATGTGATCCTGCTGTGCGTGGGTGACCCGGATTTCCGCACCCCGGAGCCGATCATCGACAACGCCGTGTCACACCTGCGGGTAGGCCGCACGCACTACTCGCCGGCGCTGGGTGAGATGAAACTGCGGCGCGCCGTGGCCGACCTGGAAACCGCCACCTCCAAACACCCCTGCAGCCCATCCGAAGTGGCGATTTTCCCCGGGGCGACCAATGCCATCTACTCGGTGATGAGTTGCCTGCTGAACCCGGGTGACGAGGTGGTGATACCGGAGCCCATGTATGTCGGTTACCCGTCCATCATGGCGGCGATCGATGCCAAGGTGGTCTCAGTGCCGCTGTTGGTTGAGCAGGATTTCAAGCTGGATATGGAGGCGGTCAAGGCGGCGGTGACCGAACGCACCCGCGTGGTGTTTATCAACACGCCCGGTAACCCCACGGGCAGCCTTATCGGGCGGCGCGAGCTCGCGGAGCTGGCGGCCTTTTGTCGTGAACGCAACCTCTGGCTGGTGTGTGACGAGGTGTACTCCATGTTCACCTACTCGGGGCGCCACCGCTCCCTGCGCGCCAGCAGCGAGCACCTGGACAATGTGGTGATGGTTGACGGGCTGTCAAAGTCCCACGCCATGAGCGGCTGGAGAATTGGCTGGGTGGTGGCGCCGCAGAACCTGATCGAACGCCTCGGCGCCCACGCCGGCGCTACCCTGTTCGGCTGCCCCCAGTTTATCCAGGATGCCAGCGCCTTTGCCCTGGAGAACGACCAGGAGTACGTGGCCAGCATGCGCCAGGACTACGCCGAGCGCGCCGACTATGTGGTGGAAAAGCTGGAAAAGCTCAACGGCATCCACTGCCACCGGCCCAAGGCCGGCATGTTCGTGATGTGTGATGTGGACGGCACCGGAATGAACGGCCGAGAGTTTGCCAGGGCGCTGTTGGACGCGGAGCTGGTGTCGGTGGTGCCCGGGGACGCGTTCGGCCCCTCGGCGAAGAACTGTGTGCGGGTCGGCCTGGCCCAGCCGCGGCCGGTGATCAAACAGGCAGTGCTGCGTATCAAGCGTTTTATTGAGGCTCTGCCAGCTCGATCCTGAAATCGCGCTCCTTGCCATCCCGGCGCGTGGTCACCGTCACCGTGTCGCCGGGTTTGCGCTGCTCCATGAAGCTCAGGTAGTCGTCACTGGACTTCACCGCTGCGCCGTCCAGCCCCACGATGACGTCGCCCAGCATCCACTCGCCGCGATTGTTGCGCCAGGCGCCGCGAATACCGGCCTTGTCTGCCGGCAGGCCCGGGAAGGTGCGCACCACCGGCACGCCGTCGATGCGGTAGCGCCGCGCCCAGCGATCACTGGCGAGTTCGATGCCGATCACCGGCCGGTAGAGCCGGCCGAAGCTGATCAGCTGGGGCACCACTTCCCTGACCGTATTCACCGGAATCGCAAAGCCGATGCCGGCGCTGGCGCCCGACGGGCTATAGATGGCGGTGTTGACGCCAATCAGCTGCCCCAGGGAGTTGAGCAGCGGGCCGCCGGAGTTGCCCGGATTGATCGCGGCGTCGGTTTGGATCACGTTGCGAATCACCCGATTGTTGGGGGCGCGGATCTCGCGGCCGAGGGCGCTGACCACGCCGGTGGTCAGCGTGGTGTCGAGACCGAAGGGATTGCCGATGGCCAGCACCTTGCGGCCAATCTCCAGTTCCGTGGAATCACCGATAGGCAGCGGGAACAGCTGTTCTTCCGGCGCCTCGATACGCAGCACCGCCAGGTCCTTCTCCGGGGCGACGCCAATCACCGTGGCTTCCCAGTCGCTGCCGTCCTGCAATTCCACCATGATTCGGTTGGCGCGGGCGATCACGTGAAAATTGGTGACCACCAGGCCGTTGCGGTCCCAGACAAAGCCGGAGCCCGCGCCCTGGGGTACTTCCATTACGTTGCGGCTGAAAAAATTGCGCTGCAGGGCGACGTTGGTGACGTGCACCACCGCAGGGCTGGCGCCGCGGTAGATCTCCGTGGAGTTAGCCTCGTCCTCGGTCTTGAAACTGAGGTAGTCCGGGGTTTCTGCAGGCTGTGCGGAGGCCGCTGTGGCAAGCAGCAGACAGCATGCGGCTAGCAGGCGGCTCAACACTAGAAGCTCTCGGCGAAGGCCTTGATCCTGGCGGCGTTGGCGCCGAGGTCACTGACACCCACCCGGGACACCGAGCGCAGGTCGACCTCGCTGCCACCGTTTGCCCGACGAATGCGAATCACGATGTCATCCTTGAAACCGAACCAGAAGGAGGTGTACTCCGCCTCGATCAGGCCATTGGTGGGGTCGCTGTTGTAGATTTCCCAGCCCATTTCTTCGGCGATGCTGGCGGCGCGCTGAAACGCCGTTTCCGGGGGTAGTTCGCTCACGATGCTGTCGAGGTCAGTGTAGAAGGCCTTCTGCTTGGCAATCACGTCCGGTTTTATATCGATGGGGTTGGAGCCCTCGCCCCGGTAATCCACACCGGCGTCGAACAGGGGCGGATCTTCGGTGTCCGTGGTGATGTCATGGATGGGCGGGTACTGCCCGCCGGTACTGAGAATGGCGCTTAACAGCAGCACCGGCGGCACCGCGGGCAGCGATTTGAGCAGCACCTGGCCTCGCCGGTCGCGAGAGGCGGGCAGCAGGCTGGCGATAATGAGCAGCACAATCACCACGCCGGCCAGCAGGCCGCTGGCGGCGAACAGCAGCAGGCCAATGCGGAAGTTCACACCCAGGCGCACGGCCAGTACGGCCAACGGCATGAGAATCAGGCAGACGATACCTGCCCGGTACAGCAGGCTAACGAGTCGAGAGTTTGAACCGGGCTCAGTCATTGCGTGTCGCGTTCCTCAAAAATGTGGATGCTAGCATACTCGCGGTGATAGCTTTTGCCAGTCCCGGCGCGGGCTGACGCGCCGGAACTACCCTACAGAATTCAGTAGACAGTGATGCTCGAGGAGTCTTTCAATGGGGCGCGTGCAGGACAAAGTGGCCATTGTCACCGGGGCCGCCAGCGGTATGGGTCGCGCGGATGCCATCCGCCTGGCGGAAGAGGGCGCCCGGGTGGTGCTGACTGATCTCAACGAGGTCGACGGCCAGGCAGTGGCCGACCAGATCGGCGCAGCGGCTGTTTTCATGCGCCACGATGTGGCCGACGAGGCCAACTGGGAGGCCGTGGTAGCCCGCGCGGTAGAGCATTTCGGGCGGCTGGATATCCTGGTCAACAACGCCGGCCTGATGGCCATGGGGTCGCCGGTGGATACCGAGCTGGAGAGCTGGCGAAAGATCTTCGCAGTCAACAGCGAAGGCGTGTTCCTGGGCTGCAAGCACGCGCTGCCGGCTATCGAAGCCAGCGGCGATGGCGGCTCCATTATCAATATGTCGTCGGTGGCGGCCTTGCAGGGTATGTCTTACATCGCCGCCTACAGCGCCAGCAAGGGCGCGGTAGCGGCACTCACCAAGAGCGTTGCCCTGTATTGCCGCGAACGCAAGAACGGTATCCGCTGCAATTCGATTCACCCCGACGGGGTGAAGACGCCGATGGTGGTCAAGGTCGCCACCGGCAAGGACACCGCCACCCAGGAAGAGGTAGACGCCATGGGCACCGATGGCTCCATGTGTGAGCCGGTGGATATCGCCAATATGGTGGTCTACCTGGCTTCTGACGAATCCTGGTTCGTCAACGGGGCGGAGCTGCGCATGGACAATGCGGCCACCATCTCACCCCCTTATGCCGTGCCCTGAGCAACGCTATGGAGAAGCTTCTCTACCCGCTCTGGAAGCGCGCCGGCCAGCCGGTCGACGCCCTGCGAGACGAGCTGCTGGCGCTGGCCCCGGCACTGATGGAGGCGGGCGCCCGCGGCCTGCGCCTGGCGGTGGCCGACAGCGACGTGGCGGCGGGTGCCGATTTGCGACAGGCCAAACTCTGCCCGGCGGCGGACGCCATGGTGTCGGTATGGCTTAACAGCGCGATTTACCGGCAGCCTTTGGAAGCACTGATTGCGCAACACTGCGACCATTTCCACGCCTACCTGGTGACCGAGTCCGCGCCCCTGGTGCATGAGCAGTCCCTGCGTCAGCGCATGGGCGGCTGGACCCAGGTCGTGTTCCTGAGGCGCCCGGAGAAGCTCCCGGAGTCTGAGTGGCTGGATATCTGGCAGGGCAGTCACACGCCCATCGCCATCGCTACCCAGTCGACCTTTGCCTACCGGCAGAACCTGGTGGTGCGCGCTCTCAGCGAGGGCGCGCCGGTGATTCACGCTATCGTCGAGGAGAGCTTTCCGAATGCGGCGCTGGATTCCCCGCACGCCTTCTACGACGCCAGCTCTGACCAGGAGCTGGAGGCCCAGTTGGGCAGGATGATCGAGAGCTGCGCCCGCTTTGTCGACTTCGAGTGCCTCAACGTGCAGCCGATGTCGGACTATCTACTCAGTTAGGCCAGGCGTCTTTCGCAAACCCGGGCTGGCCGCTTGCCGCCGAGCTGGACCCGCAGCTGTCCCTCAGCCGCGCTGTAGCGCGGCGATACGCTCCGGCAATGGCGGATGCGACATCAGCAGCTTGGCTGCACCCTCCTTTAACTGTTCACTGATGCCGAAGGCGGTGAGCTCGCCAGGCAGGTCCTGGGGTTGCCCCTGCTCGGCCTGCAGGCGCTGCAGGGCGCCGATCATGGCGGCGCTGCCGGCCAACTGCGCACCGGCGGCGTCGGCCCGGAACTCGCGCCAGCGGGAGAACCACATCACAATCATGGAGGCGAAAATGCTCAGCACGATCTGGGCGACGATGGTGCCAATCCAGTAACCGGGGCCAAAGCCGCGCTCATTCTTGAACACCACGCGGTCCACGGTGTGGCCAATCACCCGCGAGAAGAACAGTACAAAAGTGTTCACCACGCCCTGGATCATGGTCAGGGTGACCATGTCACCGTTGGCCACGTGACCGATTTCGTGGGCCAGGACCGCGCGAATTTCATCCCTGTTAAAGCGCTGCAGCAGGCCCTGGCTCACCGCAACCAGCGCGTCGTTGCGGTTCCAGCCCGTGGCGAAAGCATTGGACACCTGGCTGGGAAACACCCCGACCTCGGGCATGCCGATGCCGGCATCCCGGGCCAGCTCTGCGACTGTATCCACCAGCCAGCGCTCACTCTCGTTGCGCGGCTGGTCAATGATCTGGGTGCCGGTGCCGCGCTTGGCCATCCACTTGGAGATGAATAGCGACACCAGTGAGCCCCCAAAGCCGAAGATGGCGCAGAAGAACAGCGTGCCGGTGGTGTTGATGCCGACACCGTTGCGGGCCATCAGCTGATCGAAACCCAGCAGGCTCAGCACAATGCCGAGTACAAACACCACCGCCAGGTTGGTGGCCAGGAACAGCAGGATACGCATCTCAATTCACCTCATTGCAGGCCCGCAGCAGGGGCGTCATAGCATTGGATATGCGGTGTAAGGTGAAAGTTTCAAGGGCTGGGAGGTGTGTCCTCGTCGCTGGCAGGGGGCATTTCGTCGTGCGCGCTGTCTGCAGTGCCTGCGCCGCCGTCTTCCCCGCCTGAGGCTGTTTCGGTCAGCAGTTCCTCTTCCTCCGGGATCAGGTGTTCACTGGGCTCCACCACCGGTACGCCGCGTTCATCCAGCGCTACGCCGGCCACTTCGCCGCGCAGCTCGATGTCCTTCGAAGACAGCTCCACCAGTTGGTTCAGGCCCTCGTCCTCGTGCTTGAAGTGGGCGACGGTGCGCGGCTTGGTGCCATCCACCCAACGCTTCTTCTTACCCCAGTACTGGCCCAGCTGGTTGCGTACTACGAAAACGTCACTCATGGTGCTGCTCTTTGCTCCGGTGCTGTCAGACGGCGCGCAGTGTAGCGCCAAGCCCGTGTGCATCCAAGCGAACTGCCGAAGGATTAGCCAAGTAGCGTATCTTTCGCCTGGTTGAGCTTGGCCGCCAGGTAGTCATTGCCGCCGCGGTCCGGGTGCAGTTTCTGCATCAGCTTGCGATGGGCGTCGACGATGGCCTGCTTGTCGGCGCCTGCTTCCAGGCCGAGTATGGCCAGGGCTTCGCTGGTGCTCATATCGCTGCCGCTGTCTGAGGGCGGCGTGTAGTCACCGCCCCAGTCGGCGCCAAAGCGGCGCTGCAGATAGCTCTCCAGCAGTCGCGCGGAATCCAGATCCTGGCTGCGGCAGTAGGCCAGCAAGGTCTCCAGGTCGGCCTGGTCCAGACTGTCCAGACCGCGACCGGCAAAGTCTCCGGCCAGCACCTCACCGCTGAGGTCGCCGGACTCATGGTCCAGCACCATTTTCAGAATAGCGGTTTCCACCTCAGAGCGGCTGGTGCCGCCCGGGCCGCCAGACTGGCGGCGGATCTGCTGAAAAACAGGGAACAACTGCGCCAGGACCGGCAACAGGCGGATCGCGCCGACCAGGGCGCCGGTAATCGCCGCGCTCAGCCAGTGCATGCGACCTGACACCACACCGACGACCACCACAACCACCAGCAAGCCGATGCCCAGCTTGAGATAGGCGGGTTTGCGCTGCTGGGGCGGCATGGCCTTGATGCGCTGGTAGATAATCCAGACGGCTAGGCCGATGGCCAGTAACAGGATAAGGCGGGGCACGGGGGCTCCTACTTCAGTTGGTCAAGCAGCAGTTTAGCGCTCCCGCCATCCCCACCGCCATGCTCCAGCATGGCGGACTTGCCGGCAGCGGCGTAGCGAGCCACGGCGCCCAGCAATTCCGCCAGCTGGTGTGGACTGGCGTGGTCGAAGCGGGCCCAGGCGCCGCCGCTCAGGCGAGCCAGTTGTTTAAACACACGCTCCACCATGGGGTCGCCGCCTTCCTGGAACATAAACAGCGGCAGGCCGGCTATTCCCAGCTCGCCGGCCCTGGCGGCCAGGCGGTCGGGGTTTTCCTCACAGGCATCACCGATGAAAACCACCGCCTTCACCGGTGCCTCGCGATGTTCGCGCAGGCAGTGATTGAGAAGCCGCTCGATCTGGGTCATGCCACCCTCACACTGCACCCGGTTCATCTGTTTGAGCAGGGCGTGCTCATCCAGCAGCCAGCGGGTGGCGCGCAATTCACCCAGGCCGCGGAAGTAGGCGAGTTGCACGGCCAGGCCGCCGAGGTTCTGGGTGGCCATGAACATCTCGCCCTGCAACTGGCAGGCGCGATCCCAGGTGGGCTGGCGGCTGGCGGTGGCGTCAATCGCAAACAAAAGGCGCGCACCACTTGCCGCGCGTTGGGCCAGCGTTTTGCTGCGGGTAAGGAACTTGTCGATCTCGCCGGCGGAGGACCGGACTTTAGGCGGCTTGGCCAAGCGGGGGTGCGGGGCGAGTTACAGGTTCTGCGGCTTCAACTTGCCGATTTGTACCAGTTCGGTGAGGTAGTGGCGACGATGGGCCAGTTCGCGTACCGCGGCCAGCAGTTCCTCAGGGGAGGCATCCTGCTCGGCGCCGTCAGCGCTGACCATTTCCCACAGCTTGCGACTGGAGAACTCGTGCATGTTAAAGGTTTGGGCTTCTTGCATCTTTCTTGTTACCGCCTGATTCTTTTAAGGGAGGCGTGGTTCTCTATTCGACCTGAGTCAATGAGAACTCACCGGTGGGTTCTGCCCACCCGGGTGTGGCTGCTTCCTCGCTACAGCTGCTGTCGATTTGCGGCAACTTGTGTGCCTCGCAAAGCGACCAACCGCTAACATTTCCGCTGGCCATACACGCCAGAAACTTCATTCATGGCCTGAATTTGCCACAGTTTTACCTAAGACGCCAATTAAATTAATGGCGTAAGTGAATGAAATATATCGATTCTCTTTGACAGTTGCATGACAGGAAAGTTCGCTGCAGGTGACAAATAGGCCACAGACTGCACGGCAGCAAATCCATGCAGCGGTGGTCAAAGCGGCGGTCTGGATGCCTTACAATCACGTACCACCCACACCGACCAGATGATTACCGGGAGCAGGAGTACCGCCATGGGCCTTTTCGATATTCGTAAGAAACACCTGATGCCGACCGCAGACAGCGCGCTGCCGGGGCGGGATATGGCGATGCCGGTGCCGGCTCAGCACTTCGTAAACGGCAACCCGCTCAAGCCGCCGTTCCCCGAGGGCTATCAGCAGGCGGTCTTCGGCATGGGCTGCTTCTGGGGCGTGGAGCGCATGTTCTGGCAGCTGGAGGGCGTGTGGACCACGGCTGTGGGTTATGCCGCGGGCGTCACGCCCAATCCCACCTATCGGGAAGTCTGCAGCGGCCAGACCGGCCACAATGAAGTGGTGTTGGTCATCTACGACCCGGCGGTGATCAGCTATGAGCAGCTGCTGAAGACCTTCTGGGAAGGCCACGACCCCACCCAGGGGATGCGCCAGGGTAACGATATGGGCACCCAGTACCGCTCCGGTATCTACACATTCAGCGAAGCCCAGGCTGAGGCGGCCGAGGCTTCAAAGACCGCGTTCCAGCCGGTGCTGGCACAGGCCGGCTATGGCGAGATCACCACGGAAATCGTCCCGGCCGCTGAGTTTTACTATGCCGAGGACTATCACCAACAGTACCTTGCCAAGAACCCCGGCGGTTATTGCGGCCTGGGCGGCACCGGCGTGGCCTGCCCGGTGGGCGTAGCCTCTTCCTGAACGCGGCCCGGCTCAGGCCAGTGACTGGTGCAGGGCCTGGCGATAGGCGGCGATGGCCGGAATCAGGCTGAGCAGCATGGCGCCAAGCAAAATCATCAGCAGGTAGCCGAGCTGAATGGCTGTCGGCAGTGAGGGTGTAATTCGCAGTCCGGTCTGGTCGCCAATCAGCTGTCCGGCCAACAGCGTGACCAGTTCCAGGGACAGCGCCGCCACCAGGCAAGCCGCCAGCGTGATTAGCAGGGCCTCAGCTTCGATCAGCGCCAGCAGGTAACGTGGTGAGGCACCCATGGCGCGCATCACGGCGATTTCCCGCTGCCGCTCCCTGATCGAGGCCAGCAACATGGCCGCCAGGCCCAGCAGCGAGGCCACCAGTACCAGCACTGATATCAGCCGCAGGGCCTGTTCCGCGGCGCCCATGGTTTCCCAGAGCTGGGTGAGGGTGACGCCCGGCAGGATAGCCAGCAACGGCTCGCGCCGGTAGTTGTTGATGGCGCGCTGGAAGCCAAAGGTCGACAGTTTCGAGTTGAGTCCCACCAGCACCGCGGTGATGCTGTCAGGGACCAGCTCGGCATCCTCTAGTTGCCTGGCTGTGCTGGCCTTGGCGGTCAGGTTCACGCCCTCGTTCCAGCCCACGTGCATGGCTTCGAGGCCGGTCAGGCTGATGTGCAGGGTGTTGTCCACCGGTGTGCCGGTAGGCGCCAGGATACCGCTGACGGCAAACGGCGTCTGCGAATGCTCGCTGAAAGAGGTTTGCCCAAGCCCGTGGGCCAACACCAGTTTGTCGCCCAGTCCATAACCGAGACTCCTGGCCACGGTGCTGCCCAATACCACGTCGAAGGTGGATTCAAAGGGCTTGCCGGTAGCCAGTCTCAGCGGCTGGTCCTGCCCGTAGCGGTAGTGCTCGAAGTAGCTGAGGTTGGTGCCCACCACCCGGTAGCCGCGGTGGGAATCTCCCAGCGATAGCGGAATTGCCCAGGCGACCTCGGGCGCGCCGAGGATGTCCTGGTAGCTCTTCCAGCCGATGTTGTTGGTGGGGGTTCCGAGCCGAAACACCGAGTACAGCAGCAGGTTGATATCGCCAGTGCGCGCGCCCACCACCAGGTCGGTGCCGGCGATGGTGCTGCTGAAGCTGGCCCGGGTCTGCTCGCGAATCTTCTCGATACCCAGCAGCACGAACACGCTGACCGTGATAGCCAGGAAGGTGAGACTCACGGAACCGCGCCGGCTCCAGAGGCTCTGGTTGGCCAGTCGCAGGAACATCAGGGAGCGCCTGCAGCGGGTTGAGTGCCCGTCGCCCGGTTCAGGGACGCCAGCGGTTCAACGCGTTGGAAGTACCCGGCCAGGCTGGGATCGTGGCTGACAAATACCACGGCCGTGTCACTGGCTTGCGCCTGTGCCAGCAGTAGCTCCATGAACTGGTCACGGTTGCGCGCGTCCAGGGACGAGGTGGGTTCGTCGGCGATGAGCAGGGCGGGGCGGTTGACCAGGGCCCTGGCAATGGCCACACGCTGTTGCTGGCCGATGCTCAACTGCGAGGTGGCCCGGTGAAACATGGCTTCTTCGATGTTTAGCGCGCGCAGCAGCTCTTCGGCGGCGTTGCCCGCCACGCGCTGGGGTCCGAAATGGGCGGCGAGGCGGATATTGTCCACGGCGTCCAGGTAGGGAATCAGGTTGAACTGCTGGAACACCACCCCAATCGCCTGGGCTCGCCAGCGATCCCGCTGGCCACCGCTCATCCGGTCCAGCCGTTTGCCGAGAATCTCTATTTCACCATCGCTGGGCAGCAGCACACCGGCCAGCAGATTGAGGAGAGTCGATTTACCGGACCCGGAAGGGCCCTGCAGGAAAACACGTTCCCCGGCGCCTACAGACCAGGCCGGGATATCAAGAAGTGGGGCGCCGTCATCGGTGTATTGAAAGCGCAGGTTCCTGACGGCGACGACCAGGGGGAACTCCTAAGGGTCGGTGGGTGGCTTGAACTAGTTATGATATAAAGCATCGAATTCCAGTGTACAGCCCCAGCCGGAGTCCATTTTGTTCTACGCCTCAATCAGCCGTACCGCGCCGGTGCGCATTCTTTTTGCTGCGCTCCTCTCACTTGTTACCGCGTCAGTACCCGCGGCGCTGGCCGCTGACGAAGGGACCGGTGCCTATAAAGAGCTGGAGTGGATTGACCTGCTGCCCCAGGAAGACCTGGATGCCCTGATGAACCCGCCGCAGTACATCGATGAAATCGTCGATGGGTCCGAGGAAGACGTGCTGGCAAGCCAGCTGTCTGCCGCAGAGAATGAGCTGGCCGGCGGGCGCTGGGAGGAAGCGCTGGTGTCCACCCGTGTTGTCGAGTCGCTGGACGGCGCGGCGATTCGCCTGCCGGGGTTCATCGTGCCCCTGGAATTCGGCGAAGACGAGAAGGTGACGAAGTTCTTCCTGGTGCCGTACTTCGGCGCCTGCCTGCATATGCCGCCGCCACCGCCCAACCAGATTGTCTACGCGGAGTACGCAGACGGGCTGGAGTTGGCCAGCATCTACAACCCCTTCTGGCTGGAAGGCAAGCTGGCAACCACGCTTACCGAGAATGAGGTGGCCCGATCTGCCTACTACATGGCAGTGGATCGTCTCGAACCGTTTGAGTAAAGCCCTAGCGGGCGATAACGCAGTCGAGCAGGGCGCTCTCCAGACCGCTTAGCGCCTGCTCGTTGCGACCAATGCACTCCATGCGGCTATCGAGGCAGTCGTCCAACTCGAGTCGCGTCAACACGTCTCCCGACTTATTGAAGGCCGCCACGCCTCGATCGGTGATAAACACACCTTTGGCGCGCTCGGCGTCAATGCTGTTCACCACGGCCAGCAGCTTCTCTTCATCGAACACCCAGCTGTGGCTGAAAATCCAGCCCAGGCTGTGAAACCCCTCGCCCTGGTTGGCCATGCACAGGTAGCCCTGTTCGGGGAGCTCCGGCTCTGCGGTTTCAGCGGCGGCGCTGGCGGACATTATCGGCGCGGGCGGAACCTTGTCGAGGTCCTGGCGGGTCGCTGGCACAAGCCAGGCCGGTTGCAACGCGCCCTGCTCAACGGGGTACAGCGCTCTTCCCTGCAAGCCCTCTGAGGCGTTCAGGAAGGCCTCCAGCGCGGCCAGATCCTGCGGGCCGTACAGGTCTGCCTTGCTGGCGACAATGACATCCGACACGGCCAACTGCTCCCGGAAAGTCGCGTGATCCAGCAGCTCACCGCGGCTGACCTGCCGCGCATCGACCAGGGTCACGGTGGCGCGCAGGTCGATCAGCTCCCGGTAGTGAGGAGCGGCCAGGCTGGCCAGCACTTCCCGCGGATGCCCCAGGCCGGTGGGTTCAATCAGCAGTCGATGCGGTTTGGCGCGCGCCAGTAGCATGTTGAGTGCGATCTGCATCGGCAATCCCGCTGTGCAGCACATACAACCGCCCGGGACCTCGCGGATGAAGATGCCCTGGTCTTCGCTGTTGCTGCCCGCCATCAGGCTGCCATCAATACCCACTTCCCCGAATTCGTTGACCAGGATAGCCCAGCGTTCGTCAGCCGGCTTCTGCGCCAGCAGGTGCTGGATGGCGGTGGTTTTACCGACGCCGAGAAAGCCGGTAATGATATTGGTGGGGATTGGCTGCGCCATGGCAGTGGGCGGAGTTTGTCAGCAGTGGCAGGCGGACTGCCGGCAGTATCGCTGGTTGAGAATATGGCTCGCGGCAATGATCACGGCCCCCACCGAGGTGACAGCCTTTTCGCCAATCTCCCCAAGTACGTCGTGACCAAAAATGGCGGCCAGCACCAACACAATCAAACCCACCATGCCTATGGCGATGACACTGAAATGCTGGTGCCGGCGGCAGCCCATGAACAGCGCGACCACGCTGGTGGGCAGGATGGCTACCAGCAGCCAGCGGTGGAATTGCTCATCGCTCAGCCAGCCCATCGGCAGGGTGGGGAGCAGGGCCAGCGCCAGCGGAAGCGCCAGGCAGTGCAGCAGGCACCCTACCGACAGACCGATGGCGACCACATCGGCCCGGGTTTGCAGGCGTTGGCCTGGTTCTGCTTTGTTACCGGCGTTGTCGGCCGAAACGGGTTGGCTTTCCATCACTTGTTCCGTGTCAGTTATGCGTTGGCTAGGCGGCTTTGGCGGCGCAGTCGCCGCACAGGCAGTGCAGCTCGACCTGCGGGCTCATTAGGGTGTAGCCCGCCTGGCTAACGTTATTGGTCAGCTGCCTTATCAGTTCGCTATCGATACGAATTTCATCCACGCGGTTGCAGGCATTGCAGATCAGGAACTGCGGGACTTCGTGGCTGTGCTCACAGGTATCGCAGGTAATATGCGAACAGGCGACATATTTGTTGGCCAGATGCAGCTTGTGCGCCAGGTTTTCAGACACCAGGAAATCCAGCATTCGATACATGGTGGTAGGTTGCATATGATCGCCATAGCTCTGTTTTACGCTGTCGATCAGGTCGTAGGCTGACTGCGCCCGGCCGGATTCCAGCAGGCAGGCCAGTACCCGCTTGCGTTTGGTGGTCAGGCGTGAGCCGTGGGCATCACAGTTCGCTTCGGCTTGCTGGAGAGTCTCGCTGATGTCCTGCATGAGTGCTTACCTCAATCTCAGAGTCTGTGCGCCCTGGGTTAGCGTGCGCGCGCCTTGCTTGCCAGACACAATCCACTGGACGTCCAGTTTTTCAATGCCGGGAAACTCGCTGAGCAGGGGCAGTTGCATGACGTCTGCGGCACCCGGCTGGCTGCAGTTAAACTGGTAGCTCACCACGATGTCGCTGTGCTCTTCATCGTCATGCTCCCCATCGTGATGCTCCCCATCGTGATGGCCGTCTTCATGATGGCCTTCTTGATGGTGATCGTCTTCATGATGGTCTTTCTCATGATGATCCTCTTCATGATCGCCCTCGCCATGATGATCTTTCTCATGATGACCATCTTCATGGTCGTCGTCATCGTGATGGCCTTCATCGTCGTGATGGTCATCGTCGTCATGATGACCTTCCTCATGGTGATGCTCAGCCGCTTCATGTTCATCGTCGTCGTGCACTACTGGCAGGCCGCTGATGCTCAGACCTTCCTCGCGGAGCTGGCATCCCGATCCCGGCACCAGGAACAGGCCAGCGGGCTGTTCCAGCTTGCGGCGCACGCTCTCCACGCTGCTGCGCTTCTCGGCGCTGTTGGCCGGCCCTTCAAAGCCCAGCAGGTTGACGGCCGGGGATGAGAGCTGAATCTCCAGCACAGAGCGCTCCAGAACGATCTGCAGGCTTGCAGACCCGTGCACATGACTGCCCTGGCCGGCGCCGTACTCACCCAGTTCATTGGCCAGTGCCGCGCGCCACGGGCAGGCAGCAAGTGAGAGCGCAAGGGCAACGGTCAAGATTCTCATAGCAGGGTATCTGGCAGCTCTCGGTCGATCAGTGCCGGTACCGGGAACTAAAGCGAATTGCACATGTCTGGCAATGATATACTGTATCATTTTAGCGTTCCACTCTATTGCGCACCTTGGGATGGCTAGCTGCATTATGCACGTCTGGCTGCCATAAGACTGCTGCAGGCGACAGGATCGCTGCAACACTAACACGGGGCATGCCTCTGTAGGCGTAGCGACAACTTGCATCGGCAGCCCCTCGCGCACAAGCCGGATGCCGGGGTTCGACAGGAGACCACCCATGATTGAAGCGAGAGAGCTCTCGAAGCGATTCGGCGACACCGTCGCCCTCAACGGCCTGTCTTTCACGGTCCCGGCGCGGGAGACCTTCTGTTTCCTTGGCGCCAATGGGGCAGGCAAGACCACCACCATCAACCTGTTTCTTGGCTTCCTGTCACCCAGTGGCGGCAGCGCGCTGATTTGTGGCAAAGATGTTGCCGCGGAGCCGGAGGCGGCCCGCGCCTTGACGGCGTACATCCCTGAGCAGGTGGCGCTGTATCCTGAGTTGACTGGATTTGAGAACCTCAGGTTCTTCGCCAGCCTGGGTGGCAGCAGGGTCAGCGACTCCGACCTGCTCTCGGGTCTCGAGGCGGCAGGCTTGCAGAAGGAGGCCGTCCATCAGCGCGCGGCGACCTACTCAAAGGGTATGCGTCAGAAGGTCGGCATCGCCATTGCGCTGGCCAAGCGCGCCCAGGTACTGCTGCTGGATGAGCCTATGTCAGGCCTCGACCCGAAAGCCGCCAACGACTTCTGCGAATTGCTGCGCAATATGAATGCCAGGGACGTCGCCATCCTGATGGTGACCCATGACCTGTTCCGGGCGCGTGAAGTGGGCCACCGGCTTGGCATCCTCCGGGCCGGGGAACTGGTCGAAATCGTCGATGCCGCGTCAGTGAGCGCCAGCGAGCTGGAGTCGATCTATCTGGCGCATATGCATGACGCGGTGAGTAGCGCCGCATGATTGCCCGACAGATTGCGGCCAAGGACCTTACGCTGGTTTTCCGAAATCACCGCGTCATGGCGGTGTTCGTCGCCGTGGTGCTGGTGATGCTGGGTGCCGTGTTGATCGGGGCGGAGCGCACTGCCAGCTTTGATCGCGAACGGAACAGCGCGCTGGCAGCCGACCGCGAGGTGTGGCTGGGGCAGGGAGCACGCAATCCCCATTCCGCGGCGCATTTTTCCCGCTACGCCTTCAAACCCCTGCCGGCGCTGGCGAGTTTCGACCCAGGCACCGTCGACTACGCCGGCCTTGCGGTGTGGATGGAGGCGCACCGTCGCAACCCGGCCACCTTCCGCTACGCGGAGTCGGCGGGGGCCTCCTCGACCTTCGAAAACCTCAGCCCGGCCTGGGTGCTGCAGGCGCTGGTGCCGCTGTTAATCGTACTCGCGCTGTTTCCCAGCTACGCAGGTGAAAGGGAGGACGGCACCTTGCGCCAACTGCTGGGGACCGGCGTGACCAGTGATGCGGTGTTCGCCGGCAAGCTGCTGGCGGCGCTGCGTTTGTTGCTGTTGATACTGCTGCCGCTGGTGGCCTGCTCGATGCTGGCCGTAGCGTTTTCAGATATCGACGCTCATCAACCCGACCCGCAGTTGCGCACGCTTGGCCTGGCCGTGGCCTACAGCGTTTATCTGCTGGCGTTCTGCCTGGTGGCGCTGGGGGTCTCGGCCCTCAGCCCCAATCGGCGCAGTGCGGCGATCGGCCTGTTTGCCTTCTGGTTTGTGTTCGTGGTGCTGGTGCCGCGGCTGGCAGGTGAGCTGGCGTTGGCCCGCTCGCCGCAGCCCGATGCCACCGAAATAGCCAATTCGCTGGGGGAGATCGGCATGGCGTTCTGGGACAGCGATGAATTGCGCGACACCGCCCGGCAGCAGGCGCTGGAGAAATACGGTGTGCAAAGCGTGGAGGAGCTACCCATTGACTACGCGGCTTACGAACTGCAGTTCAGCGAAGAGTATGCGGATCCGCTCTATGCCGAGGTCTACCGCGAACTGGACGCTGTACACGCCGCGCAGGAGCGCACCCTCTCCGCGCTGTCGATGGTGTCCCCGACCCTGGCAGTCGCGCGCCTGTCGGCAGGCCTGGCCGGCACTGATCGCGCGCACCACCTGGCGTTCACGCAGGAGGCGGAACTGCACCGGCAGAAGATCATCAAGCAGATGAACGACGACATGATGCTCAATGCCGGCGATGCCGGCTATGGCTACCAGAGTGACCCGGAATTCTGGGGCGAGATTGCCGATTTCCACGGTAGCCTGCCGCCCTGGTCGCGGTTTGCCAGCCAATATTTGTGGGATCTGCTGGCGCTGCTGGTTTGGTTGGCAGCCGCCTTCCTGTTTGCCAGGAACGCAGTCGCCCGTGCTGGTGACATGGAGCGTGCGCGATGACTGCTGTGCTGATGAAGCTGGAATGGCTGCGGCTGCGACGTTCCCTGGCCAGTGGCCTGGTATTCGCTGTTGCCCTGTTGGCGTCCCTGTATGCTGTCTGGTCCGGGCTGCAGTGGAAACAGGCCTATGTCGCTGGCCAGGCATTGCACGAGTCTCAGGTCGAAGCGCGCATGCAGGACTGGCGTAGCTCGCTCGCAGACATAGAAAGCGGCGCGGCCGAGTCGACACCCTATGACGCCCGGCCCATGGATGTGCGACAGGCGGCCACCCACACGCCCGGTGCGCTGGCACATCTCGCTATCGGGTACCGGGACATCATGCCTTCGCGCCTGACGGTCGGCGCCTGGCGCAATGAGATCTCCATGGTCGAGCGCTACGAATTCGACAATCCGCTGATACTGGCGCTCGGGCGCTTTGATTTCGCATTCTTCCTGATTGTGGTCTTGCCAGTGCTGATGATTGCGCTGTCATTTGACGTGATTGCCTCGGACCTTGCCAGTGGCCGCGCGCGGCTGCTGCTATCCAATGCCGTCAGTCTGCGGCAAGTGATCCTGGCGCGTCTGCTGCTACGCAACGGTTTGTTGTGTGGCCTGGTGTTGCTGGTGATGTTGGGCGGCTTCCTGATGGCAGCGGCCGCCGCGTCGGAGTATCTGATTTGGGCCGGGGTCTGTATGGCCTACATGGTTTTCTGGTTCACGCTGATCTTCTGCCTGGTCGCAGCGTCGCGGCAGGCGGAAGCGGTGGCTGCGCGCCTGCTGGCCTGCTGGCTGGTGCTGATCTTTGCTATTCCCGCGGTAGTCGACTCGGCGGTGCAGGCGCTCAATCCGCCGCCGTCGAAGCTGGCGCAGTTGTCGGTGGCACGTGTCGCTGAGGCGGAAGCGGCGCGGCAGACCGCGGCACTCACCGAGGGATTCCTGGCGGATCACCCGGAGCTGTCGGTAGGCGATGAGGAGGTGCCGGGATACTACCGCAGCACCTTCCTGGCCAACGAGCGGGTCCGCGAGTACACGGCGCCGACGGTGGCTGCATTTCGAGATGCAGCAGAATCGCGAGAGGCAGGCCTGTCGGCCTTGCAGTATCTCTCACCGGCGCTACTGGCCCAGCGTGCCCTTTACCGGCTGGCGCAGGCAGATGCCGCCGCCAGTCGCCACTTTCTCGACAGCGCCGGCGCCAAGCTGGCGGAGATCAGCGATGCCGTGGGCCCGGCGGTGATTTCCCGCAACCGTATATCGCTGCAGCAGTACCAGCAAATCGCACCGTTGGAAACGGTGATGCTGCCGGTCGGTGCGGGCCCCGCGACAGGTATTGCCTACTTGTCGGGGCTGGCCTTGCTGCTTGCCGTGGTCGCATGGCGTGCCGGTCGTGAGCTTGCTTAGCACCCTGAAGAGCGCGTATCTCCGCCTGGCCCGGAGATGTCAACAGCCTGGGTGAAAAAACATCCGGTGGTTTAGCCAGACGTAACCCCCTACTTGCGCAGTGGTGTGCCTGCTATATCCTCAAACGCAGGGAAGTTCAGCACCACAACCATAACGATAAGCAATGTAAGGGGTTGTCAGATGTATTACCCGAAGCCCAAGCAGCGCGCCCTCGCCCTGGCGCTGGCCTGCACAGCTATGCCCAGCCTTCCCAGTCACGTTGCCGCAGAGGAATTGCGGGTGCTGGAAGAGGTATTCGTCACCGCCCGGCGGCGCCAGGAAAGCCTGCAGGAAACCCCGGTGGCGGTGACCGCTCTGAACTCCGGCGCCCTGCGCGAAGCCGGTATTCGCAACCTCAGGCAGCTCAATGAAATCGCTCCCAATATCGACGTGCACGCCGCCAACGGCACTGCTCCCCTGGCCAACATATACATCCGCGGCGTCGGCCAGCGCAACACCGAGGTCAACATCGACTCCGGGGTGGGCATCTACATTGACGAGGTCTATATCGGCCGCCCGGATGGTGCGCTGCTGGACCTGGTAGATATCGAATCGGTGCAGGTACTGCGTGGTCCCCAGGGCACGCTGTTTGGCAAGAACACCACGGGTGGCGCGCTGGTATTCACCACCAATCGACCTACCGAATCGGTGGAGGGCATGATCGAAACGCGGGTTGGCAACTACGACCGCCTCGACGTGGCGGGCGTGCTGAATGTGCCGATTACCGACACTCTCTGGTCGCGCTTCTCGCTGTCCACGGTGAGCCGCGATGGCTTTGTCGACAACAAGTTCCTCGACGACGATTTCATGGATGAGGACCGCATCAACGCCATCGCCCAGTTTCGCTGGCTGGCGACCGACAGCCTGACGCTGGACCTGAACCTCAACTATACCGATACCGAGCAGACCACCCGGCCACAGAAGTGCGTGCTGGTGCCGGATGTGCAGGGCTGGCAGGCGGCGCTGTTCAATATCACCGGCGTAGTACCCTCGACCGGGCGCACCTTGAACGATTTCTGCCAGGACAACATCGATGCCGGCAACGCCAATGAGGTGATTTCCGACCTGGATGGTACCTATGAGGCGGAAACTGAGATGGCCTCGCTGACCGCGGAGTGGGAGGTCACCGATAACCTCACCATCAAGAGCATCACCGCCTACCGCAATACGCTGGCGGGGCAGGACGATGACCTCGACCATACCTCCCTGCAGTGGCTGCACCGCACCCAGTTCACCCACCCGGCGGGTAACAAGCGCGATACCGACCAGTTCAGCCAGGAATTCCAGTTCACCGGCAGTACTGCAGATGACCGCCTGACCTACGTCGCAGGGGTGTTCTATTTCAGTGAGGAAACCGACGGGCAGCAGCAAACCGCCTTGCTCGGCCCCTACGACCCGGCCATCGGCGGCCTGTTTTCCCTGAATGCCCAGTCTGATGCCCGGGAAACTGATAACGAGGCCTGGGCCGCCTTTGCGCAGTTGGAGTGGGCCTGGACCGACAAATGGCGTTCCACCCTGGGGGTTCGCTACACCGACGAAGAGCGGGAACTGACCCGTACCATCCTGACGCCGGTGGCGGCGACTCTCGATGCCAATGGTGGGCAGGTGACAGAGCTGTTCAACGGGGTGTACTCCGTGGATCGCAGCGTGTTCGAGTACAACCCCAACTTCGAGTTTGAATTCAGTGACGTGGACAGTGGCAAGACCACGGATGACGACACCACCTTCATGGGCAGCATCCAGTACCTGCTGGACCCCGGCGACTGGATCGACACCGGTTCGATCTACCTGACCTACAGCGAGGGCTTCCTGTCCGGCGGTCTGTCCGAGGCGCCCACCGGTGAACTGGAAACCTTCAAGCCGGAAGAGGTGGAGAACTGGGAGCTGGGTATCAAGCTCGACCTGTTTGATCGCCAGTTGCGCGTCAATGCGGCCGCTTTCCACGCCGACTACAAGAATCGCCAGCTTACCACCGTGGTGGTGAACCCGGAATTACTGAGCCCGGCACCGGCCACCCTGAATGCGGCCGAATCCACCATTATGGGCCTGGAGCTGGAAACCGTCTGGATTCCCTCACCCAACTGGATGGTGACCTTCAACGCCAGTTGGAACGATGGCGACGTGGATGAATTCGACGATGTACTGCTGACCGTGGGTGACCCCAGCCAGCCTGTGGACGAGGGCTGTGAACGCTTCGATCTGACTCTGCTGCAGATTGACTCCTGCCCCAACGACCGCTCGGGTGAGAACCTGCCGCGGTTGCCGGAGGCCACCTATTTCCTGGCCATTCAGTACACCTGGGATTCGCCCATCGGCCTGGTGATGCCGCGCATCCAGACCAGCCTCAAGGAAGACGTGGAGTACTGCTTTGATGCTTCCAGCTGTAACTCCGGCCTGTGGCTGGAGGATGAGCAGTTCGACCTGTCGGCCCGCATCAACTGGGTCTCCAGGGATGGCAAGTGGAGCGGAGCGCTCTACGGCACCAATCTCACCGACGAAGATTACATCGTCGGCGGCACTGCCATTGTCGACTCAGCCGGCATCGGTGGTTTCAACGCCGCCAACCCGCTGATGTACGGGGCAGAACTGCGCTACGAGTTCTGACCTGGATTCACTTTGGTGGAATACGCATGGGAGTAGCGCCTGGCAGCTCCCGGAGGCACCGAACGCCAGCACTCTTCTAAACCGCCAGCTGTGATACCAGCGCCGCCACGGCGTTCTCGACGCGCAGGATGCGAGGGCCCAGGCTCACGATTTCGCAGCCGGCAGATTCCAGCTTCTCAACCTCGTAGGGAATAAAGCCACCTTCCGGCCCGATTACCAGCAGGCGCGGGTTGCCGCCACCCCGAGGGCAGGGCGGATAATGGCCCGGGTGGGCCAGCAGGCCCGCGCGGCCTTCGAGCAGGCCGGGTAGGTCGTCCTCAACGAAGGGTTTGAAGCGTTTGTGCAGCGCCACCGACGGCAGCACGGTGTCGCGTGACTGGCTGAGCCCCTCCAGGAAATAGTCCTCGATGACTGCCGGGTCCAGCACCGGGGTCTGCCAGTAGCTTTTCTCCACCCGATAGCTGTTTATCAAATGCAGCGATTCCACACCCAGCTCCGCCACCATGCGCAGGATGCGGCGCAGCATCTTAGGCCGCGGTAGCGCCAGTACCAGGGTCAGCGGCAACTTCGGCGGCGGCTCGTTGACCAGGGCCACGTCCAGCAGGGCTTCATCCGGGGCCAGCTTCAGCAGTTCGGCCTCGCCCATGCGGCCATTGATTTCGCCCACACGCAGGCTGTCGCCCTCGCTGGCGTCGATCACCTCGCGCAGGTGTTGCAGGCGATGGTCGGTGAGACGGATGCGGTCAGCGCCGATGCGGTCGCTGTCACGGAACAGAAGCAGGTTCATGCCTTGGCTTTGTGATGATGTCTATGGCGAGTGACGGGGCTGCAGAGTCAGCGGGATGCAGCCCTACGTTCAAGACGCCAAGTATAATCGCGGTGGCCACGATCAATGCAATGGGTGTCTATCGCATGTACCCTGTTGCAGCCCGTCGCTGCCAGTTGCAGACTGACGGGCATAACAAGAACAACAGAAGGGGATAGAGTGTGATTCAATCCAGCGCCGGCGTGATGTTCACCCTGATGGCCATCGCCGCCTTCTGGTTCTTTGTCGAGCAGCGTACACGCTGGAAATTATTCGACTCTATCCCGCCACTGATTTTTATCTATTCAACGCCGATCTTCCTCAGCAATACCGACGTGCTGTTCGGCATGGAAGAAAAGATCCTGGTTAACGGCTCGCCGGTTTACGGCGGCATGCGCGAGTTTGCCCTGCCGATGGCGATCTGCCTGATGCTGCTGTCCGTCAACGTGCCTGCGGCCATCCGCGTGATGGGCGGAGGTGTCGCCGTGATGCTGATGGGTACCGCGGGCGTGGTGGTTGGCGGTGTGTTTTCCTACTGGCTGGTAAGCGGTTTCCTGGAGCCCGATGCCTGGAAAGCCTTCGGCACCCTGGCCGGTAGCTGGATTGGCGGCACTGGCAATATGGCGGCGGCCCACCTGGCCCTGGAGGGTGAGCCGGAACACGTCGGCCTGGCAGTGCTGGCAGACAACCTGGTGTACGTGGTGTGGCTGCCCATTCTGCTCAGCTCCCGCGCTTTCGCGGAGAAGTTCAACGCCTGGGCGCGGGTGCCTGAGGATCGTATCGCGAAAATGGAGGCCGCGGCGGTGGAGCTGCATGTTGAGGAGCGGCCGGTGACGATGATCGACTACCTCAACCTCGCCTGCCTGGCTATGGGTGTGACCTGGCTGTCTTACCTGCTGGCGCCCATGCTGCCGGTGATCGAGAGCGTGTTGTCCACCTCGACCTGGGTGATTCTGTTGGTGACAACCCTCAGCCTCACACTGTCCGTGAGCCCGGCCCGCAATATCCCTGGCTCCCAGAACATCGCCATGGCCATCATGTATGTGTTTGTGGCGGGTATGGGCGCAAGAGCCTCACTAGAGGGCCTGTCACAGGCACCCTGGTTCGTGCTTGGCGCCTTTATCTGGATCTCTATTCACGGAGCTTTCTGCCTGGCGGGCTCCTATATCTTCAAGGTAGATGTGCACAGCGCGGCGATTGCCTCGGCAGCAAATATCGGTGGGGCCGCCTCGGCGCCGGTGGTGGCGGCCTACCACCGGCCCACGCTGGTGCCGGTGGCCATCCTCATGGCGTTGATCGGATACGCGGTGGGCAATTACCTGGCCATTCTGACGGGCATCATGGCCGGTCGAATCGCGGGCGCTGGCTAAGCTGCCGCCTGCGCGGGAATGGCAGAGAGCTGTCGCGGGAGTGATAGCCAGTGGATTCAGGAATGACTAGACGTAGAGGTCATACTCGTCAGCGCCGCTGATGTCGGCCTCGACAAAATCACCCGGCGCAAGATCGGTAATGCCCGGCAGGTGCACCAGCCCGTCGATCTCCGGCGCATCGGCGTGGGTGCGGCCCACAGCGCCTTCTTCATCCACGCTGTCGATCAGGATTTCTTGGGTGCTGCCGATCTTGTCCTGCAGCTTCTGGGCGCTGATAGCTTGCTGAGTCGCCATAAAGCGCTCCCAGCGATCCTGCATCACCTCGGCGGGAACGTGCCCGGGTAGTTCGTTGGCGGCGGCACCCTCAACCGGCGAGTACTGGAAGCAGCCCACCCGGTCGAGTTGGGCTTCCTCCAGGAAATCCAGCAGTACCTCAAAATCTTCCTCGGTCTCGCCGGGGAAGCCGACGATAAAGGTGGAGCGCAGGGTGATCTGCGGGCAGATGTCACGCCAGGCGCGAATCCGCTCCAGGGTGTTTTCGGCAGCCGCCGGCCGTTTCATGGCCTTGAGTACCCGCGGGCTGCCGTGCTGGAAGGGGATATCCAGGTAGGGCGTGATCTTGCCCTCGGCCATCAGCGGAATCACATGGTCAACGTGAGGGTAGGGGTACACGTAGTGCAGCCGCACCCAGATGCCGAATTCGCCCAGCGCCTCCGCCAGTTCCTGCATGCGGCTTTTCAGGGGCCGGCCGTTCCAAAAGCCGGTGCGGTACTTGATATCGACGCCGTAGGC